>JBOGED010000527.1:0-2450 GCA_050743625.1 Egibacteraceae bacterium | reverse complement strand
GCGGTATACCGCGCGGATCCTCCACACTCAAGAGGTCAGGACGTCCGCGAACTTCCGCTTGCCCCGGTTGCGGAAGGACACCACGCCATCGGCGAGCGCGAACAACGTGTCGTCTCCACCGCGGCCGACGTTCTCACCCGCGTGGATGCGAGTGCCCCGTTGCCGGACGATGATCGTCCCGGTCCTCACGACCTGGCCACCGTAACGCTTCACTCCGAGCATCTTCGGGTTCGAGTCGCGGCCGTTGTGGCTAGAGCCACCGCCCTTTTTGTGTGCCATCGCTATCCCCTACGCGCTCGCGCTGATCTCTTCGATGCGGATTCGGGTGAGGGACTGGCGGTGGCCGGTCTTGCGCCGGTACCCGGTCTTGTTCTTGTACTTGAACACGACGACCTTGGGACCCTTCCGTTGCTCGACCACGCTGGCTGTGACCTTCGCCGCACCCAACGCGTCTCGCGCGGCGGTGATCTCGCCGTCGTCGCCGACAATCAAGACTGGGCGCAGCGCGACGGTTCCGTCCTCGCCTGGTTGGAGCGACTCCACGTCCAGTGTGTCACCAACCGTCACGCGGTACTGCTTGCCGCCGGTGGCGACCACGGCATACATCGCGGGCTCTCCTCTGTGATGAACGGGCGGGGGCGGGTACGTGTCCAAACCCATCCCACAAAAGTACGGCGCGCAAACGCGCGCCGTTCTCTCGCAGTGTAGGTATGCCCTGGCGCGTCCGCAACTACACCCGAACTACACCAGGATGTCGGCGATCATCCGTTGGCCGCGACCTTCGCACTCGTCACAGCGCGCCATGAAGCTCTCTTGCAGCCCTTGGCTGACGTTCTTGCGGGTCATCTGCACGAGGCCGAGCTTGGAGATCTCCATCACGCGGCTCTTGGTCTTGTCCCGCACGAGCTCGCGCCTGAAGCGCTTGAGTACCTCCTCGCGGTTCGCGGGCAGCAGCATGTCGACGAAGTCAATCACGATGATGCCGCCCATGTCCCGCAGGCGGAGCTGGCGTGCGATCTCCACGGCGGCCTCGATATTGTTCCGCAAGACCGTCTCTTCCAGATTGCGCTCGCCGACGAACTTCCCGGTGTTCACGTCGATGATCCACATCGCCTCGGTCTTCTCGACGATGAGGTAGCCGCCGGACTTCAGCCACACCTTCTTCTCGAGCGCCCGGCGGACCTGATTCGTGACCTCGTAGGCGTCCAGGATGTTCTGCTCGCCTTCGTACACCGAGACGCGGTCGACCAGCTCTGGGCTCACATCCTCCAGGTAGTCGCGTACCTGCTGGCCGAGCTCGGAGGAGTCCACGACCAGCTCCGTGTACTCGGGACCGAACACGTCACGGATCACGCGGATCACGAGGTCAGGCTCTTCGTACACAGCCGCGAGCGGCTTGGTCTTTCCCGCGCGCTGCTCTACCTGCTCCCAGATCCGCACAAGCCGGGCGACGTCGGCCTCCAGCTGCTCGGCGGTCGCGCCCTCCGCGGCGGTCCGCACGATCAAGCCATACTCCTCAGGCTTGATCGACTTCAGGATCTTGCGCAACCGCTCACGTTCCTCATCGGTGAGCTTCCTGCTGATGCCGAGCATCCCGTCACCCGGGGCGAGGACGCAGTAACGGCCCGCGATGGACAGATGCTGGGTCAGTCGCGCCCCCTTCGTGCCCATGGGGTCTTTCGTCACCTGTACGAGGACGACCTGACCGGGCTTGAGCGTCTGCTCGATCCGGGGGAGCTCGCCATCGAGGTCAGACTCGTCGTAGTTGACCTCACCCGCGTAGAGCACCCCGTTGCGGCCCTTGCCGATGTCGATGAACGCCGCCTCCATGCCCGGCAGCACGTTTTGCACCCGCCCCTGATAGATGTTGCCGACGTAGCTCGTCTCTTTCCGGTGAGTGACATAGTGCTCGACCAGGACACGCTCTTCGAGCACCGCGATCTGGGTCCGCTCAGGTCCGACGCTCACGAGCATCCGGCGAGGCGGGCCCTCGGTGATTGCCCGCCGTGTCTCTTCACTTACGCCACCGAGCACCCGCCGCCCACCGCGACCTCGGACGTTCCTTCCAGGGCGCCCTCCTCGGCGAGAACGCGCTTGCAGCCGTGTCGGCGCTGGCGCGTCCTCCTTGTCGGCGGTGTCCGGCATGGCATCGGATTGGACGGAGGCGTCCGCGTCCGGGCCCGCAGCAGGAGCTGCGGATCCGGGCCTAGACGCTGTCGACGCGTCCGGGCCCCCGTTCTCGCGGTCGGGTTCCAGACCTCCGCTCTCGCCAGCGCCGGGATTCCGCCGTCCCCGCGTGCGCCTGCGTGTGCGAGCGGCGCGAGTCACCTCCTCATTCGGCGTGGGCTCCGATACGGGCTCCGCCACAACGGGTGCGGCTGCGACGCCCGCCTCAGCGGCTGCCGGCGCCGGCGCGGCCTCCACCGCCGCGTCATGGTCCGAGGCTGCAC
>JBOGED010000526.1:0-3028 GCA_050743625.1 Egibacteraceae bacterium | reverse complement strand
TGGCAGGGCGGGTGTGCGATTACGGGCGGATGCGCCCGAGCAGGCACATCACACCGGGAACGCCGCGAGGCGAGCGGGTGGGCGGCTGCGGTCGGAAACAGCAACGTCATTTATGCCCAGCCCCTTACCGCGTCAGGTCATCTTCCTGGCAGGTGATGACGCCGCAGCGAAGGCCACCGTCACAACGCGTATCGATGACATCGGGTTCGACACCATCGACACCGGCTCATTAGCCGAGGGCGGCCGCCAACAGCCGGGAAGTCCCGTGTACAACCGGTGTACAACCGGCCCCTCACGTGGTCGGAGGCTACGGCGGTGCTCCGCTCTACGGGGTGACGATCCGGCACAATCAGCGGCGGCCGTGGGTGCGGTGCCCATTGCCCAGGCGCATGGGCGGTGTAAGCGCACATCCGCGGTGCCGCAGGCGTGTTGTGTGGAGCATTGGCGACGTATCGGTCGCGGATGCTCCACAGATGTCTCCCGACCACCTTGGCCCTGCCCAGGCAATGCGACGCTCGAGGCTTCGCGGTAGCCCGAGCTACTCGGCTATCTCAGTGGCGGGTACGCAGTCGTATTGCGGGCATGGTGTGGTGAAGCATTGTTTGGGGGAATACACGCATTCGAAGCCAGGCGGGCAAGGATGCTCGGCGCATGGAGTGCCAGCCGCACAGGGTTCGGTCACGGCCAACGTGCTTAAAGGAGTCATCACGATGGCGCTGAAGGCCATGACGAAGATCTTGTTAATCACCATTTGTCCAGTATGACGCAAGCGCATAGATCAACATGCGGCATGGCGCCCAAAGCCCTCAGGAGTTACCATTCCGTAGCCGCGGTGGGTGGTGAGGCGGGGGGAGTGCACGATGAGTCTTGTAGTTGTGACCGGTTCGGGAGGATTGGTAGGATCTGAGGCTGTGCGGTACTACGCGCCCAAGAGCGAGTTCGTCGTCGGTATCGACAACGACATGCGGGCGCGATTTTTTGGTGCCAGCGCGTCGACGGCATGGGCGGTCCGGGACCTAGGGTCGTCGTTTCGGAACTACCGGCACTACGATCTCGACATCCGTGACGAGACGGGCATCGGTCGGGTGTTCGCTTCTTATGGTTGCGCGATCACGCTGGTCGTTCACACGGCGGCCCAACCCTCCCACGACTGGGCGGCGCGGGATCCGCTCACCGACTTCACGGTGAACGCCAACGGCACGTTGACGCTCCTCGAGGCCACCCGGCGCCACTGCCCCGACGCGGCGTTCATCTTTACGTCGACGAACAAGGTGTATGGAGACCGACCAAACGAGATCCCCCTGCGGGAGCTTGACACTCGCTGGGAGCCGGCTGATGACCATCCGTACTCCGCGTACGGGATTGACGAGTCCATGTCGATCGACGAGAGCACGCATAGCTTGTTCGGCGCGTCGAAGGTTGCCGCGGATGTGCTGGTCCAGGAGTACGGGCGGTACTTCGGCATGAACACGGTCGCGTTCCGCGGAGGCTGCCTCACCGGTCCGGGCCATTCGGGGGCCATGCTCCACGGCTTCCTTGCCTACCTCATGCAATGCACGTTAACCGGAGCCCCTTACAGCGTCTATGGGTACGAGGGCAAGCAGGTCCGTGACAATATCCACAGCGCCGACCTCATTGCCGCGTTCGACGCGTATTATCGCAACCCACGGCCTGGCGAGATCTACAACATCGGTGGCAGTCGTTTCAGTAACTGCTCGATGCTCGAGGCGATCGCGCTCTGCGAGGAAATCGCGGGGCGGCCATTGCGCTGGTCCTATCAGGACCAGAACCGGGTGGGGGATCACATCTGGTGGATCAGCGACATCCGGAAGTTCCGCGCACACTACCCGGACTGGTGCCTGACCTATGACGTCCCGGCCATTCTCAAAGACATCCGCGAGCGGGCAGAGGAGCGCTGGCGGTGAAAGATGTGTCCTCGCCGCCGAAGGTCCAGCTGTTCGGCATCGGGCTGAGCGTCACCGACTACGTGCAGGCCTGCGACGCCATCCTGGAGGCCGCCCGCGCCCGGCGCTCGTTCGCGGTCTCCGCCCTCGCCGTTCACGGCCTGATGGAGGCCGTCCGCGACCCCTCGTTCGGCCGGCTCGTGAATACGATTGACCTGGTGACCCCTGACGGTCAGCCGGTCCGTTGGGCCATGAACCGCCTCTGTGGGACCCAGCTCGCGGAGCGCGTCTACGGGCCAGACCTCGTCGATTGTGTCTGCGCGTCCGCCGCTGACCATGGTGTAGGCGTCTACCTCTATGGAAGCACGGCCGAAACGTGCGCCCGGATGGCGACGCGCCTGGAGCTGACGTACCCCGCGATCGAGATCGTCGGCGTCCAGCCCGATCGGTTCCGCGACGCGACCGCTACCGAGGACCAGGCCGACATCGAGCAGATCAACGCATCCGGAGCCGGCATCGTCCTCGTCGGGCGCGGCTGTCCCCGGCAAGAGCGCTGGGTCGCTGAGCACCGGGGAGCCATCGATGCCGCGATGCTCGCCGTCGGCGCGGCCTTCGACTACTACGCGGGGAACCTCAGTCCGACGCCGCGCTGGATGCAACGGTCGGGGCTCCAGTGGGTCCACCGCCTCGCCCAAGAGCCGCACCGGCTATTCAAGCGATATGCCGTCACGAACACTCAGTTCCTCTACCTCTTCGGGCGCGAACTGGCGTCACGAGGCATGAGCGCTCACCGTACTGTGCAGAGTGAGTCCGGTATACCGGACTAACTCTGCACAGCAGCTCATGCCGGCTGGCGCCGTCATCCCGGATGATGAGAATCGGGCAAACCGGTCGATGTGCAGCCCCTTTTGGGCTAAACACCCCAGTCGGCTTGGGCACTTCGCCGTACTGTGCAGAGTTGTACCGGTATACCGGCATAACTCTGCACAGTGCAGGATTAGGCTGGCCGGCGTCGTCGTTCTAAGGCGTCGGGCATAAATAACGTGGTTATTGGCAGGGTCGTGCGGTTGCGGCGTCCAGCCCACCTGGACGCGTCACCTCGTTGGGGTGCTCGCGCGTCTTGC
>JBOGED010000525.1:0-2234 GCA_050743625.1 Egibacteraceae bacterium | reverse complement strand
CCCCGCGCCCGGCGCTTGGCCTGAGGCACCCGGCGCCGGCCCGGCCGCCGGCGCGCACGCCGATACCGCAAGCGCGAGCGCGGCGAGCACGATCAACGCGCGGTGGTGGGTCGATCTCCAGGGAACGGTCATGAACTCCCTTTGCCCTTGTCGCCGCTTGCCTCGGACCGATCATGCCCCTGCCGCCACGCCCGGTGCCGCCGCCTCACCCGCCCGTAACTCCGACGTAGTAGGGGTCGGGGACCTCGTCGTCTCCGGCGTCCGGGTCGAAGCTGCGGTACAGCCGGACCTTCTCACGCGCCTCTTGGGTTGGGGCCAGCGCGAGGACGTCCTGCAGGTTAGAACGGTCCATCACCAGGATCAGGTCCGCGGTGTCGAAGTCGTCGCGGCGGATGAGGCGCGCCCGGCCCTCGAGGCACAGCCCGACCGCCGCCGCCGCGGCGGTCATCCGCCGGTCAGGAGGCTGGCCGGCGTGCCAATCGCCGGTGCCAGCGGAGTCGACCTCCACCTTCCTGTCCAGCCCCACCTGCGCCAGCGCCTCACGCAAGGCGGCCTCGGCCGTCGGAGAGCGACAGATGTTCCCCAGGCAGACGAGGAGGATCTGGTTTGCGCCTGACTTAAGACACAGATCGAGCTTGTAATTAGTCCGCAGTTTGCGGGGTTCCCGGCCTGTCAGGAAGGCTGTGGGAATGTCCGAGTCACATCCTGGGGCCGACCGTGTGAGGCGCCGCCGCAAGCGGTTCCTCACCCCGGTGCAGAAGTACGAGATCTGGGTCCAGCTGCTTCGAGGGGGGACCACCATCGCTGGGGCCGCCGACCAGGCGGGGGTCGACCGCTCGACGGTCCTCAAGCTGCGGCAGGTGGCCAAGCAGGGCGCGTTGGACGCGCTGGCCAAGTCCAGACCGGGCGTGCGAGCCGACGGCCCAGACCCCCAGCTGGTAGCGGCTCAGGCGGAGATCGCCCGGTTGTCCGAGGCGCTGGAAGGAGATGGGCGTACGGCTGATGCTGGTGGCCGGATATGGGCGTTGGGGTTGAGTGGCCGAATCCCTCGCCGGGTCGACTCGGCCACCAAAGCCGGCCTGCTGGACCTGGTCGACCGGGGGTGTCAAGGACGGCTGGACCCACCGCGGCGCCTGCCAGACCTTGGAGCTGCCCGAGCGGCGCGCGTGGCGTTGGCGCACCCGCCGCATCGGCCGACCGGCTGGCCGACCGCCCCGCCGGCGGCCACCCCGTCCATGGGCTGTTGGAGTGGGAGCAGGACGAGGTCGTGGCGTTGTTCAACGACTGGGGCGAGGTCGACCGCTCCCGGGCGCAAACTCGCTCACCGCGGCTCTTACCTGGGCCGGGTATGGGTCTCCCCATCGTCGCCTCGGCCGTGTCCTGGCTGCTCACGGGCTTACGCTGCGACGCCCGAAACGGGCCGGGTCGTCGCAGCGTAAGCCGTTCCCCGCCTGGGTCACCTACACCAAGCACAGCATCTGGATCTATGACACGACCCATTTTGCGTAGCTGTGAGGGCATCGCCGCCACCGTGGTCATGGACTTGGTGAGGCGCAAGTGGCTGGCCACGATCGTCTCGGCGGAGGAGACCTCGACCCAGGTCCAGGTCGTGCTCACCGACGCGCTGGAGGCCGAGGGGCTGCTCGACACCGCGCTGGAGCGCGGCGCTGACGGCTCATCGACCCCACGACCGATGACGAGCGCCGCCCGATCCTCCCTCGCGGTGTCGGACAACGGGGGCGCAGATGACGTCCGGGTCGACGCGGGAGTTCATGGCGCTGTGCGCGATCGCTGGAGCACTTCGGGCGACCGCATACCCCGACCGACCAGGGCTGGATCGAGACGCTGTTCGGCCACATCAAGGGCGAGTGGCCCCACCTGGACGCCATCGACGACCCGGCCGTGCTGCGCGCCAAGCTCGAGCGTGTCCGGGCCCATTACAACACGGTGCGGCTACACGAGAGCATCGGCTACGTCACCCCGGATGACGAGCATGAGGGACGCGGCCCGCCATCCGCCAAGCCCGACGCGACGGCTACGACGAGCACGCGTCGAGCGCATCAGCTACCATCGAACACACAAACCGCCGGAGCCCCACAATGCGGACTAAGGGGCTGGGCATAAATGACGTTGCTGTTTCCGACCGCAGCCGCCCACCCGCTCGCCTCGCGGCGTTCCCGGTGTGATGTGCCTGCTCGGGCGCATCCGCCCGTAATCGCACACCCGCCCTGCCA
>JBOGED010000524.1:0-1809 GCA_050743625.1 Egibacteraceae bacterium | reverse complement strand
ATCCGGAGCGCCGACCAGTGGTGGGCGATGCGCTCCACCCGCCTGCCCAGCTCGCGGAGCGCCGGCCGGCCGAGCCAGCCGCCAGCCTCGGACAACCAGTCCGCGTGCAGCGCCGCCGTGGCGAGCGCGGCCCCGGCCACGATGAACACCTCGTCCACGACGTCCTCACCACAGTCCAGCCGGGCGGCCATGTCGGTGAGGAACCGCCGCTGTCCCGCCGCGCCCACGTAGGCGCCGCCGGTGTCGTCGGTGTCGTCGCGCTCGGCCGCGAACCCGAGCAGGTTCTGGTGGAGCGCCTCGGCGACCTCGGCGGCGCGGGCCTCGACGGCGTGCGCGGGGTCGGGGCGGTGGTCGAAGCGGACGTCGAGCCACCGGTTGGCGATGGGGTTGTCGGTGAAGAACATGTCCCGGCCACCCGCCGCCGGGTTCGTCGAGCCGCGCGCGTCGGCGAGGTCGTCGAGGCGGAGGTCGCCGTCAAAGCTTGGCGGGATCGCGTCGAGCACACGCACGGTGCGGTGCTGGTCGTCGAACCCGTACACCACGATCAGATGGTTCGTATGGACGTCGCGGTAGGCGGGGCGGAACGGGAGGTGAAAGTTGTCCACCGCCACCGCGACCGGAGCGCCGGCCGCGACCCGCTCGCGTACCTGCGCCCAGCCCTCGCCGGCGTCGCTCGGGTAGCGCCAGGACGATGTCGCATGCTGGTACGGCGCCAGCGCCTCGAACAGCGACCGCCCCGGGGGGCACGGGAAGTAGTACTCCTCGCGCCTGACGTCTCCTGGCGCGTAATGGAATCGCCAGCCGGCGCCAAGCGCCCCGAGCGGGTCGACGCCATGGGCCGCGAAGAGGGTGCCGGCGCAGGCGTGAGGGCAGCCCGCGAGGTCATGGCGCCAAGGGCGAACGGTGTCGAGGACGACCCTCACCAGGGCTCCTCCTGAGTCGCCCGGCGCGCCGCGGTGAGCGCGAAGAGGTGCAACGCCGAGTTGTCGGGTAGCCGGACCGCGGCCAATGGAGCCTCACGGGAGACCGGCACCCGCTGCCGCCAGATCGTCGGGCCGAAGCCACGCTGCAGGTGGCGGGGATAGTGCATGCGGGTGCAGCGGAAGGCGAGACGCTCACCGAACCTTGGGGGTGTGTCTGGCCAGAAATCCGAGACGCGTAGCCACTCCGGGTCGACGGACCCGTCCGCGAAGTGGAGGAGCACGAGGTCCTCTGTCCGCCGCTCGGCGGCGGCGAGGACGTAGAGCCAGTCGTAGTCGCCAGCGGGGACGGGGATGAGCTGGCGGGCGCAGCGGAGGTTGTCCCCCGCTCCGGAGACGCTCGGGAAGACGAACGGGACTCCACCGACGTGGACCCGGGCGCCTGGAGGGGGGAGCTCGTCGGCCGGGAGGCTGTTCCCCCAGAGGTTGAACGCGCCCTCACCGGTGCGCTCGGGATGCGACGTGCCGCGGTTGTCGAGCCAGTCGTCCAGGGCGACCGGGCAGTACGCGCCGTCCGTCGGCGGCGCGGTCATGGCGCGACGCGATGGCATGTGATCCTCTCTTTCGTGGTGGCGACCAGCTCCTCGGCGAGGCTGTCCAGCGCCGTGGAGAGCACGGCGATCCCGCGCAGGTACTCGTCGATCTCTATGTGCTCCTCGGCGCTGTGGTCGAGCGCGCTGTCTCCCGGGCCGTAGGTCGCCATCGGCACCGACCAGTGCGAGGCGACCACGTTCATGTCCGAGGTCGCCGTCTTCAGCTTGTGCCGGGGCGTGCCGCCGTGGTGGCGGATCGCGGCGGTGAGCGCGCGGGCGACGGGGTTGCGCCGGTC
>JBOGED010000523.1:0-16984 GCA_050743625.1 Egibacteraceae bacterium | reverse complement strand
CTCGCCCGACGCCACGGCATCGCGCTCGCGAGCCACGACGATCGCGACCCCGACGACGTCGATCGAGCGCACGCGCTGGGAGCGACGATCGCCGAGTTCCCCCTCACGGCCGCGGCCGCACGCCACGCCCGGGACCTGGGAATGGGCACCGTGCTCGGCGCGCCGAACGCCGTTCGCGGCCGCTCGACCTCACCGGGCAACCTCCTCGCCGCCGAAGCCGTCGCCGCCGGCCTCTGCGATGCGCTGTGCTCGGACTACCTTCCCAGCGCGCTGCTCCAAGCGCCGTTCTCACTTTGCGAGCAGGGCCACGCCACCTTGCCTGCCGCTGCCCACTTGATCAGCGGCGGCCCCGCCGCACTCGCCCGCCTCCCCGCGCCGGTCATCGAGGTCGGCCGCCCGCTCGACGCGACCCTCGTCGATCGGATCGGCGACACCGCCGTCGCGACGGCCCTCTGGCGCCACGGCCACCTCGTCCACGGCCACGGCCCCCGCCTCGCCGCTCTCGTCACCGGGTAGGACCCGACCGCCAGGGGGTTACGAGCTGATGGGGACGGGGCGGCCGAGGAGGTAGCCCTGGGCGAGGGGGACGTGGAGGTCGGAGAGAACGGCGAGCTCGGCGGAGGTCTCGACGCCCTCGGCGATGAGGGTGGAGCCGGTGTGGGAGGTGAAGTACTCGAGGCCGGCGACAAGGGCTTGGCGAGCGGGGTCGGCGTCAATGCCGCGGACCCAGCTCTGGTCGAGCTTGACGAAGGCGGGCTGAAGGGACAACACGTGGTTGAGGCACGCGTAGCCGGTCCCGGCATCGTCGATCGACAGCTGGACTGAGGAGCCGAGCCGGTTCATGGCTCCGCGAATCGCCGGGTAGTCGTCGATCGGATCATGCTCGGTGAGCTCGAGGACCAGGGGACGAGGGCTGGACCTGATGGCTCGGAGCAGGTAATCGCCTTGAAGCAGGAAGGCCGGTGACACGTTGAGCGACAGCCACGCCCCGTCAGGAAGCGATTCGGAACCATGGACGGCCGCCGCCACGGTGACGGCCTCAATCTCCAGTCCAAGACCGACCTGGACGGCCTCGGCGAAGCGGGGCTCGGCGGGGGCACCGTCGGCGAAACGGGTGAGCGCCTCGTAACCAGTGATCTCGCCGGTCTCGACGTCGTGGATCGGCTGGAAGACCGGGCGGAACGCCCCGCCGCCCAAGACCCATTCCAGCTCGGCCCTCGCGTTGCATGCCATTCCCCACTCTTCCAGCGCCGATCCGAGCAGTGCCGAAGCGGCGGCCGCGAAGTCGACCACGGCCGAGAGGTACCGGGCACGAGCCTCGACCGGACCCACACCGGGCCAGCCATGACCCGCGATGGCGAGCAGGCCGACGAGCATCCCGTCGCTCTGCAGCGGCGCGTAGGCGGCGTAGGCCGCCGCGGGATGGGCGAGGGTGCAGCCCTCGTCCTGATCCCGGACCCACGGTCCCTCCTCAGCGCTGGTCAGCAAGCTGCTCGCGAGGTGACGAGGAATTGGCCACCCTGGGGGCGCCGAGATCGGACCGCTGATCGCGAGAGGCACGGCCTCTCCCTCTGCCACGAAGGCGATCACGACAGCGCTCACCAGCCCGCATACCCGGGTGAGCTGGCGGCAGATGCCCCCGGCGGTCAGCTCAGGAGTGGGTTCGACTCGTACCCGGCGGAGCAGGTCGGTCAGCGCGCTGCGATCGTGGACCTGTAACTCCAGGGCTCTCAACCATGCGGCTCGAGTGCGCAGGTTGGCTCGCGCCCGCGCGACAATCTCGTGCGGGGCGATGGGTTTGGCGAGGTAGTCGATGGCGCCCGCCTCAAGCCCCGCGACACGATCGGCGATCCCCGTCTCGGTGGAGAGCAGCACGATCGGCAAGGTTTGCGTCGCGGGCATCGTGCGGAGCGCGCGAAGGGTCTGGAGCGCTCCGGGGAGCTCGGCGTCCATGAACATCACGCTGATCGGGTAACGCTCGACGAGGTCCAGCGCCTCTTCGCTGCTCGTGGCGTACACCGCCGGCAGGCGGGCGCGGCGCAACTCGTTGATCAGGATGTCCCGAGTGGGCGCGTGATCGTCAACGACGAGCACCGCGCCTCCTGGGGTGGCTACTCCCACGAGGCGGTCCTCCAGCTTTACCGGGCAAGCGGCGGGGTCGCCTCCAGTATCATGCAATCCCCTATATAGGTACACAGGCGGAACGCAAAAGTTCCGCTACTCTGCGGAGGCGCGGGGGGCGCGGTCGGCCTCTCGTGGCCCGTTGCCGAAGGTCTTTGTGCTGGACCCGGCGGAGTACGGACCGCCGATATCCAGCACAAATGGCGCCGCGGATCAGCTAGCCAGGTCGTCCCGCGACGCGCGTGCTCTCGGGGCCACCCGTCTTCTTCCACATCTCGTCGATCTGGTCGATGAGATCGAGCAGCTTCTGTGCGTCGGCCTTGTCCAGCGACCGCTTCACGGTTGAGCACTGCTTGAGCGCTTGCCAGCAGATGTCGTGAAGGTTCGGGAACTGCTCGAGATGCTCGGGCTTGAAGTAATCGCTCCATAGCACGGAGATGTGCTGCTTGGCGAGCTCGGCGCGTTCCTCCTTCACCACGACGCAGCGGGCGCGGAACAGCGGGTCGGAGTTGCCCTCGTACTTCTCGATGATCTTGAAGCAAGATTCCGCCTCGATGCGCGCTTGCTCCGGGTCGTAGACACCGCAGGGAATATCGCAGTGGGCGTAGACGGTGCGGGGGCGGTACAGGCTCATGGACGCTCTCCTTGTCCGCATGAAATGCAACTGATTTGCAAGAATCGGCGGTCTCCGTGGTTACTTTAACCATATGACGCGACGAAAAACCCGCTGGATCCTGTTGGCGGTCGCGCTGGTCGCCGCGTGGCGGCGCCTGGACCGGGTAGTGGTCTCGGGCGTCAGCATGGCGCCGACGCTCTTTCCGGGGGACCAGCTTCTTGTGGTGCGGACGCGCCACGCGCGGGTGGGCGACCTGGTCGTCGTCCGCGACCCGCGCGAGCCCTCACGCGAGGTAGTAAAACGCTTGATCCGCGTCACCGAGGACGGCGATCTCGTGGTGGCGGGTGACAACGCCGAGATGAGCACCGACAGCCGCACCTACGGCGCCGTGCCACGCGACCTGCTGGTAGGCCGGCCGATCTACCACGCACGCGCCACTACGCGCTCTGGCGTTGTGGGAGGTCACCGGCGATGAACTCTTCCACCATCCGGTGGCAGACGTCGTCGGGGAACTGCGCGGGGGGAGACTTCATGAAGTAGCTCGACGGCCCGAGCAGCGGGCCACCGATACCGCGGTCGAGCGCCACCTTCGCGCACCGCACCGCATCGATGACGACTCCGGCGCTGTTCGGCGAATCCCAGACCTCCAGCTTCAGCTCGATGTTCAACGGGACGTCGCCGAAGTTGCGGCCCTCCATGCGGATATACGCCCACTTCCGGTCTTCCAGCCATGGGACGTGGTCGCTGGGGCCGATATGGATGCTGTCGCGCGCGACGGCGCCGGTCATCTGAGAGGTGACCGACTGCGTCTTCGAGATCTTCTTCGAGCTGAGCCGCGACCGCTCCAACATGTTCATGAAGTCCATGTTGCCGCCGAAGTTGAGCTGGTAGGTCCGGTCGATCGTGACCCCGCGGTCCTCGAACAGGCGGGTGAGGATCCGATGGGTGATCGTCGCGCCCACCTGGCTCTTGATGTCGTCACCGATGATCGGTAGGCCGGCATCGGTGAAGCGCTGCGCCCACAGCGGATCGCTGGCGATGAATGCGGGGAGGCAGTTCACGAAGGCGACCCCCGCCTCAAGCGCCGCCGCGGCGTAGAACCGGACGGCGTCCTCGCTGCCCACCGGCAGGTAGCAGACCAGCACGTCGGCGTGCGCGCGGCGAAGCTCGGCGACGACGTCGACGGGGGCGAGATCGCTCTCCGCGCAGACTGCCCGGTAGAACTCGCCGAACCCGTCCAGCGTGGGGCCGCGCATGACCTCGATACCCAGCGGCGGGACCTCGGCGAACTTGATGGTGTTGTTGGGCGGCGCGGCGATGGCTTCGGCGAGGTCGCGACCAACCTTCTTCGCGTCGACGTCGAACGCCGTGACGAAGTCGAGGTCGCGAACGTGATAGCCCGCGAGGTCGACGTGCATGAGGCCCGGCACCCGCTCACCGGGGTCGGCGTCGCGGTAATAGTGGACTCCTTGCACCAATGAGCTGGCGCAATTGCCCACCCCCGCGATGGCTACGCGTACCTTCCTGTTTTCCAGGGGGCCTCGGCTGCCCATCGAATCTCCTTAGTAATGTGGTCTCCAACGGGGTTGACCTGCGGAAATTCGTGACCTGCGGAGGTTCGGGCCGGTCACGAATCTTCGTCACTCGACATCACGTGCGTTTCCCGAGACTTTCGGTCGTTCCGGCGCGATCCCCAGGTCGGGCTGGGATGTGTTCTGCTGGTCGGGTGAAGCCTCTTGCGGGCCCGCGGGTTCGATGGCCGCTCGCTCGGCCGCGATCAGCTCGTCGAGCCAGCGCACGTCGTGCTCGGCGATGTCCATGCCGTGCCGCATGAGCTTCAGGATGTACTCGTCAGAGCGTGCGTTACGCATGCAGCGCTGGCCCTCGGCCAGCTTGTCCTGCATCACCTGCTTCCGGCGCTCGAGGAGCCTGATACGCGTCTCGGGCTTGAGGTAACGAAAGAAGGCGAGGCGCAGTGGGAACTTGTCCTCTTCCCACGCGCTGCTCGCTCCCTCGGAGATCAGCTCGATGAACTCGCGCTCTCCGGGCTCGGTGATCCGATAGACCTGCCTGCGACGGGACATCTGGTCAGCGACGAGAAACTTCTCGACGAACCCGCGCCGCTCCAGCTTCTTCAAGGTGGGGTAGATGGACCCGAACGACACGCTCCAGAAGAACCCGAGCCGCTGCCCGAGCTGCTTGCGCAGCTCATAACCATGCATCGCTCGCTCCTTGAGGAGTCCGAGGATGGCCAACTCCAGCATGAGGGTGTCTTCCGTGAATAGCGCACCATGCATCGCGGCGATGCATCGGCTCATTATATCGCCATGCTACATGGACCGAGCGATCTACGTCAGAGAATCTTGAGAGCCAGGCCCGGACGCGTCGACAGCGTCCAGGCCCAGATCCCCAGCTCCTGCTGGGGGCCCCATATGCCCAGTACAAGTGCCGATAACCGTCTTGGCGGGAACGTTGGGCGATCAGGCGCCGCGCCGTCGGGGAGCGCAAAATCGTCTCCCGCCAGAAGGGCGCTCGGCCGTAAACTCTGATCTGTCGATGAGAGGCTTTACTGACTACCGGCTCGCGAAGCGGGCGCTCGTCCGCGAGGTCACACGCGGGGTCGTCCCCCTACAGGACGTGTGTGACGCACACCCTGAGCTCCTTCGGGCCGCCCGAAATGTCGGTACCGCCACTCACCGGACGTGTCCTATCTGCCGGCTCGCGGATGATCGCGCCGACGTGCCGTTAGACGAGACCGAGACCCTCCGCCTGGTCACATATGTCTTCGGCGACGACCTCCGCCAGAAGTCGGGCCACATCGTCTGGACACGCCGCGAGCTCGACGGGCTTGCCCGCCAGTACCGTTCGTTCACCGCTTACGTCGTCGAGTGTTGCCTCGTATGCGGTTGGAACCACCTCGTCGAGAGCTACCTGCTCGGCCGCGCTCACGCGGGTTGAGCGCTGCGAAAAAGGCGAACAACGGTACAGGTTCGCAATTCGGGTTGCCTGTCGAAGGCTGGCAGAATCACCCACTATGACTCGCGCACGCGGGGCCGTCCGGAGGTCGCGGGCTCCTGTTAACCGTCACCTCATCGTCGACGGTCCGCCCAACCACTCAAGAGGTGGCGGGTGGGAGCACGGGCAGCTCGAAGGCTTCGGGCCACCCCTGCGTGGGCCGATTGGCACTGAGGTGCGCCCGGACGCGTCGCCTCCACGCGGGCGTCCCGCCGGGCCGGCGCCGCGTGTGCCGCCGGGACGCCCCACTCAACCGCGCCGACCGGGGGGTGACCCAAGGGGCGCGAATCGACGGCGATGGATCCGCCGGTTGGTGCTGGGCACGCTCGTGTTGCCGTTCCTCATCGGCGGGTTCGCGCTGACGGTGCTGTTCTTCTACTTCTTCAAAGCGGTGCCGTTGTCCTCCGAGATCGGAGCCAAGCCGACCGTCATCCTGGACTCGACGGGACAGATGGAGTTCGCCACCCTCCAACCCGAGTTCGCTCGCGAGGAGGTGCCGATCGACGAGATCTGCCGGCGGGGGCGGCGGCACGTGTGCGACGCGGTCCTGGCCGCGGAGGACGCGGGCTTCTACCAACATGGTGGCGTGAGCATCCCAGGGATCGTCCGCGCCGCGCTGCGTAACGTCGTCAAAGGCGAGATCGTAGAGGGGGGCTCGACGATCAGCCAGCAATACATCAAGAACATCACCGGGGACAACGAGCAGACTCCTCTGCGCAAGGTCCGCGAGGCGGCGCTCGCGATGAAGCTGGAGAAGGAGTACTCGAAGGACGAGATCCTTGAGCTGTATCTCAACTCCATCTATTTCGGCCGGGGCGCGTACGGCATCCAGGCGGCCGCCCAGGCCTACTTCAACACCGACGCGAAGGATCTCGACGTTGCCCAGGCCGCTCAGCTTGCGGGCGTGATCCCCGCGCCCTCGGCCTACGACCCGCTTTCCAACCCCGAGGCGGCCGGCCGCCGCTACCGCTACGTGCTCGACCGGATGCTCGCGTTGGGTTGGATCGACCCGCTAGAGGCGGGAAGGCTGTACGCCCAACCGCCCACCCCAGTCGAGCGCGAAGAGATCCGCTTCAACGACGCCCCGTTCTTTGTGGACATCGTCCGGCAGGAGTTGGAGCGCGAGCTGGGCGACGAGATCTACACCGGCCTGCGGGTGACCACGACGCTGAACCTGGGGATCCAGCAGCGCGCCAAGGAGGCGTACGACGAGGCGTTCTCCGGCATCAACCCCACGGGCGCGCTCGTCGCGCTGGATCCTGGCACCGGCGGGATCGTTGCCTTGATCGGCGGCGAGAACTACCAGACCGACCAGTTCAACCTCGCGACCGCACCTCGCCAGGCTGGCTCCACCTTCAAGCCCTTCGCGCTCGCCGCGTGGCTCGAGGAGAACAAGTCGCCGGAAAGCTACTTCGACGCCCCAGCCAAGATCGTGTTGCCGCAGGTGGACGACGGCTCGGACTGGACCGTGAACAACTACGAGAAGGCCGAGTACCCGCCGATGACCCTCCGTGAGGCGACGTGGAACTCGGTCAACACCGTGTACGCCCAGGTCCAGGATCAGGTTGGGGCCCGGGCCACCGCCAATATCGCGAGCCGGGCGATGGGCCTTGGGGGCAAGGACGCCTTCGAGCCATACGCCTCTCTGGTGCTCGGCACCGCGGAGATCACGCCTTTGCAGCTCGCCGAGGCCTACAACACGTTCGCGAGCGGCGGCGTTCACCACTCCGCCTTCGCGGTCGTCGAAGCCCGCCGCGGCGGCGACGTGGTCTACCGGCACGAGGATGACGCCGACAGGGCCATCAGCGAGCGCGTCGCCTGGGCCGTGACCGACGTGCTCCAGGGTGTCATCTCGGACGGCAGCGGCCACAGGGCGCGCTTCGGTCATCCGGCCGCGGGCAAGACTGGCACGACACAGGACTACGGTGACGCGTGGTTCGCCGGGTACACGCCATCGCTCACCGCGGTCGTGTGGATGGGCAACCGGGACAACAACCAGACCATGCCGGGCCATCCCACGGGCGGCGACCTCCCGGCGACCACCTGGGGCCGGTTCATGTCTTCGACGTCGGGCGATTTCCCGGTCGCCAAGTTCCCGGAGCCGGACTTGGCCGACCTGGTCGTAGTCCGTGGGAAACCCAAAGCGGATCCGGACGGCATCGCTTGCCAAGAAGGAGAGCTCGCGATCGAGGAGCCATCCGAGGACGGCGTCCTCCCCGATGACTCCGGTGACGATGCATCTGAGTCATCTCACTCCGCGTGTGCGGGCGGCGAAGACGCCTTGCCATTCGAACTCCCCGGTTTACCCGCGGCGCAGCCCTTCAGCGGCGACGACTCGGGTGAGGCGTCAGAGGAGACGCGCGATGAGGACTCGTCGGCGCGGAAAGGCCTCTTCGCCCCCGGATTCCCGCTCCAGGGCACCGATCGGCAGGAGGAGCCACAGGAGGGCGGCGAGGGCGGCGAGGGCGGCGAGGAGACGGTGAATCCCCAGGTGCAGCGCGGAGAAGATGGCCAGGGATCCAGATCGGGCGCAAGCGTCAGCCGCTCCGACATCGCCCACAGCGCCCAACTCCACACCCAAGACCTGTACACCGACGACGGGAACTGACCGCCTGACCGCGGGACCGGGGCCAGCGTGGCGGTCACCGCAATTTTCCCTCGGATACGCAGGATTGTTGCGCCCGCCGACCGGCGCGCTGGTGGTGGCTTGCCGCTTTCCCGCGGATGCGGAGGAACGCTGCCGTCAGCGAGCCGGAGGCGGGGCTACGGGTCAGGACAGCCCTACGATCTCGCCGTGCTCGTCGATGTCGATGCGTGAGGCGGCGGGGCGAGAGCCCAAGCCGGGCATCGTGCGCATGTCTCCGCAGATGGGGTAGATGAAGCCGGCGCCGACCGAGGCGCGCACCTCGCGGACGGGCAATACCCATCCCGTGGGCGCGCCCTTCAGCCGCGGGTCCGACGAGATCGACAGGTGCGTCTTGGCGATGCAGACGGGAAGTTGGCCGAACCCCTTCTCCTCGTAGGCGTCGAGCTGCCGACTGGCGATCAGGTCGTACTTGACCTCGCCGGCGCCGTACACGCGACTCGCGACCGTCTCGATCTTCTCGCGCAGCGAGGCGCCGTCGGGATAGAGGAACCGGAAATCTCCCGGCTCCTGAGCCGCTTCAGCGACGGCGGTCGCCAGCTCGGCGGCCCCGCGCCCACCATCGCGGAAGTGGGTCGTGACCGCGGCGCGGACCTTCAGCTCCTCCGCGATCTCGATGATGGCGTGGTGCTCGGAGGGATGGTCGGTGGGGAACGCGTTGATGGCGATCACCGGCGTGACCCCGTGGAGGCGGATGTTCTCGACCTGCTTGCGCAGGTTCGCGCCACCGACGTGGACCTCATCGGGGTTTTCTGCCAACAGGTCGGGGGGCAGCGCCCGGCCTCCCACGATGCGGTGGCGGCCTGAGTGCGCCTTGAGCGCCCGGACGGTGGCGACCAGTACCGCGGCGTCTGGCCGCAGGCCAGAGTTACGGCATTTGATGTTGAAGAACCGCTCAGCGCCCATGTCGGCGCCGAAACCGGCTTCGGTGAGGAGGAAGTCACCGCCGTGGATGCCGATCTGGTCCGCGACGATGGAGGAGTTGCCGTGGGCGATGTTGCCGAACGGGCCCGCGTGGACGAGCACGGGCGTGTTCTCCAGCGTCTGGAGCAGGTTCGGCTTGATGGCCTCGCGCATGATCACGGTCATCGCGCCGGCCGCGCCGAGGGCCTCCGCCGTGACCGGGGCGCCGTCCCGCGTGTACCCGACGACGATCCGCCCAAGACGCCGGCGCATGTCCTGCAACGACGTAGCCAGCGCGAGCACCGCCATCACCTCGGAGGCCGCGGTGATGTCGAAGCCAGTCTGCCGCGGTACACCGTCCTGGCGGGAGCCCAGCCCGACGATGATCCCCCTCAACGCCCGGTCATTCACGTCGAGCACCCGGCGCCACGTGACGTTGTGGTGGTCGATCCCCAGCTCGTTGCCCTGGTGAAAATGGTTGTCGATCATCGCCGACAACAGGTTGTGGGCCGCCGTGACCGCGTGCATGTCGCCCGTGAGGTGCAGGTTCAGCAGCTCCATGGGAACGACCTGGCTGTAGCCACCACCCGCCGCGCCGCCCTTGATCCCGAACGTCGGCCCCATCGACGGCTGGCGAATGGCGACCGTCGCGGATCGCCCGATGTGGCGGAACGCCTGGCCCAGCCCCACGGTCGTCGTCGTCTTGCCCTCACCGAGCGGAGTCGGGGTGATCGCCGACACGACCACGTAGCGGGCCTTGGGGCGGTCGGCCAGCTCCTCGATGGCCTCGAGCTTGATCTTGGCCACATGCTCGCCGTACGGCTCGAGCAGATGCGGACCGAGCCCGACGGACGAACCGATGTCGGCCAAGGGCTTGAGCCGGGCCGCGCGGGCGATGTCGAGGTCGCTGGGAAAGGGCATATCCGCCTCCATAGGTTCGGATTTCGGGCGCGTCATTGCACACGAGCGGGGCACATGATGCCGGGCTTCAGCACCTCGCCGCAAAGAGATCTTAGACAGACCGCTCTGTCTCGCACGGGCCGTAAGATGCCCACGTAAGACCGCTCGTTTCCCGGTTGACGAAGGATGGACACTGTCGACATGAAGACCATCGCGTTCGAGTTGGTCCCCCCCAACATCGAGGACGGCACCGAGAAGGCCATCGAGGAAGCGCATAAGGTCCTGGAGCACTCCCGCGCATGCGGTATCCAGGGCCGTATCGGGCACGTGATGATCCCTGGCCTCATCGCCGAGGAGGACGACCGCCCACTCGAGATGAAGCCCAAGATGGACACCTTGGATTTCTGGAACGCCATCCAGCCCGAGCTGACCCCCATCGCTGGTCTTTGCACCCAGGTCACCGCATTCATGGGCCCGGAGGCGCTTACCGCGCGGCTGGAAAGCCTCAGAGCCGCGGGGATCGAGGGCGTCATCTTCGTTGGCGTCCCCCGCACCATGGCCGATGGCGAGGGTCCCGGCGTCGCGCCGACCGACGCGCTCGCCGACTACCAGCACCTCGTCGAGAACCGCGGGGTCATTCTCATCCCGACTCGCGACCAAGAGCACGGCCGCTTCAACTTCAAGTGCGAGCGCGGCGCCACGTTCGGCATGACGCAACTGCTCTACTCCGACGCGGTCGTCGGGTTCCTCTCCGAGTTTGCTCGAACCACCCCACACCGCCCCGAGATCCTGCTGTCGTTCGGCTACGTCCCCAAGTTCGAAAGCCGGGTGAAGCTCATCAACTGGCTGATCCAGGACCCGGGCAACGAAGCCGTCGAGAAGGAGCAAGCATTCGTCGCCAAGCTCGCGGACAGCTCACAAGAGGAGAAAACAACGCTGCTCGTGGAGCTCTACAAGCGGGTCATCGACGGCGTCGGAGCCCTCGGCTTCCCCCTGAGCATCCACCTCGAGGCTCCCTACGGGGTCGCAAAACCGGCCTTCGAGACCTTCTCCGAGATGCTCGCCTACTGGGCGCCAGACAAGGCCCCGGTGTAGCTGCCCGCCGCACGCGTGCTTGCCCCTGTTCGGGGAAGGCGTCATGCCTGACACGCTCGTCGAGCGGGGGCGAAGCCCCGGGTCTGACTAACCGGTCATCGACGGGGGCACATCAGCGGCCTCGGTGGTGACGCGGAGGGACTCGACGATCTTTACCGCGACGTGGGCCATCAAGCGGTCTTCGGGGTCGGAGAGGTCGAGGGTGGTGATGTGCTGAATTCGTTGGACGCGATAGGCAATGGTGTTGGCGTGGACCTGAAGTGTTCGCGCGGTCTGTTTGAGGCTGCCGTGGTGGTGCAGGTAGACCGAGAGGGTGCGGATGAGGTCCTGCTTGTGCGTGACGTCGTAGGCGACCAAGGATCCCAGCACGTCTTCGGCGAAGCGCCCGAGGTGGGAGAGGTCACCGATCTCGAGCAACAACCGGTAGATGCCAAGCTCGGTGTAGGGAATCGTCTCGCCCGCGCGGCCCAGCCGGACGCCGAACTCGACCGCCATCTCCGCCTGCCGAAAGCCGCGCGGTGCCTGGTCGGGTGCGGTGAGGATCTCGCTTAAGCCGCAGGTTGACTCGCCATCCCGGGCAGGGCGCGACGGCTGCGTCAAGCCGCGTGGGGAACCGACCTCCGGGATGATCGCGACGATGTCCGACTCGCGGACCGCGACGACGGTCCCGCGGGCGCCAGATGACACCCGGTGGGCGAACTCCTCAATCGCTCGGTGGTCGAGCACCCGCGCCGGTTGACCGCCAGGTGGTGTCGGGCTCAAGCGGACCACACCTACCCTGAACGGTTCATCGACGCGCAATCCCAGCGAAGCCGCCTTGCGCTGCGCGTCCTGGGTATCGAGGAAGTGGCCCGACACTAACTCGTCCACGACCGCGCTGCGCAGCCGGAGCTCCAGCTCGGCGCTGGTGGTCTCGTGAGCCAACGTCAGCGCGAACAGTGTGGCCGCGTAGGTGATGGTCAGGAGGTCGGCGTCGTCGGGCTCAGGGCCGTCGGCGTCGTCGAGGACGAGCAGGTAGCCGAGCGTCTGGTCACGCACCACGACAGGCGTGACCAGGCATGCGCGTTCCAGGCACGAGCCGGGCACCGCCGGTATCCGCATCGGCCGGCGCTGGGACCGGAGCGCGCGGAGGAGCCGGTCCACGCTGGGATCGGTGCCGGTCGGGGCAAGCCCCAGGAAGACCCCGCCCGAGCCGGACTGTGCCCGCAGCTGGAACAACGGGTCGAGGAGGACGACGCGCTTGCCGACCCGGCCGGCAAAGACCTCGGTCAGCCGCTCCGGTCCGCAACCGGTCAACGCGGCGTCGGCCAGGTCGTCGCAGACCTCGATCACTCGCCGGTATGTGGAGTTCTGCCGGGAGAGACCCCGCAGCACGTCCGGCTGGCCGTAGGCGGTCACCGCGTTCGAGCCAGCATCTGGACGAGATCGACCACGTGCTCGTCCGGCGCGGTGGGCAGCCTGACGACGACACCCGAGACCACATCGCGCAGTTTCTCGACCGTCTGGACCGCGATCTCGATCGTGCGTCGCGGGCGCTCCTGAGAGCTGCGTATGGTCTCGATCGCCCACTGTGGGATCGCCACTTCGGGGGTTTCGTGGCTGAGCGCCTCAACGGTGCGGACGTCGTCGAACGGCGCGAGCGTGGCGAGCACGGGGACGTCGACGCCGCGGGTCGGCAGCCGCCTGAGGAAGCGGCCCGCCCTCTCGACGTCGTAGATCACGTCGGTGACCAGGAAGTGCGCTCCCGCGCGGGCCTTGGCCTCGGCGCGATTCAGCTCACGGTCGGTGTCAGCGGCCCACGTGCGCACCGAACCGCCGATCACGAATCGGGTGTGCTCGTCGGTCGCCACACCACGCCAGTCCAGACCCCTATTGAGCCCGGTCAACGCGCCGATCAGCCCGACCGAATCGACCTCCCATGGGTTGCCGAGATCCGGATAGTCGCCCGCGACGAATGGAGTGCCTGTCCGGCACACGACGATGCGCAGTCCCAGGGCATGGGCACCGAGCAGGTCGGCTTGCAGCGCGGCCAGGCTCCGGTCCGCGGCCTCCGCCGGCAGCATGACCTCGACACCCAGCCGTTCCCTCAGGACGATCGCGGCGCCGATTGGGTTCACCCGCGCGGTCTGTGACCGTGGGGTGGTGATCGCCAACGCGTCGGCGCCCGCGCTCAGCAGCCGTTCCGCATGACCGACGAACTCGTCGACCTCGTCGCCGCGGGGGACGGGCAGCCCGATGACCACCATGAAGCCGTCCGGAGCAGGCCAGCTGGGGAGGAGGGACGGTCGGGCTCGGCGGACCGTTCCGGTCGCGGCGTGCCCTACCAGGCGGATCGGCGAGAGCTCGCCTATGGGAGTCGGGTCCTCGGGTTCCGGCCTCCGACGCGAGGGCGTCAAGGAATCGACCGACCGGGCGATCGCGGTGATGTGCGCGGGGGTGGTGCCGCAACAGCCTCCCACGATCGCCGCGCCCCCGGCCGCGAACGCGGTCGCCGCGGTCCCGAAATACTCGGCGTTGCGGGCATACCGGACCTGGCGACCGCGGCGCTGTGGCGCGCCCGCATTCGGCTGGACCGACACCGGGAGGGTAGTCGCGGCCGCCAGCTCGACGACGACATCCTGTAGCACGGCGGGGCCGACCGTGCAGTTCGCGCCGAGCGCGAGGACGCCCTGTGAGGCGAGCACTCCAGCGACCTCCCGCGGGTGCTCACCGCGCAGCGTCCTGCGATCGGGGCCGAAGGTCAGCTGGGCGATGATCTCCAGGTCGCTCTCTTCTTTGGCGAGCTCGATGGCCCGGACCAACGACTCGAGATCTCCGAACGTTTCTAAGAGCAGCAGGTCCACCCAGTCGGCCAGTGCCGCGATCTGCTCGCGCAGCGCGGTCTCGCGAGCGTGCCCTCCGGTGGCTGACGTGCTGGTGGCCGGACCGACCGAGCCGGCCACCAGCACCGGGTGCTCTGCCTGCTCGGCGGCCAGCTTCGCCAGCCTTGCGCCGGCGATGTTGATCTCTGAGACCGAAAGGTCGGGATCAACGCCAGCCAACCGGAGCCGGTTCGCACCGAACGTATTGGTCTGCAGGATCGTGGCGCCCGCCCGCGCATAGGCCGTGTGCACGTCCCGGACCAGGTCAGGCCGGGAGATGTTCAGCTCGGGCCACCACCTGTCCAACGGGATCCCGGCCGCGTGCAGCATCGTGCCCATCGCCCCGTCGCACACGACGACCCGCTCGGCAAGAAAACTCCGTAGGACCGATCCGGGCTGGCGCACTGCGTCCACTATCGCGTACACGCTCTCTTGTGGCCAGGGACTTAGGAGCTGGGCATAAATAATGTGACGATTTGTCGTGGTTCGGTGATCGCTGGGGAGGGCGCCCGGCCAAGGCGGGTGTGCGATCTCGGGCGCATGCGCCCGAGACGGCACATCGCACGAGCAACCTCGCGTGAGGCGCCACATCCCGCGGCTTGTAGACCGCCAGCACCGTGGCTACGAGCAACGCCAGTAGGGCGAGCGCGGCGTGGAACCTGGGGGATGTGTTGCGCACCACACCGAGATCGGCGCTCGGATCTGCCGCCACGCCTGCTATGAAGCGAAATGTCTCCATGTATCGCAGCAAGACGATGGTGGCAAGGACGGATATCAGGGTTTGAACAAGACCCAATAGTGCCGGAACAAACCCCACGTGGTGCCCAGCGACGAGACCAGCCCGGTGAGCAGCGAAGCAATCGCTAGCGGGAGGACGAACCACGCGGCCGGCTCCATCACGAGATAGGCGCCACGCACCGTCTGCGCATCCTGGCTGGTTAAGCCGACGACGGCGAGAGCGAGGAAGACCACGACCGCGCCGAGCCAGCCGACCGAGGACGTGGCATGCGCGGTAAGCGCGAACTTGCGAAGGCGGGGTGTCATGGTCATGGCTGTTGCACGCCGCGTTCTGTGACGCTGGAGGCCGGTGTGTCACCGGACGGTGCGTGGCGACCGGGGCCGTGGCCACCACCGGGGCCGCCGATGAGGAGCAGGATGACGACCAGCAGGACCCCGACGCCCGCGATGATCCCGAACACCTTCACCCAGCGTGGTGTGTCAGTAGTTGATCCACGGTCGGGCCGCACGCCGGTGTCGTCACCGACGTCAGGGTAGAGGGCGGGTCAGCCATGTGCGTCTCCTGTCGCGCGTGGTCGTCAAGCTCAGGTGCGGGTGAGGGCGGCGAGCCAGGCGTGGGCGCTGCCGGGATCGAGGGTGATGTCGATCAGGGCCGGCTCGATCGAGTCGACGTGCCACCCGTGAGCGAAGCTCGTCGTAATCTCGTCATGGGTCACCCGGCGAGGACCCCAGTCACCCGGCTCGTGCTCGGAGAAGCAGAGCATGAAGTAACGGCCGCCCGGGGGTACCACGGCCCTGAGGCTGTCGACGAAGGCGGGACGCTCGGCGTCTGCGAAGATGTGGAACAGCCCACAGTCGAGGACGGTGCCGAAGCGCTCACCGAGGGCGGCCAGCTCGAGGGCGTTCCAGACGAGTAAGCGGGCGGTCAGCCCCCGGTCTTGGGCCTTGGCCTTGGCCTTGTCGATGGCGGTGGCGGCAAGGTCGACGCCGGTGGCGTCGAGCCCGAGGCGGGCGGCCATGAGGGCATGCTCGCCGGTGCCGCAGCCCACATCGAGGACCCGGCCTCGAAGGGCACCAGCCTCGGCCAGGGCCAAGAAGGTGGGCTGAGGCCGGCCAATGTCCCAGGGGGGTGTGCCGCTGTAGAGGGCGTCGAAGTCCTCGGGCCGCCGGTCGCGCGGCGGGCCCCGCAGGTCGTCGGCGCGGTCGGTGTCGTCGCCGGCGTCGGGGTAGGTGGGCGCGTCAGCCATGTGCGTCTCCTCGGTCGCGCGTGGTTCTCGAGGTTCACGTGGGCAACAGTTTACGAGACAGTATGTCGATGTGCAATCAAGGTGTTCTAATACCGTCGTCACGTATGCTGGTGTGGTGCCGAGGCTGTGGAACGAGACGATCGAGGCGCACCGCCGCACGGTGCGCGACGCGGTTCTGGCCACCACCGCCGCGCTGGTGGCCGAGCACGGGCTGCTGTCGGTGACAATGTCGCGGATTGCAGAGGAGACCGGCATCGGACGTGCGACGCTGTACAAGTACTTCCCTGACGTCGAAGCGATCCTGCTCGCCTGGCACGACCGTCAGATCACTGACCACCTCGCACAACTCGCCGAAGTCCGAGACCAAGCTGGCCACGCTGGCCAACGACTCGAAGCGGTGTTGGAGGCTTACGCCCTCATCGCCCACGAGCCCCACGGGCACCACGACACCGAACTCGCGGCGCTCCTGCATCGAGACGAGCGGGTCGCCCGAGCGCAGCAGCGGGTCCGCGACATGATCCGAGACCTGCTGGCCGAGGGCGCGGAGACCGGCGCCCTCCGCGACGATGTCGCGCCTGACGAGCTCGCCAACTACTGCCTCCACGCCCTCACCGCCGCCAGCAGCCTGCCGTCCGTGGCCGCGGTCCGCCGGCTCGTCCAGGTCACTCTGGCTGGGTTGCGCCCCCCACGGTGACTCGTTCCGACCGCGGCCTCGCGCTAAGTGGCCCCATCCGTAAATCCGTTGGTATTCGGACGACCCTGCATCCCCGCTCGCGGCGTTGCGCCTCGCTTACATATGAGCCTTGCGGATATGCGCCCTCGGCGCGCCTTGCGAGCGGGGCGC
>JBOGED010000522.1:0-1589 GCA_050743625.1 Egibacteraceae bacterium | reverse complement strand
CCCGCTCGTCGCCCGCGTCGTCGGGTCCCTGGAAGCGCGTGTTGGTGAGTAGCTCGGGGAACCCACCCACGAGCAGGAAGCGACGGCGTCTCGCCTCGAGCCCTGCCCCGCCGGGCAGCCGCCTAGGGAGGGCGTCGATCGTGTCGGCCAGCGCCGGCCGCACATCGACGGCGGCGGCCTGCCCGACCAGGTCCAGGAACTCCGTGAAGAGGTAGGGGGCCAGGTACTGCTCGCTCCACCGCCCGACGCCGCTCTCCAGGCGGCGGTCACGCAGCGCAGCGGTGGCGCTCGAGGTGGCGACGACCCTCACGGGCCAGTGGTCGTCGTAGAAGGTTTTGAGCCAAAGGTCCCATTCCCTGGCATAGACGAGCTCGTCGAGGAGGACGAAGGTGGGGCGCTCGTACGTGGCGCCGCTGATCTCCAGGATCGCACGCACGAGGTCACCGAGGCTCTCCCTCAGCAGCAGCGGATGGTCCAGGCGGAGCCACCACAGCCGTCCCGGTTCGACCCCGGTGGCCAGGAGACGGCGGACCGTCTGGTACATCACCGTGGTCTTCCCGACTCGGCGCGGGCCCAGGATCAGCTGGAACCTTCGAGGATTATCGTTGAGGACGCGCTCCCGCAACCGCTGCGCGAGCGGTCGCTCGACAGGTCGCGCCAGGATCTCGGGCACATCGCCGGTGCGATGCCAGGGGTTCTGCTCGTCGAAGACCCGCTGGAGATCCTCAGGCTGAGGGCGCCAAGTAGCCAACGCAATAGCCTCCTGATTAGGTAAAACGACGATTAGCATAACCGTGGCTTATGCTAATCGGTTGAATTACGAAGTCAAACCTGGGAAGCGTTGGGTTCACGCACCCCGCCGATACAAGCCGGCGGTGGGTCAGGCGGGGACAGGTTGGGGGCGGAGGCCAGGGACGTCGACGACGAGAACGGAGGAGCCTGCGGCGATCGCGACCACGCCGGGGACGACCGCAACGGCGTTGACCTCGACGAGCGCCGGGATCACCAGGATCGGCGCCGAGGTCCACGGGTCCCACACCCGCACTGTGCCGTCCCAACTACCGTTGTGACCTCGCCGGTCCTCGCCGGGCTGGAGTCGCTCGCCGAGTGCGGTGCCGTCGATGCTGGCACGATGACGGTGACGCCGCAGGGGCGTTGGGCTCAAGGCCGCTCACCGAGCAGGTTCAACCGGCCGTGACGCGCGCGCCGGCCAGCGATGACGAGGTCTTCCGGCTCAATATATACGGTTGCGCGGGTTCCGGCCTCCGCTGTGGCGCCGTGTCCTCGTGCCCGCGCTCGCCGACCTGGGCCTGTTGCACCGCGTCATCCAGATCGTGTTTGGGTGGGAGGGTGACCACCTGCACGTCTTCACCGCGGGCGTTGACCGCTTCGCCGACCCGTGCCACGGGCTGGATTGCTGCGCCGACGAGGGCGGCGCCGCGCTCGCGGCGCTGCTGCCCGTCCTAGGTGGGTGGTGTCTTTTGGGGTGAGTGCGGGCGTTTCGGTAGTTTTTGAGCGAGAATGAGGGGGGTCAGGTTCTGGGTTGGGAGTGGCGTATGACGTTGGGGTTTGCGGATCGCCAGGGCGGT
>JBOGED010000521.1:0-16046 GCA_050743625.1 Egibacteraceae bacterium | reverse complement strand
CTCCGCCCCCTCGTGAAGGGGAACTCGCCTGGCCAGAGACCCGATCGCCGCCCCGCGGCGTTACTCGTGCTCGGCTTTAGCCTCTCGGCCGTCTCGCTTTATGCGGCGGTCTGGGCCACCGGGACATGGCTGTTCGGTGGTGAGCCGGCGAGGACGAGCATGTGGCTCGTCGCCGGGGGGATTCTTATCTTGCTCCTCGCCCTGGACGTCCTTCGCGCGCAAGCGGGTTGCACCTTGGGACCCTCGTGGCGGCGGCAGACGCCCAAGCGGTATATGGACCAGCACGCGCCGACCTCCGCAGCATTCGCGTGGGGATTAGACACTGGGCTGGTTTTCACTACGTTCCGTGTAACTTCATTGTCGTGGGCTGCGCTTGCCATCACCGCTCTCGGGCTGGTGCCGTGGTGGATTGGTGTCACATACGCCCTCGGTTTCAGCGTGCCGCTTCTCATCGCGACACTTGCTGTCCCGATACGTACCGATCCGACCGGTGAAACCGACCCCGAGCCCGTCTGGCTTGTCCAGCGGCTATTCGCGTGCACCACCGCTTTGAGGGTATCGGCGCTCTGCATGCTTGGCCTCGCTTCTTCGAGTTGCATCGCCATGGTGGTTTTGCGTGCGGGATAACTCGCCATTTCGCGGGAGCTGTCTGAATTGAGCGATTACAAGCAAACTTTCATTCCACATAGCTTTATTTGATTCCAACCGCCAGTAACGGAGGGTGACGGCCAAACCTCGGCGTGCTAGTCTGCCGTGAGAAATCGAGCATCGTCAGCGGGAGCTTATTGAGAAGCCCAGTGGGCATGCACCGAGGGGCGGCGGATGGAATTCCGAATCCTCGGACCTCTCGAGGTGCGGGTGAGCGGCGGGCAATTGCCCGTGGTGGGCGCCAAGCGGCGGCTGCTGCTCTCTTACCTCTTGCTCTATGCGGGAGAGGTAGTCTCAGTTGAGCGGCTCATCGACGCACTCTGGGGCTCACAACCGCCTAAAACCGCGAAGAACACTGTACAAGCCCATATCGCCAATCTTCGTCGCGTGTTGGCGCCCGCACACGGTCACGGCCGCATGCTGCTCGTCACGAAGCCACCGGGATACCTGCTCGAGTTAGGTCCATTCGAGCTCGATCTTGCTCGGTTCGAGAGACTGGCCGCCGAAGGGCGCGCCGCGATGACCACCGATCCCGCGACCGCCTCGGCCCGGTTCCGTAGCGCCCTCGCGCTGTGGCGAGGCACGCCGCTCGCGGACGCGCCGGCAGGGTCGCCGTTGCTGTCTGAGGTGGCACGTCTTGAAGAGCAACATCTGGCCGTCGTCGAAGATTGCATCGAGGTGGATCTCGCGATGGGACGTCATACCGAGGTCGTGGGGCAGCTGAAGACGCTCGTGTCGGCCAATCCACTCCACGAACGGTTCCTCGACCAGCTGATGGTCGCCCTCTACCGCTCGGGTCGGCAAGCCGAGGCGCTGCAGGTGTACCGTCACGCGCGCGAGCGGCTGGCAGATGAGTTGGGCATCGATCCCAGCCCCGCGTTGCAGGATCGCCAGCGTGCGATCTTGGCCCAAGACGCCTCGTTGAAACCGTCCTCCGAGTGGGGTATCAAAGCCCGTCTACCGACGCCTCCGACGCCGCTCGTCGGCCGCGCATCGGAGCTCGCGGCGGTGAGAGCCGCGTTGCTCCGGTCGGACGTCAGGCTTCTTACGCTCACTGGGACAGGCGGGGCGGGGAAGACCCGCCTGGCACTGGAGGCGGCAAAACAGGTTGAGAGCGAGTTCCCGCACGGCGTCGTGTTCGTGCCTCTCGCCACCGTGGCTGACCCCGATCTTGTCCTCCCCACCATCGCGACGACGTGTGAGTTCCATGAGACCGCGAGCCAGCCGCTCGTCGAAGCGCTCTGCGGCCGACTCGCGGGAAGCCAGATGTTGCTCGTGCTCGACAACTTCGAGCATCTGATGAGCGCCGCCGGTGACGTAGCCGCGCTGCTCGCCGGGGCTCAGCGCCTTACGATCCTGGTGACGAGCCGCGCTCCGCTGCATATCGCCGGCGAGCATGAGCTGGTGGTGCCTCCGCTCAGCCTGCCAGATCCGGCCCGTTTCTCAAGCGTTGACGAGCTGACCGGCTGCGAGGCCGTCGAGCTGTTCATCGCGCGAGCTCGTGCCGTCGACGTCAACTTCACGCTGGCGCATGGCGCCGCCGCGCAAACCGTCGCGCGTATCTGCATCGGCCTCGACGGTCTCCCACTGGCCATCGAGCTCGCCGCGGCGCGTGTCAAGCTGCTATCGCCGCAAGCAATGCTGGACCGCCTGCACCAGCGCCTGGACTGGCTGACTGGCGGGCTAAGGGATGTGCCCGCTCGGCAGCAGACGTTGCGCGCCACCATCGACTGGAGTCACGACCTTCTGTCAGCCCATGGGCAGAAGCTTTTCGCCCGGGTCGCCGTCTTCGCCGGGGGCTGGGGTCTCCACGCCGCCGAGGCGATCTGCGCCGAGGCGGCTGATGCCCGTGTCGACGTGCTCGGGGGGCTGGCCGCGCTGGTCGATCAGGGCCTGGTGTACTGCACGCATGTCGACGGGCAGATCCGCTTCCGGATGCCGGCGACCATCAGGGAGTACGCGCTCGAGCGGCTGGAGGCGAGCGGGGAGGCGGGTCTTCTCAGGCACCAGCATGCCGAGTACTACGCGCAGCTCGTCAAGGTGGCCGAGAACCGGCTGGAAGGCCTCGAGGCCCCCGCCGCGCTTGCGGAGCTGACGATGGAGCAGCCGAACCTGCGTGCGGCGCTGTCGGCGATGTTCATGCATGGGCAGGCCGATCTCGCGGGCAGGACGGCGGTCACCCTCCGTGGCTTCTGGACGATGACCGGGCAGCTGACTGAGGGACGGATGTGGCTGCGGCAAGCGTTGCACAGCGATGAGACGACGACCGAAACGCGAGCTTGGGCTTGCGCCGTGGCGGGGCATCTCGCCTATCTACAGGACGATTATCAGCAGGCGGTCTCGCGCCTCGAGAGCAGCCTGTCCCTCTTCGAAGAGCTCGACGACGTCGAAGGAGTCGTGACGTCACTGAGCCTGCTGTCCGACACTCTCCGGTCCCAGGGAGAGATCATGGCCAGCCTGCGACGGGCGCAAGAGGCCCTCGAGCTCGCGAGAAAGCAGGGGGATGCCGAGCTCGCGCGGGTGCTCGACTCCGCGGCTCATGCGGCGCGATGGGCAGGAGACCCCGAGCGAGCCAGGACGCTGTTCGAGGAAGAGCTCGCGTTGGCCACGCGTCGGGGCAACGAGAAGCTCGCGATGGCAGGGCGCAGGGGACTTGCCCAGACTTTCGCAGACCTCGGCATGATCGAGGAGGCGAAGCGCCACGGGCAACAAGCGCTGTACGCCGCCCGGGCGCGCAACGACATGTATATGACCGTAGGCGCCCTGCTCGCGCTGGGATGGGTTGCCATGCTGCAGCGCGACGAGGACAGCGCCGCGCTCCTCGCCCGTGAAGCGCTCCCACTCGCTCGTCAGCTTGGCGGCTCGTATCAGGTGGTCTATTGCCTCAAGGGGCTTGCCCCCCTCGCGGTCTCGCGGACCCATCCCGAGCAGGCGACGCGCCTAATCGCCGCAGGTCATTCCATCCAGCACTCCGCCGGGACGAAGGTCGATCCCGGCTTTGACCAAGCCGTCGAAGAGCACGTCGCCCACCTCCGGCAACGACTCGGAGACCACGCCTTCGACGGCGCCTGGTCGACAGGATGGAACCTCGCCATGGAAGAGGCGATCGTCGAAGCCCTCGCAATGCACGAAACTAGCTAAACCTGAATCCACCAGGAAATGCGCGCCAACACGCAATTTCTAGGGGTCCAGCAGCGGGCATCCCACATATCGGCCAATAGCTGGCAGCATTTGCGCGTGGACGCGCAAATGCTGCATGTTCACAGGTCGACGACGTGCCCCAAGCTCCAGCGGTGGGCCAGGCTAAGAGCCCGCCGCTGCAACGCTGAAGGTCTGGGCTTCCCCCGTAGGCAGGACACCGGTGTTATGCGGGGGGAAGTCCATGTCGGCCGTCCCCCCTGCGCGCCCTTGGGACCGCGGGGCTGAGTTCCTCAGGCACTGCCTCACCAAGCGTGCCGATTACCCACGGAGTTCATCGGCGGGCGGGTAATGGTGACGACCTCAGCGGTTGACCTGCTCTCGGGTGAAGCCGGCCGCAGTGGCGTAACCCTTGAGGATGGCCTCCAGCTCGCCGTGGGTGATCACGTCTTCGATGTCCTGGAAGCCGTTCGGGGCCAGCGCCTCGACAACGTCGATCACGCGCTCCGGGCCGCCAGTACGGTTCATCTGCACGATCTGGGCAGTCATCGGCAACCGCTCGTCCTGGTAGGCCCGCAGTGCGGTCACCACGTCAGGCTCCGTGGCCAAGCACCGCGCCAGGCAGCGGGCGTCCAGAACGGCCTGGCTCGCGCCGTTGGATCCCATCGGGTACATGGGGTGCGCGGCGTCGCCGAGCAGCGACACCCGTCCGAAGCTCCATGCCGGCAGCGGATCGCGGTCGCACATCGGGTACTCGAAGAACTGCGGGGTCGCGTCGACCAGCCCCGGCAAGTCGACGTGTCGTACGTCGAACAGCTCCAGGTACGGCGCGAGGTCCTCGCGGCGCCCGAGGCGCGACCAGTCCTCCCGCCGCGGTGGCTCGGTACCCGGCTCGGCTATCTGCGCGCAGACCGCCCAGTTCGTGAGCCTGGTCTCCAAGGTGGCGCCTGGTGCGATCGGGTACAGCACGAGCTTGGCCGGCGTGCCGCCGGCGATGATCATCGAGCGGCTGGTGAGGAATGCCGGCCAATCGGTGGCGCCGCGCCACATCATCACGCCGTTCCAGCGCGGCGGTCCCTCATCGGGGTACCGCGTCGACCGGACCACCGAGTGGATGCCGTCGGCCGCGATCAGCACGTCGCCGCGCACCGAAGCCACCGGCTGGCCGGTGCGATCGACGAAGCGCGCCCGCACTGCGTCGGGATCCTGCCCGAATGCTTCCAGCCGGTGACCGACGTGCACCGCCTCGGCGCCGAGCCGCACCCGGACCGCGTCGTACAGCACGCCCTGCAGCCGGCCACGGTGGACCGAGAACTGCGGGACTGCATAGCCGGCGTTCATCCCCCGCAGCTCGCGCCAGATCTCCTGGCCGAGCCGGTTGGTCATGATCAGCTCGTAGGTCCGGATGCCAACCGCGTCCAACTGCTCCAGCAGCCCAAGGTCGGCGAGTTCCTTGACCGCATGCGGCAGCGTGTTGATTCCGACGCCGAGTTCGCGAATGCCGCTGTCCTGTTCGTACAGCTCGCAGTCGATGCCCCGCTCGTGCAGGCTCAGCGCGGTCGCTAGCCCGCCGATGCCGCATCCTACGATCAACACCTTCATCGCCCCGATCTCCCTCGTCGCTCGGTCGTGTGTTCGGTCATCGGTATGCCGGAGTTGCCCCGACGAGCACGCCGTGGGTCTCCAGGTGGCCCACGACAGGCCGGTGATCCTCGGCGGGGCTACCGTGACAGGATGCCCCTTCGGGGCGGCGCATGCCGGCTCGCGCCGTCACCCCGGAGGATGAGAATTCATCAGGGTCATCTCCTGATGCGCGGCTCAGTACCCCGTAGTAACGCCGCGCGGGAACCAGAAGCTGACGGTTTACCGGTTTGCACGATTCTTATCCGCCACGGTGACGGCGCAGCCGGGGGTGAGCTGCTGTGCACATCCGAGGTTGGTGCTGGCTGCCCCGCTCGGAATCGAAGATGACCTCGCCGAGCCGCGACCGGCCACGCGTGGCCACATCGCCGACGCCGGTCCGTCGTGGTAACTCGACGGCCTCCGGAAGGTGACGGTTTTGTCTGAGGGCCAAGCATACGCACGAGCAGCACGGCCGCCCACGAGTCGTCAGCGGATGCCCCCATAACCGGCAGGGACGAGTCCATAATGAGCCATCACGTCGGCGCTGCTGGACCGCCAGCTCGCGGCCCCGCTGCTGATCGGCCTGCGGGACGCGGCCGGCTCGCGGCGGCTCGCGGCGGCTCGCGAGGTTAGGCGAGCTGTGCCGCCAGTGCGACTCGAAGCTGGAGGAGGAGTTCCTCGACCTGCTCGCCACCCACGACCTGGCCCTCCCGACCCACGCCCAGAAGCCGATCGAGTACTGCAACGCCCGGCCCGACTTCCTCTACGGGCCCCAATGCAGATTTCTTGTCTCAGCGCGAGGCCAGCACCTACTGGAGCGTCGCATAAGTCGTTTGAATGTCCGCGGCGCCAAAGAACTTCGACGCGGCGGTCGGCGAGGGCACCGACGTGCTGCACGAACCCCGCGTCCGGCCTGAGTACCATCCCACGTGGCGCCTTCGTCCCTGACCCCGATGGCAACAACATCGAGGTCGTCTGTCACATGCCCGAATAGTCCCGTCGAGGCGCGGTTCGCCGGTCTGACCGGGATCGTAACTGACTGGAGGAGCATTGCTCATGGTAGTCGTGAGCGTCCGTTATATTGTCCGGGACATCGATCAGGCGATCGCGTTTTACCAACGCCTCGGGTTCAACGTCGAGCTGCGACCCGGCCCCGGCTTCGCGATGTTGATACGGGAGGACCTGCGGCTTCTCTTGAGCACCCCTGAGGGCGGCGGTGGCGCGGGGCAGGCGATGCCCGATGGGTCGCTGCCTCAACCCGGGGGATGGAATCGTTTCCAGATCGAGGTCGACGACCTCGAAGCGACGGTCGAACGCTTGGCGTCGTCAGGTGTCACCTTCCGCAGCGAGGTCATCACCGGCAGGGGCGGCAAGCAGGTGCTCGCCGACGACCCCTCGGGGAATCCTGTCGAACTGTTCCAACCCGGCAATCGTTGACATCGGGCGTGTCTCCCGGCGCCATGGCGTTTTCGATGCCCCGGAACCTCGTCGACGCCGCGGAGAGGGAAGGACGTCAGTTATGGCTGGCGATGCTGCCGGCGACGGTGAGCATGCTGCGGGAGCGTTGGTCGCTCCGGATCGGGGAGCCGTTCTAGCCGGGTGGCCTGGGATCGCTACGGGCCTGGGTTGCCCCCGCCCGCGGTGAGGCCGCTGGCGACCTGGTCCTCAAGGTCGCATGGCGGCACACGGAGGCGGCGCATGAGGCGGACGGGCTGTGCGCGTGGGATCCGGCGCCTGTGGCGATCTCCGCTGCCCGGCCACACTTTTCGGCCGCGGCGGCTCATGTGCGCCGCATGGGCGGACGAGTTCGAACATTCGAACAGGAGTCCCCTCGCCGGCCGCGTACGCCTTGACCCGGGGATCGCCCGTGACGGCGCTGCGGCTCTTTCGTACGTTGCCCGCGACGGCTGGGCGTGCCGTGCGGTTAAGCACTGCCCTCCAGGCCGGGAACGTGTTGGCGGCCGAGCGGGAACCGTGGCTGGTCATCGATCCCAAGCCCTACGTCGGGGATCCCACCTACGATCCGCTGCAGCACATGCTGAACTGCGACGAGCGGTTGGGCGCTGACCCGCGTGGCCTGGCCCATCGCATGGCGGATCTGCTCGGCCCCGACCGCGAACGCCTGCTCCTCTGGCTGTTCGCCCGCTGCGTCCAGGAGTCACCCGATCGCCCGGAGCTCGCGGATGTCGCCCGCCGCATCGTCTCCCTAGCAGTCCGCGCTTGCCCCGTGTCGGCCAAGTTGGTTGCATCCCCGGAGGACGCGTACCGTTGGACGGAGGACCGCGCGATGACGGCAACTCGGCGGTTCACCGTGACCGTGATCGCCCATAGTCGGGGGCTGCGTCTTCGTGCCGGTGCCATGCGGCTCTCGCGAGGCAGGGGGTCCAAAGACCACCCATCACGTCGCGGGCTTCCGTCAACGGCATGCGCGTCCGTGGTGTCCTCGAACCGCTCGATACCGGACTGGGCATCGTCCTCGGCCACGCCTGGCGGCTGAGGCGCGGTATCGGACCAGACGACGAGGTCACCGTCGTTCTCGAGGCCGAGGGCCACCACGCGGGCGATCTCGCTCCCCAAAGCGCCGCGGTCCTCGATGCCGAGCCGGCTGTCACCCAGTTCTTCGACTCACTCGCCCAGTCCTGCCGCAACGCCTACCCAAAGTGGGTCGACGCCACCAAGCGACGGCCCGGCCTGCGCGTGTTACGGATCGCGGAGATGGTCGACTGATCAAGACCGGCCACAAAGAACACCCAAAGAGCCGATGACTTTGCCGCGCTTCCGCGCGGCAGCATCCGACGTAGCGTATCGCTGAGGGTCGGATTCCGGACCTCAGCCGACACCGGCACGGCCGGTGCAGCGCAGCCGCGTGCGGCCGGACGCTGATCTGCCGGCTCGCCGGGGGTTCCGCACATGGTGGGCCGTAGAGTGGCCCGAGCCCGCCCCGTGTTCCCTGTTCGGGGAGGCCTTGCGGACGCAACACGCCTCGTTCGCCGAAGCTGGACAACGCGCTGGTCGATCACATCAACCATACGCACGAACATGCGCCACGCCAGACCACGCCGCGAACTACCGGACGCGTACCGATGCGCACGCGGTCCACTGCGGCGGCGCATTTGTCCAGCCAAGCCCATGTGCGGAAGACGGGCTAGCGTTGTGAGCGATGAGGGAGCTTGGGCATAGGTTCGTCGCCCTGGTGGCAGTGGCTGTGCTGAGCACCTTTCCCGCCTATGCGGAACCCGCCCCCGTTACCACCGAGAGCGTGAGGACGCCGCTGGACGGTGGAGTCGCTCGCGGTGCGTCCCCGTTCGGGGGTTCAGAGGAGTCGACACCGAGGACCATCACCCTGGCGTTCACCGGTGACGTGCTGTCGCATTCGCGCGTGACTCGTCAGGCCGCCGCTTACGGTACCGCGACGGCCGACGGCGGGTATGACTACCGTCCTATGTTCGCCGCCGTGCGTCCCATCCTGGCGGGCGCCGATCTGGCCATTTGCCACCTACAGACTCCACTGTCGCGCGACAACTCAGACCTGAGAAGTTACCCGCTGTTCAACGTGCCGTTCGAACTGGCAGCCGCGCTCGCCGATGCGGGCTACGACGGCTGCTCGACGGCCGCCAACCACGCGCTCGACGCGCGTGCGGACGGGGTGGCAGCCACGCTCGACCACCTCGACCAAGTTGGACTGGGCCACGCAGGCACTGCCCGCGACGCGCGGGAGGCAGCCATCCCTCGACTATACGACGTACAGGGCGTGACCATCGGCCATCTCAGCTACACCTACGGCCTCAACGGGCTTCCACTGCCTGTCGACCAGCCCTGGCTCGCCAATCTCATCGACGCCAACCACATCCTTGCTCAGGCGCACGGCATCCGGGCCGCGGGGGCCGAGTTCGTGGTTCTGAGCATGCACTGGGGGATCGAGTATCACTCCCAGCCCACCGCCGAGCAGACCGCGCTGGCCCACCAGCTCCTGCCCTCAGCCGACATCGATCTGATCGTAGGGCATCACGCGCATGTGGTGCAGCCGGTAGAGAAAATCGGCGCGGAGTACGCGATCTACGGGCTCGGCAACTTCCTCTCCAACCAGTCGGCTGCCTGCTGCGCAGCCGCCACCCAGGACGGTGTCATCGTCGAGGTGCGGGTGAGCGAAGGCGCGCAGCGTGGCGTCTTCACCTCCGAGTCGGTGACCTTCACCCCTACCTGGGTTGACCGCCGAAACTACACCATCGTTCCAGTAGCCCACACCCTCGCTCAGCCCAACCTCGAGCCCGACCTACGGGTCGAATTAGAGACCTCGTGGCGGCGCACAATGGGTGTGATCACCGCCCTGGCCACCCCAGGGCTGGACCCACTGACTCTCTGAACTGCAGGACATCGAGCAGTTGGGCTATCCCAATGATCATGACGTCCCTGTCGTTGTGCTCGGCTCGGGCTGCGTCTGGGTCTGAGAAAACTTGTCGATGCTTCGCCGCTGCCGGTTCAAGACCCGGAAGCCTGCCGGTCGGGCCACTATCGAGCCAAGCCACCCAGCGTCCGTGGGCGGCTGCCTGGGTCAGAGAAGGATGGCCGGCCGACCAGCGCGGGCTTGCCCTCCCGGGTCCAGCTTGCTGGATCTGTCGGGGTCGATGGTGTGGGTGGCGACGATGTGAGAAACGCCTGCGGCGAGCTTCGCCTTTCGTGGTGATGGGGCTGAAGGGTAGGGGCGTTGAGGACGTATGCGGGCGGGTAGGGGCCTCGACACTCCGGGCGGGCGTTCAGTCGCTCTCGGGCCGGTCCCCGCCCCGGGGAGAAGGCAGAGCGTCCCGGCAAGCGTGAAGGTCTTCCTCGCCGTCGGTGAAGACGTGCACGACGTCGCGGAACAGCATCACGGCGGAGTGGCCGGGTATCACCAGCTCGCACAAGTCGAGCGCGTAGGCGGCGGGCTTGGTGGCCAGCGCGGCGGCCTCGGCCGGTGTCGGGTCGGGTGGTGGGACGACGGAGATCGTCACCGTGGCCTCCAAGCGACGCGCAGCCCGTAGCGGCGTTGTGCGAGGAAGTCGACCCGCCACTGTGTGCGATATCGCGGGCAGGTGACGTGGTGGGCAAGCGTTAGGTCGGTGCGCTCCCGGTTGAGCGCGCTCGCCGCGTCGGGGCGGCATTCCGGGTCGATGATCACCCGGTTGGCGGTCACCCTGACCGTGGGCTTTGCGGCTTCGGTTGCTGGGTCAGGTTCGCCGGAGCCAGGTTCAGCTGGAGGCATCTGGTAGCAGACTTTGCGCGGCTGCGCCCGCTCGTCGAGGTGCGGGTTGTCGAGCGGAGAGGACGCTGTGTCCGGTGTCGCCTGACCGCAGCGGGTACACGCCAGTTGCGGGGTCACGGCCACTGACCTTGTGTCCAGCTGGCGGTCAGCCCGGCTTCGGGCTGATGCCCGGTCATTCGGGCCTGGTCCTGGTTGTCGGGCCAGTGGGCGCACAAGCCGGACTCGGCGGTGGGGTCGGCTTGGAGTTGGACGGTCAGGTGGGTGTCGCAGTCGTTGCAGACCGCGGGCAACCACGCGCCGGCGACCGCCTGATGCTGTGGGTAGAGGTGGCGCGCGCCGTGGCAGGGGAGTGAAGACCATTGCAACCTTTGGGATCACCACCACGAGTGCGGACTTCGGGTGTGGCGTCCGCTCTGGCGCCTGCACCCATCCTGGCCCGGTACGACCGTCTCTCCGATCCGGGGGAGCCATGCAAGACATGTAGCCGCCGTGCTATTAATTCGTTTTCGCCTATTACGGGAGATCGATCGGAGAGGGTTTGCCCGATTATCATGTTCGTGGCCATCGGGAAGGCTCCTGGTGCTTGGTGGTTGCTGGTTTTCCGCGGAGCGGTCGGTGGGGATAGCATGATCGCGCTTCGGTTGTGATCAGATGACAGTCATCGCATATGTCAGATATCAGGTGTCACCAGCGCACTGAATCGGGGGTAACGTTGCGGGATCCGGGGTTTCAGCGACGCGATGTGGGTTGCGCATGAGACGCGCTGATACTCGCCGATATTGCCGCTCGTGCGGCGCCCGGTTGGCGCGCGATCAATCTGAGGCGTACTGCACTCCGTGCCAGGCAGCGTTAGTCAATAGCGGGCCGCCAGATGTGCCGGATAGCTTCTGGGATGCTGATCTGATCAAAGATGCGCTGGCGAGCTGGCATATGGGCCGTGTCATCGCCGCGTACCGCAATCACCCGTTCCATGGGCAACCGTTGCATCAGGAGGTGGTGGCGGGTTGGGTCGTCATGACCCAACCCCAACTGAGCCGTTTGGAGAACGGGCCGCCGATCAAGGACCTCGACAAGCTCACCTTATGGGCTCGAACACTGCGGATCCCCAACCACCTGTTATGGTTCAAACTACCTGAAGACGCCGTCGAAGAATTTCATAAGACAAGCGGCAGTCACTCGAATTACCGCAGTGGTGTCGAAGTTGGAAAAGATCCCATTGGCGTCTCGTTCCAGCACATTCCCGCGCGTGATGCCGTGCGGCCGAGCGTCAACGAGGATGTCTCGGCGATGCGATCCTTCCGCGTGGCTGACCGGCAGATCGGCGGTGGCCACCTGTACGCCACCGTGGTCGCTTACCTGCACGACGAGGTCGGCCCGCGGCTGTTCGGCAGCGGCGATGGGGGCGACAGCCGACGTCTGTTCACGGCGGCGGCGGCGCTGACTCAGATGGCCGGTTGGATGGCGCACGACGCAGGCCGACACGCCAGCGCCGGGCAGCACTTCGAGCGTGCGCTGGATCTCGTGCAGGTTGGTGGGATCGCATCCTCGGCGCGCACATCCTTGCCAGCATGAGCCACCTGGCACACCACGTCGGCGAGCCGACTCGAGCCATTCAGCTGGCGCGTCGTGGCCAAGAGACGCTCCGCGAAGGCCCGCCGCAGCCCGCGCTCGAGGCGCAATTGCTCGCAGCAGAGGCGCGCGGTTTCGCCGCGCTGCCACGAGCGGACAAGTGCAGGCAGCTGCTGGCCGGGGCCGAGAGAGCGCTTGGCGGCACACCGGTCGAAGAGCCCTCGGAGTGGGTCGGCTCCTTCGACCACGGCTCACTGGCAACTGATATCGCGCGCTGCATGCGCCAACTCGGGGACCTCAGCGAGACCAAGCGCCAAGCCGAGCGCATCATCGCCCTACGCCCCGCAGACCGGACCCGCAGCCGCGCCTTCGGTCAACTCATCCTCGTCACGGTGCTCATCGCCCAAGGGAAACCAGACGAGGCCTGCGCGGTCGCCCGAGACGTGCTCGACGCCACGCGGTCACTCGGGTCGGGCCTGGTCATCCAGCAACTCCTCGACCTGCGGCCACGATTGGGACCCTACGCGGCCGATCCGGTGGTCGCCGACTTCCTGGTCTGCCTCGAGGAGACGCTCCGCGAACGGCTCAGGCTCTTGCAGTGGCTCACGAAGGACCGCAGCCGCTCTTCCCTGGACCGTGGGGAGGGGCTGTGACCTCGGACGTCCCGCTGTACGAGCGGGACCCGCAGGCCTGGGCGGCGTATCTGGCTGCAGGCAACGCGGGGCAGGCGCGGAAGCGGGTCGGTGTCGACGTCCTCCTCCGCGACGGGCAGGGCCGCCTGCTGCTCGTCGACCCGGAGTACAAGCCGGATTGGGATCTTCCGGGCGGGATGGCCGAGGCCAATGAGCCGCTGCACCACGCCGTGCGGCGTGAGCTGAAAGAAGAACTCGACGTTGATCTTGGCGTCTTGGGTTTTCTGTGCGTTGATTGGGTGTCGCCGCGCGGCCCGTGGGACGATGAGCTGATGTTTGTCTTCGACGGCGGAACGTTGACCGACCAGCAGATCTCGCATTTGCGGATCATGGACGACGAGCTCGTCGAGTTCCGTTTCTGCACGCCAGAGGAGGCGTCACGCCTGCTCCGGCCGTATGTCTGGCGTCGAGTCGAGGCCGCGTTGGAGGCGCTGAGCACGGGGCAGGTACGGTACCTGCAAGACGGATACGAACCGTGATTTACGGGGCGCCCGCCCTCTGCAGTCGTGGCGTCGGCGCTCGTCGTGCGGGCCTTTGAAACAATGCCCCGGACGGGTTATGTGGCAAGACGACCGTACGGACATAGTCGAAGCCGTGATCGGAGTAGTACCGCTGGAGCTTGTCATTTGTGGTCCAGACATCCGCGCGGAGCCAGGTTGCGCCGCTGTTGACAGCGCGGGAGCAAACCCAGTCGATGAGTTCCGCCCCGAGGGCACGCCCGGCGTAGGCGCGGACGACAGTGAGCTTGTGGCAGTAGAGCGCGGGCTCGGCGCGTTCGGACTCGGTCCACAGGTCGGGGTTGGCCCAGCGGTGCACGGTGATGGTTGCGGCTGCGGCGGTGTGGTCCCAGACGATGAACGTCTCCTCGGCCTGGATGTTGCATAGCATCCCCTCGACCATGAGATCTTGGGATGGCCATGGGCTCGACCATTGATCGATATCTAGGCTGGCCAGCCAGCGCGCGCCCTCGTCCCTCAGGGCGAGGAGGATGTCGAGGTCATCGGGACTGGCTGGGGTGATGAGCATCGTCATCACCCTCGTGGAGGGCGTCGAGCTGGCCCAGCTCGTACACGACGCGGTTGCGGTCTCCAGCGAAGATGGTCTCGGTGAGCCGTACAGGCCGGTCTTTCGTGTAGGCGGTGCGGATATACATGAGGACGGGAACACCGGTGCCGAGGTCAAGTGTGCGGGCTTCCTCAGGCGTGGGCATCCGGGTCGTGATCTCGTCGAGGTGCCCGGTCTCTACGTGGCCATGCTCGGCCATGACGCGGATCGTGCCGCGTGTGATGTCGTGTGGGACCAGCAGACCGCACTCCTGAGCGATGTCCATCGGGTAGGAGCTGTCCTGTAGGCTCCACGGCTCGTCGTTCACGTACCTCATGATGCGGCGTACGGCGGTCGCTTCGCCCTCTTCGATGTGCAGGCGTTGCGCGACGGCGAGAGAGGCGGGGACGATCCGCATCTCGAAGGTCTGGCTGGGCTGCCGTCCCTGCGCTGACCTCCGTGAAGTAGGCGTCTCCCTGCTCCGTGGCCGGCCGGTCGGCCGCCTCCGCCCGCGAGGCGTAGTAGGTGAGCGTCGCCCGGTCGCGGACAAAGGTTCCCCTGCCAGGGGTGCTGGTGATGACCCCCTCGTTGGCGAGCAGCCCAAGCGCGAGGCGCACGGTGTTGCGGGACACCTTGTAGCGGTCGCGAAGCTCTTGCTCTGTGGGCAGCTGCTCCCCGGGCTAAATTCTGCCGCTGGCGATGTCACCTCGCAGGTCTACCGCGATGCGTCGGTAGAGGGGAGTAGCCGGCATGAGACCTCCTCGATTTGTCCCAACTGTTCTAGCAATACCGTTGATGTGGCGGTCAAAGGTTGGTGCATTACCAACCAATAGGCAGTTCCATGTAGGGATGATCGGGGGGTCCCTCGTGCAAGCTCAGCTCGCCACTGCCGCAGGGAAGGGCGCTCGTACCGCCCGCAGGATGCGGCCAAGCTCAAGTATCACAAGCGACGGTCTCATGCCGCGTGAGCTTCTGGACCTCCCGCCAACCCTCACCGTCGAGCATGCGGCTCGCCTGTGTGGGATCGGACGAAACGCGGCCTACGAGGCGGTGGCGGCCGGCGAGTTGCCCGGAGTGCGAATCGGCCGCCGCTGGGTCGTGCCGACCGTACCCCTGCTTCGGATGCTCGGCGTCGAGGTCGCCGAGGAGGTCCAACTGGTGCGCGGAGGCCAGAAGTGAGACGCGGCCGTGTCTACCGGCGCTGCTCGCGCTGTGGCCGCGCCTGGCCGGTCAACGACGACGGTCATGCCGCGCGTCGCTGCGCCCACTGTAACTCGGGCAGCTTCAGCTGGGCGTACTCGGTCGACGTCGGTCCGCTCGGTGGCCCTCGTGACCAGCGGACCAAGATGGGATTCGCCACGAAGCGGGACGCCGTGGCGGGGATGAGCGCGCTGCAGGCCGAGCTGGGCGACGGCACGTACGTCGAGCCATCGAAACTGACGGTGGGGGAGTACCTCGAGGGGTGGCTGAAGCTGGCGAGGCTGCGGCTGCGTCCCGGCTCCTACGACGCGTGTGCGATCCACGTCAACCGCTACATCGTCCCGCGTGTCGGCGACCTACGGCTGCAGGCGCTCAGCGCCTGCGGTATCAAGCAGCTCTATGCCGAGCTTGCGACCAGCGGTCGCATACGGGGCGGGGGCGGGCTGTCCGAGAAGTCCATCCACAACATCCACACGACGCTGTCCCGGGCGCTGCGCGACGCGGTGTCGGATCGGCTGCTGCCCAGGAATCCCGCTGCGGGCGCACACCAGCAGCCGGAGTCACCCGAACAGGAGACGTGGAAGGCCGAGGAGCTCGCCGCCTTCCTCACGCTTGTCGAGGGCGACCGACTGTCCGCGATGTGGCGGCTGCTGGCGCTGACCGGGATGCGGCGCGGAGAGATCTGTGGATTGCGCCGGCGCGACCTCGACCTGGACCACGCGCGGCTGTTCGTCGTCCAGCAGCGCGCGAAGGGCGGTGGCACGGTGCATACCGGCAAGACGAAGGGCCGCCGCGGCCGGCCGGTCGCGCTCGATGGCCTGACGGTCGAGGCACTGCGGGCGCACCTGAAGGCCCAAGCGGTCGAGCGTGAGCGGCTTGGCCCTGGCTACACC
>JBOGED010000520.1:0-16743 GCA_050743625.1 Egibacteraceae bacterium | reverse complement strand
CATTCGGATTACGCTTATGCAACACATTCGTAATCGCAGCGGTCAACGTCGTCTTACCATGATCGATATGACCGATCGTCCCGATGTTCAAATGCGGCTTCGTCCGCTCGAACTTCGCCTTGCCCATCTGACGACCACTTCCTCTCAATCACTGGCGCAATACGCATCAAAGGCCGAGGATGGCCTCGACCTCATCCGGTGCCCGCGCTTCTCGCGGGCCCGTAGCGGCGGGTGGGATCGAACCACCGACAACTCGATTATGAGCCGAGTGCTCTAACCACTGAGCTACGCCGCCAAGACTCTTGGCTACGGAGGCTACCGCCTCCGCAGAGCCCCCCAACGGAATCGAACCGTTGACCTTCTCCTTACCATGGAGACGCTCTGCCGACTGAGCTAGGGGGGCCGAGGTGTAGTCCGTCTACTCTACTGAGGTCCGAGCAGTTTATCACGCTCGCCCGACCTCTTGCCGGGGACGGCGCGAACACGGCCAACATCGTAGCATCTCGTTCCCCAACTTCGACTTGGGGGCGGTTTACGGGTCCGGCGAAGGTCTCAAGCCCGGCTAGGACCTAAGCCCGGGGCCGTGATAGGTAACAAGAGCGTACCGTGTCGTGCATGACCAGCAGACAACCCGATCTGGCCACGGGCGAGCGCGTACGCGTGGGAACCGTCGCCGAACTGGAAGCCGACGGTCTGCGGGTCGTGCCCGCCGGCCAGGCGACGGTCGTGGTGTTCTGGCACGCCGGCCGCCCCTACGCGATGGACAACCGCTGCCCGCACCTGGGGTTCCCGCTGCACCGCGGGACCGTTCGCGACGGTGTCGTGACCTGCCACTGGCATCACGCGAAGTTCGACCTCGCCGGAGGATGCACGTTCGACGCGTTCGCCGACGACGCGCGTGCCTACCCGGCGGCGGTCGAGGACGGCGTCGTGTGGGTCGGGGTTGCGCCCGTGCCGCGCGACGAGCGGGCTCATCATCTCCGCAAGCTCGACGAAGGCCTCGAGCACGGTCTCGACCTCGTGCTCGCGAAGGCGGTGCTGGGCCTGGACGGTGAGGTTGCCGCCGAGGAGGTGATCGCGCGCGGCGCGCGGTTCGGCATCCGCAACCGCTCCTCGGGTTGGAGCGACGGGTTGTCGATCCTGGTGGCCCTTGCCAACCTGCGACCGCACCTCGCGCCTGAAGACCGCGGCGCGGCGCTGTTCCATGGCCTGTCCCGGGCGGCCCGGTCGACCGCCGGCCAGCCTCCGAGCTTCGATCTCGCCGCCCTCGATACCGACGTCCGTGACCCGGAGCAGCTCACCGGCTGGTTCCGCCGGTTCTGCGAGGTGCGCGCGGACGGGGCCGCCGAGCGGACCCTACGGTCGGCGACGACGGCCGGGCTGCCGCCCTACGAGCTGGTCGCGCTGCTCGCCGCGGCCTGCACGGACCACCGCTTCCTCGACGTGGGCCACGCCCTGGACTTCGCGAACAAGGCGTTCGAGCTGCTGGACCACATCGGCTGGGCGCACGCCGACGAGGTGCTGCCGGCGTTGATCCCCGTGATCACCGGGGGCCGGCGTATGGAGGAGACCTCCGCGTGGCGCCATCCTGTCGACCTCGCCGTGCTCGTCGCGGAGGCCGCCGAGGGCGTAGAGGCGCCGCCGGGCTCGGCGGAGGGCTGGGACGGTCACGCCAGGCTCGCCGGGCTGGTCCTCGACGGCGAACCGGCGGAGCTGCTCGCCGAACTCGGGCGCTTGATCCGTGATGGTGTGCCGGTTGTCGAGCTGTCCGCCGCGGTGGCATACGCGGCCGCGCTACGGCTCGTGCACTTCCCTACCACGAACGAGCAGGGTGACTGGGACACGGTTCATCACGTGTTCACCTACGCGAACGCGGTCGACCAGATGCTGCGACGCGCGCCAACCACCGCGTTGCTGCGCGGTCTGCTCGATGCCGCCGCCGCGGTGCACCTCGAGCGCTTCCTCAACGTCCCGAAGCGGCCTGTCCCCCGGCCGAGCGGCCAGCGCCGGGAGCCGGCGGATCTTCTGGTGCTGTTCGATCGGCACGGCGCGGTCGACGAGGTCGCCCAGCTCACCTGTGATCTGCTCGCGGCCGGCCGTGCCACGGAGGTTGTGCGCACACTCGGCCACGCGCTGATGCGGGAGGACGCGACCTTCCACTGCTACCAGGTGCTCGAAGCGGCGGTCCGGCAGCGCGGCAACCTTGCCGGTACCCCTGCGGCCGACCACGTCCTGATCGCCGCCGCCCGCTTCCTCGCCGCCCAGTTCCCGACGGTCCGCAGCCGTGCCCGCACCTGGGACGTCGCCCGCAGGCTCCATCGCGGTGAGACGCTGCACGACGACGCCGACCTCTGAACGGAAGCGACCCGAGTTGTGATGAGTGTCTGACCTGCTGACCTGTGGGAAACGCGGGTTCTGTCTAATTGTGCCGCTGACGCGCAACCCGTGCGGCCGCGACCACGAACCTTGAACCTGGTCGCCTACTCGACCACTCTCGCCGCGAGCCACACGTCGGGCTTGACAGCGCCATTGGTAAGTACTAACTTACGGTTCGTGATCACTTACCAGTCGAGCGGCGGGAGCGCGCTCGAGGCGCTCGGCGATCCAACCCGGCGCGCCATCTTCGAGCTGCTTCTCACCAAGCCGCGGCCGGTACGTGAGCTGGCGGACGCGCTCCCGGTGAGCAGACCGGCTGTCTCCCAGCACTTGAAAGTGCTCAAGCAGTCGGGGTTGGTCATCGATCGCGCCGAAGGCACGCGCCGCATCTATCGGGTGGACCCAGCGGGGGTGACAGCCATGCGCGAGTACTTGGACCGGATGTGGGACACGGCGTTGGCGGCATTCGCCGCGGTGGCCGAAGACGAGGAAACGACCAAGAAAGGACAAGACGGATGACGCAGCACGTCGACACAGCGGTGGTATGTAGGACGGTCACCGTAGAGGTACCACAGCAGCGAGCCTTCGAGTTGTTCACGGCCGAGCTCGGCTCCTGGTGGCCGAGGGAGTACTCCATCGGTGAGACCGACATGGCCGACTTCGTGTTGGAGCCGAAGGTCGGCGGTCGCTGGTACGAAATGGGCGTGGACGGCAAGGAGTATGAGACCGGACGGGTAACGGCATTCGAGCCGCCGGACCGGCTCGTCCTGGCCTGGCACCTCAACGAGAACTGGCAGTACGATCCCGACCCCACACATGCCAGCGAGGTCGAGGTGCGGTTCGTTGCCGAGAGCCCGACGCGCACGAGGGTCGACCTCGATCATCGCGGGTTCGAACGGCACGGCGGCGGCGCCGAAGCGGTGCACGGCGTCGTCGACAGCCCGCAGGGCTGGGGCTACTGTCTGGAGCTGTTCGCGAGGCACGCGGCTGCTTGACGGACTCTTGTGCCGGCCGGGACGGACTCTCTGGCACGGTCGGCATAAGAAATGGCAGCCGATGGCTCTCGGCGACGATCGTGAGGGCAGGATGCGACTCGACATCCTTGAAGGCGGACACCGGCTGCGCGTTCGGCTGTTCATGTCGATGGCGGCGCGGATGTCAGGCGTCGAGATGGCCGACGTCCCCAAGACCTTGCTCTATCGGCCGGAGTTCTTCGGCCGGGCCATGCTCACCCTCGCCGCCGAGATGATGCGCGGCCCCTCGTTCTGGACGGCCGGTGAACGCGAGTACATGGCGCTGAGGACCGCGCAATGGCATCGGTGCCCGTTCTGCATCGAGACGCATGCCGAACTCACGCGGATCGCGTCGGCCGGCGAGATCGACGCCGCCGACCCTGGCTCGGTACGACCGAAAGTCACAACCGTCCTTGGGTTCCTCGAGAAGGTGACTCGTACGCCGGACCAGGTCGCGCCGCCGGATCTAGAACGTGTACGCGACGTCGGGGTTCCCGATGAGGCGATCATCGACGCCCTGCACGTGAACCTCATTTGGAATACGGTCAACCGGCTAGCCAACGCGTTCGACTTCCAGCTGCGCGAGGGACAGCTGCGCAAAGGCACGCGCTTGCTGCACAGGTTCGGCTACCGGTTCCCCCGCTTCCTCACGAGTGGAGGCGGCCGCGCCGACTACGCATCAGGAATCGCGGCCCGCCATGAGCGGCTGGTCGCCGCCCTGCGTCACGGAGTGTTTGACTCGGCGGCTGAAACCGAACCTGCAAAGCGGTCCGCTGCCGCGAGCTGCGGACCGCTCCCCGAGACCTGGGAGTCGTACGCCGCGAAGATCCGAAACGCGTCGTACCGCGTGACCGACACCGACATCGACCTTCTCAAGGAAGCCGGCCACAGCGAGGACGAGATCTTCGAAGTCACCATCGCGGCTGCAGTGGAAGCGGCGCTGCGGAGCCTCGACGCTGGACTGCACTCGATGCGAGGCGACTCGAGACACCTTGGGTGAGGCGGCTGGAAGCGCGGTCGACGACGGGCACCGGTAGAGTCGCTGGCTGACAGCCAAGCAACCTCCGGCTAAGAAGGCGCGGATGGTGCGCGGCGCAGCGCCCGCCAGACGCGCATTGGCGTGAGCGGCATGTCCAGGGTACGGACGCCGAAGTGGTGTACCGCGTCGAGGACCGCGTTGACGACGGCTGCGGGAGCGGCGATGGTACCGGCTTCGCCTATACCCTTGGCACCCAGAGGGTTGACCGGGGACGGGGTGGGGACGAAGGTCGTGCGGTAGTCGGGAAGATCCCCCGCGGCGGGGATCGTGTAGTCGAGCAGGGTCGCCGTCTGCGGCTGCCCGTCCTCGTCGTATCGGACCTCTTCGAACAGTGCCGCGGCGATTCCCTGGGTGACGCCTCCGTGAACCTGACCCTCGGCGAGGAGGGGGTTCAGCACGACACCGCAGTCGTCGACCGCGACGTAGTCGCGGATACGGACGGCACCGGTCTCGAGGTCGACCTCGACGACGCACGCGTGGGCGCCCGAGGGATAGGTCATGTCCGGCGGCTCGAAGAAGGCCGTGTGCTCCAAGCCCAGCGCGAAGCCTAGCGGCAGCTTGGTGGGGCGGTAGGCGGCTCCCGCCACCGTCGCGAAGTCGAGCCCCGACGTGGGGCTGCCCTTCACTCGAAATGTTCCGTGGCTAATCTCGACGTCGTCGGCCGCGGCCTCGAGCAGGTGGGCGGCGACCTCGATCATCCGGTCCCGGACGGCGACCGCGGCGCGGTACGCGGCGGGCGCCCCCACCGCGGCGCCCCGAGACCCTCTGGTGCCGAGGCCTTCCTGGATGGTCCCGGTGTCGCTGTGCAGCACGGTGATCCGCTCGTAGGGGGCGCCGAGCACGTCCGCGACGACCTGGGCGAGGACCGTCTCGCTGCCCTGGCCGTGCGGGGACAGGCCGGTCGCGATCGCCACGCTGCCGTCCGGCGTCACCCGGACGTTCGCGGTCTCCCACCCCCCGACCCAGCCGGACCCCTCGAGGGACGCCGATGGGCCGAAGCCTCCCATCTCGACATAGGTCGAGAAGCCGATGCCGAGCAGGGGTTTGGCTGGATCGCCGCGTGTCGAGGCCTGCTCGCGGCGCAGGGCTTGGTAGCCGACCAGCTCAAGGAGCTCGTCAAGGGACTGCTCGTAGTCCCCCGCGTCGTAGACGATGCCGTGGAACTGGGTCGCGTACGGAAACTCATCGGGTTGGATGAAGTTCCGGCGCCGGACCTCGACGGGGTCGAGTCCCGTGTCCCAAGCGACGAGGTCCATCACCCGCTCGATCATGTACGCGGCCTCGGGCCGCCCCGCGCCCCGGTAGTTCGCGATCGGAGTGGTGTTGGTCGCGACGGACCGGATGCGGGTCGCGATCTTCGGGATCTTGTAGCAGCCTCCGGACATCGCGGCCGTCAGGAACGGCAGCCCTACCCCATCCGTCGGATAGGCGCCGACATCCTGGACAATGTCCACGCGGAGAGCGAGCAATCGGCCCTGGTCGTCGAACCCGACGTCCACGTCCTGGGTCTGCGCGCGGCCGTGCCCCATCGCGCAGAGGTTCTCGTTGCGCGTCTCGACGTACTTCACCGGGCGCCCGAGCAACCTCGACACGGTCGCGGCGAGAAGGAACTCTGGGTAAAGGAGGATCTTTCCGCCGAAGCCGCCACCGACGTCGGGCACGATCACCCGCACCTGATCCTGCGGGAGCCCGAGCAGCCGGGCCAGGTCGTTCTTTACGTGGTGAGGCGCTTGGAGCGTGGCCCACAACGTGAGGCCGCCCGCATGCCAATCGGCCACGCACCCTCCGGTCTCGATCGGGACGGGGGCGAGCCGCTGGCTGGAGAGGCGGACCGATGCGCGGCGCGGCGCGGCGGCCATCAACTCCTCGACGTCACCAGCAAGCGTCTTATCGACCACCACGTTCGATCCGCGTTCGGGGTAGAGCAGCGGCGCCCCTGGCGCCAGCGCCCCGTCCACGCCGGTCACCACGGGCAAGGCCTCGTAATCGACCTGGACCGCCGCGATCGCCTCCGCCGCCGCATACGGATTGGCGGCGGCGATGACCGCGACCGGCTCGGACACGAAGCGCACCGTGCCGGTCGCCAGGGCAGGCCGCGAGAATCCCGCGGCCCCCGGCAGCGCGGGGAGGTCGGGAAGGTCCTGGCTACTCCACGCCCCGAACACCCCGGGTAGCTGGCGTGCTCCCTTCGTCTCGACCTGGACGATCCTGGCGTGGGCGTGGAAGCTGCGGGCTACCGCCATCCACACCATCCCCGGCAACGCCAGGTCACCCACGAACGTCCCGCGCCCGGTAACGAACCGCAGGTCCTCCCGGCGCCTGACCCTCGCACCCACCATCGGCGTGCTGTCCATAGCCGCAAGCCTAATCTGGACGGCGATGGACAGCGTAACCGACCCTGGAGAAATGCCGCGCGCGGCACTCTCCCCGCTCGATCCGCGTGTACGGACATTGTGGTGGATATCGGGTGGGGTGGTCGCGGGCATCGCGACGCTGGTCGCGCTCGGCGTCGACGTCGTGTTCAGCCCGCTAGGCCCACCGGGGTTCCTCACCGTGCTCGTGGCCCTTGGAGCGGGAGCTGTCGCGACGGTGCTCCCCGTGCTGCGCTATCGCACGTGGCGGTACGCGCTGCGGCCTCGTGACCTGTGGATCCAGCATGGAGCGATACGGGTGACCATCAGCGTCATCCCCTACCAGCGGCTGCAGTTCGTCGACACGGAGCAAGGTCCCGTGGGGCGGCGGCTCGGGCTGGCAGAGCTGGTCGTGCACACCGCCGCTCCGGGCACATCTGGCCGGCTACCCGGCCTCGAGGCCGCGGAGGCCGAGCAACTGCGGGAGCGGCTCGCGCTCGTCCAGCGGGACGTGGATGGCATCTGAGCGCGAGGATCGCGAGCTGCCGCGTGGCGAGCCGCTCCACCCCGCAACGGTGCCGCTCTACCTGGTGAAGCAGCTGCCCGGCCTCATCCCGGTGCTGATCACGGGCACCTTCGCTCCCGCGATCGCCGCGGGAGGCCTGCTCATTGCCGTGATCGCGAGCGTCGTGCGCTGGACGAGGTTCCGCTGGCGCTTAGAGGGTGGCGCGCTGGTCCTGAACGAGGGCCTCGTCACCCGCCGGCAGCGGGTCATCCCTCTCGAGCGCATCCAGGCGGTCGAGCTCGTCCGGCCCCTCGCGCACCGGCTGTTCGGTGTCGTCGAGGTGCGCATCGAGACCGTCGGGGGATCGAAAACCGAAGGCCGGCTCGATGCGTTGAGACCTGAGATCGCCCAGCGGCTGCGCGCGACGCTGCTGCGGCGAGGCGAGGAGATCGATCCTCGCGGCGAACGACGGCCGCTCGTGCGTGTGGGCGCCGCGACGATCGTGCTCGCGGGACTGACCGGTGGAAGGGTCGGTGTCGTCGCTGCCTTGCTGGGCCTGGGCAACGAGCTGTTGGGCGACCGGTTCGAGCAGCTCTTCGACCTGCCTTCGCGGCTGGGGGTGCGCGGGCTCGTCGTACTCGCCCTGCTGGCTGGACTCGTCGCGTTCATCGTCTCGGTCGCGGCGACCGCGGTCGCCTACTGGGGGTTCACGCTGAGCGAGGCGGAAGAGTGCCTCCTCATACGCCGTGGCCTGCTGGAGCAGCGCTTCGACACCATCCCGCTCCGGCGGATCCAAGCCCTGACCGTCGAGGAGAACGCCGTCCGCCGCCTGCTCGGCCGCGCGGCCGTCGGAGTCGTCGTGGCAGGCCGTGCGGGGGAAGCGGCGCGACAGACCGGCGTGCTGCTTCCACTCGGCCGCCGGAGCGAGGCGTTCGCCTTGGCGGAACGAGTACTGGACGTGCCTGGCCTCGCGTTGGCACGGCTGGAGCCGATGCCAGGGCGGGCGCTCGGTCGGCGGATGGCGCGAGCGCTCGTGGTGGCGGCGCTGCTTGCGGCGGCGGCGGTTGCCGCGTTGGGGGCGCGGGGCCTACTCGCCCTGGTAGCGTCAGTGCCGCTCGCGGTCTGGGGCCTTGGCGCCTACCGGGCGTTGGGGCACGCCGAGCATGACGGCATCGTGGTGGCCCGCTCGGGTTTCCTCGTCCGGCGCACGTCGTTCGTCCCAGTGGCGCGGCTGCAGAGCCTGGCGCTGAGCGCCACCCCTGTCCAGCGCCGCCTGCGCCTCGCCTCGCTCTCGCTGCAGATCGCGGGCCCGGGCGCCCGCGGCGATCCCCGCCTGTACGACCTGGATCGCGCGAGCGGCGAGCGGTTGCTCGGCCGGCTCGCGGAGCCGATACCGGCTGGGTGAGGCTCGGTTGCTCCCCTGCGCCCGCCCGTCTACCATTACGCCTCTCGGTGGGATGCCCGAGTGGCCAAAGGGATGCGGCTGTAAACCGCACGGCTCAGCCTACGAAGGTTCGAATCCTTCTCCCACCACTGTCTTTTTACATGCCCGAAGGTTCGCATACACATGGCCGAGTCGAGCTTTGACGTCGTTGCCGAGGTTGATCGCGCGGAGGTGACCAACGCGATCAACCAGGCGTCGAAAGAGGTCGCCCAGCGCTTCGACTTCAAGAACACGGGAGCGCGGATTGGGTGGTCAGGCGAGCAGATCCTCATCAGCGCGAACTCGGAGCAGCGGGTTGCCGCCGCGCTCGACGTGTTGAAAGACAAGCTCGTCCGCCGCAAGGTCAGCCTGAAGGCTCTCAACCACGACGAGCCAAAACCGGGAGCGCGTGGCACCTACCGCCTGGAGATCACGCTCGCGAACGGCATCCCGACCGACAAGGCCCGCGAGATGGTCAAGCTGATCAAGGCCTCGAAGCTGAAGGTCCAAGTCTCCGTCCAGGGTGATCAACTGCGAGTGTCCGGAAAGGTCAAGGACCAGCTGCAGGAGGTCCAAGCCCTGCTCCGCGCGAACGACCAGGACCTCCCCTTGAGATTCACGAACTACAAGTAGCCCGCGCGGCTCGCCGCTCAACTGCAGCTTTCCTCCGCATAGGCAGGATTGTTGCGTCCTCCGCCCGGCGCGCTGGTTTTGACCTGCAGGATTCCTCCGTATACAGAGGAATCCTGCAGTGTGAAGTCAGCCGATCTGGCCCATCTTGCGGGCGATCTCGTGGAGGTTGGCGACGCGAGCCGCGGTTTGTGGGTGGGTGCGGAACAGGCTGCCGAGGCCGCGGGCGGTCGCGCCGCCGAACGGGGCGCTGATGTACAGAGACTGGAACGCGGACGACGTCTCGGCGGGGGTGCCGCCAAGGCGGATCCGCCTGCGGCCCTCGCCCTCGAGCTTCTGTAGCGCGCTCGCCAGCGCAAGTGGCTTCCTACACAGATAGGCGCCGGAGGCGTCAGCCTGCGTCTCGCGGCTGCGGGTGACGGCAAACTGCAGGACCATGGCCGCGATCGGGGCGAGGAAGAGCATCGCGATCTGCGCGATGGGATTGCGATCCTCGTCACCGCCGAAGAAGAACGCGATCCGCGCGAGGAACGTGATCGCCGTCGCGATCGTCGCGGCGACCGTGCCGATCAGGATGTCACGGTTGTAGACGTGTGACAGCTCGTGGGCGAGCACGCCCTCCATCTCGTCCCTGTCCAGGATCTCAATCAGCCCCTGGTTGACGCAGACCGCGGCATGCTTCGGGTTCCGGCCGGTCGCGAACGCGTTGGGTTGGGGCGACGGCGAGATGAACAGCCGCGGCATCGGCTCTTGCGCCTGCTGTGACAGGTTTCTCACGATCGTGTGATACCAGGGATACTCGGCTGCCGAGGCGGGGCGGCCACGGGCCATCTTGATCGCGAGCTTGTCCGAGAACCAGTAGGTGCCGACGTTCATGACCAGCGCGATGACGAGCGCGATCGTGAGACCCTGCTCGCCAGCGAATCGCTCTCCGATGAGCAGCAGGATCCCAGACAGACCGGCGAGGAGCACCCAGGTTTTGAACGACTTGAGCATGGTGTTAAGGCTCTTTCACTCCTTGGTCAAGCGGGGAGTTCTCCCTGCCGACGCCACGATACCGGCGGGGGGGTAATGTCGGAGTAAAGGTCTCACCAAGCCCGCTAGGGTCCGGCGGCGATCAGGGTGGAGCCGTTGGCCGCGGCGCCGAAGGAGTCGGGGAGGATGCCGGTGAGCAGAGCGGCGACGGCGAGGACGCCGATCGCGGCGTTCAGGGCCAGGCCGGGGCGGATGGGGTCGGTCCGGGTCGGGGCGTCCATCCACACCGTGCGGGCGATCGACAGGTAGTAGAACATCGCGATCACTGAGTTCACCACCACCGCGCCGGCCAGGAAGTAGGTGAAGGACGTGCCCGCGGTGGCCGCCGCGCTGAAGATCGCGAACTTCGCCCACAAGCCGATCAACGGCGGCAACCCGCCAAGGGACAGCAAGAACATCGTGAGCGCGACCGCCATGCCAGGGGCGCGCTGGCCCAAGCCCGCATAGTCGGACAGCTGCCGGCCAGGGTGTTCCCGCGCGACGGCGACCACGACCGCGAACGCCCCGATGTTCATCACCGAATAGGCGAGCAGGTACAGCAGGACCGAAGAGAACGCCTGCGCGTTGACCTCCGTCGCTCCCGGGGCGGCGACGCCGAACGGGACGATCATGTAACCGGCGTGGGCGACCGAGGAGTAGGCCAAGAGCCGCACGATGTTGCGCTGCTGCAGCGCGGTGAGGTTGGCCAGCGTCATCGTGAGCACCGCGATGATTCCCAGGACCGGCGCCCACACGTCGGCGAGCGGCTCGAACGCCACGAAGCACACCTGCAACAGGCCGGCGAACCCCGCCGCCTTCGACGCCACCGACAGGAACGCGGTCACCGGGATGGGTGAGCCCTCGTACGTATCCGGCGCCCAGAAGTGGAACGGGACCGCCGAGATCTTGAAGCCGAACCCGACGATCACGAACATCATGCTCGCGAGCACCAGCGGCTCGTCGGCCGCCGGCCCCCGCAGTCCGGCGGCGATCCCGGCGAGGTCGGTCGTGCCCGTGTAGCCGTAGATGATCGACAAGCCGAACAGCAGGACGGCGACCGACAGGACACCGATCAGGAAGAATTTCAGCGCTCCCTCGTTGGAGCGCAGGTCGAACTTGCGCAGGCCCGCCATGACGAAGCCCGGGACACTCACGAGCTCGAGCGCGACGAAGATCATCACGAGGTCACGGGCGCTCGGCATCAGGATCATGCCGAGGAACGCCGACAGCAGGAGGAAGTAGTACTCACCCTGATAGGTGCGGATCTCCTGGAAGTACCGGTAGCTGATGAACAGCACGAACAGCGCGGTGCCGAGGAAGAACGCCTTCAGCAGCAGCGCGTAGCTGTCGACGACGAACATCTGCCCGAACGAGCTGCGCTCGGTACCGTCGACGGCCAGCGCGGCCACCCATCCCAGGGACACCAGCACGCCCACGATCGAGAGCGGGCACATCGCCTGCTTGCGGGCAGCGGGCAGGAACGGCTCGATGACCAGGACCAGCAACGCCGTCGCGAGCAGCGCCAGCTCGGGCGCCAGCGCGAACCAATCGAAGGAGGTGACGTCAGGCATCGCGCTAGCCGCCGTAGGTGACATACGTCTGGAGAAGCCCGTTGACGTCAGGCTCGGTGATGCCGAAGACGACGAACGGCAGGACGCCAAGCACGAACGTCATCACCAGCAGCGGCATCCACGAGCCCCACTCGATCACCGACACGTCGGCAAGGCCGGCCTCTGCCCAGCGCGAGGGTGCCTGCCCCATGTTCACCCGCTGGAGCATCCATAGGAAGTAGCCCGCGGTCAGGAGGGTGCCGACCGCGCCAAGCACCATGAGCACCCGGAACAGCACGAGATAGCCGGCGTCGACCAGCGCGGGGGCGGGGCTGAACGCCGCGAGGAGCGCGATGAACTCACCCGGGAAACCGGCTAACGCGGGCAAGCCGAGACTCGCGATCGCGACATACGCGAGTAATACCCCCATACGGGGCATGGTCTGGAGCATCCCCCCGCCGATCTCGCCGATGGAGCGGGTGTGGTACCGCTCCTTGATGCTGCCGGCGATGAAGAACAGCATCCCCGTGATCACGCCGTGGGCGATCATCCCGAAGATCGCGGCGTTGATGCCGATCGGCGTGAGGGTCGCGATGCCGAGCATCACGAACCCCATGTGCCCGACGGAGCTGAACGCGATGAGCCGCTTCAGGTCGGTTTGGGCCAGGCAGCACAGCGCGCCGTAGAGGATCGCGATGACCGCGAGGACCGCGATGATCGGTGCGTAGTCCATCGCGCCCTGCGGCAGGATCGGCAAGGCGATGCGGACGAACCCGTAGGTCCCCATCTTCAGCAGGATCCCGGCCAGCAGCACGGAGCCGATCGTCGGCGCCTCGGTGTGCGCGTCGGGCAGCCAGGTGTGGAACGGCCACATCGGCACCTTGATCGCGAACCCGAGGAAGATGCCCAAGAAGGCGAGCCGCTGGAACTCCGGGCTGAACGCGCCGCTCGCGCCTTGCTGCGCGAGCGCGACCATGTCGAAGGTGTTCGGCTCGCTGGTGAAATACAGCGCCAGGAACGCGACCAGCATGAACACCGAGCCGAACAAGGTGTAGAGGAAGAACTTCACCGCCGCGTACTCGCGACGCGGGCCACCCCAGATCCCGATCATGAAATACATCGGGACGAGGACGAGCTCCCAGAACACGAAGAAGAGAATGAGGTCGAACGCGATGAACGTGCCGGCCATGCCCGTCTCGAGCAGGAGCATCAGCGACAGGAACGCCTTCGGCTTGCCCGGCTCCTCAAGGTGCGCGAACGCGTAGACGGAGCAGAGGAACGTCAGCAGGTACGTGAGGACGAACAGCGGGAGGCTGATCCCGTCGATAGCCAAGTGGTAGCGAGCGCCGATCGCCGAGATCCAGGGGATGTCAACGCTGTACTGCAGGCCACGGGCGCCCCAGTCATACCCGGCGAGGATCGCGAGCGAGAGCGCGAACCCGAGGACCGAGACCACGAGGGCCACGGGCTTGGCCAGCTCTTCCTTCGCCTTCGGGATGAGCGTGATGATCCCGGCGCCGACCACGGGTAGGAAGACCGTGATCGAGAGCGCGACCTGTCTCCACATCTTAGCGAACCCTCCCTAGGCCACTGCGAAGAGCAGAGCGAACACGAAGACGCCGACGAACAGCGCGCCAGCATAGAACTGCACGTTGCCGCTCTGAGCGAACTTGATGAGGCCGCCGGACCAGTTGGCCGAGACGCCGAGCCCGTTGACTGCGCCGTCGATGCCCTTCTGGTCGGCGTAGTCGTAGGTCGCCTTGCCGAGTCGGTTGGCTCCGACGCCGGCAAGGAAGACGAGCCGGTCGATCACGTGATCGTTCAACCAGTAGGCGGTGTTGGCGAGCTTGGTTCGAACCACCGTGCGGACGATCAGGTCTGTGTACAGATTGTCTAAGTAGTACCGGTTCTCGAGCACCCTTGTGAGCGGCCCCATGTTCAGCATGGGGTCCTTCGCGAGCAAGGGCGACGTGCGGTACAGCGCCCGGCCCGCCACGAACCCTAGGAACGCGAGCGCGGTGGAAAGGCCGGCCAGCCAGACCACGAACTCGGCGGGGTGGCCCTCGAAGTACTCGATGTCGAACATCGTCCAGGCCGCGAACCCCGTCGGGTGCGCGAACTCGAACGGCAGGTTGATGAACCCGATCAGCGCCGCGGGGACGGCGAGCGCGACCAGCGGCCACTTCATCGCGGCGGGGCTCTCGTGCGGGTGCCCATGGCCGCGGAACTCACCGGCGAACACGAGGTAGAGCGCGCGGGTCATGTAGAACGCGGTGATCATCCCACCGAGCGCGCCGAGGACCAGCAGGAGGTTGCCGGTGTACCCGCCGCCACCCAGCGCCCCGGCGAGGACCTCGTCCTTTGACCAGAACCCTGCGAAGGGCGGGATCGCGGCGAGGGCGACGGAGCCGATGACGAACGTCCAGAACGTCACCGGCATCGGTTTCCTCAGGCCACCCATGTCGCTCATGTTGTTCGAGTGGACCGCGTGGATCAGTGACCCGGAGCCAAGGAACAGCAGCGCCTTGAAGAACCCGTGGGTGAACAGGTGGAAGATCCCGGCGGTGTAGCTGAACGAGAGCGCGGCGATCATGTAGCCGAGCTGCGACACCGTCGAGTACGCGAGCACCCGTTTCACGTCGTCCTGCACCAGGGCGAGCAGCCCCGCCATCAGCAGCGTGATCGCTCCGATGACCGCGATGACCGCCATCGCGGTCGGCGACGCCTGGAAGACGGGGTAAAGCCGGGCGATCAGAAAGATGCCCGCGGTCACCATCGTGGCGGCGTGGATCAGCGCGGACACGGGTGTGGGACCGGCCATCGCGTCGGGCAGCCACGTGTGGAGCGGGAACTGCGCCGACTTGCCGACCGCCCCAAGGAACAGCGCGAGCAGCGCGAACGTGAGCAGGCCGGTCTCTAGCGGCGCGCCGGCGGCTTGGGTGCCGGCCTCGACGGAGGAGATGATCTCGCCGATGTTGAAGGTCCGGAACATCCCCCACAGCGTGACGATGCCGACGACCAAGCCGATGTCCCCGAGCTTCGTCGTGAGAAACGCCTTGATCGCCGCGTCGGAGTTCTGTTTCTCCTCCCACCAGAACCCGATCAGCAGGTAGCTGCACACGCCGACCAGCTCCCAGCCGACGAGCACCATGAAGAGGTTGTTGCCGATGACGAGCAGCAGCATCGAGAAGGTGAACAGCGACAGTAGCATGAAGAAGTACGTGTACCGGGGATCTTCGTGCATGTAACCCGTCGAGTAGATGTGCACCATCAAGCTCACGAACGTGACGAGCAGGAACATCATCGCGGCGAGCCCGTCGATGCGGATCCCGGCCTCGATCCCGAAACCGCTCCCGATCGGGGTGAGGGTCAGCGCGCGCTCGTTGAGGAAGGAATGCGCGGCGTGATCGCCATGCTCGATCGCGGCGACGGCGGCGACGTTCGCGCCGAACACCTCGATCGCCGTCACGACCGCGAGGAGCAGCGCGAGACCGACCGCGGTGATGCCGACCTCGGCGCCATGCTTCGGGAGCTTCTTGCCGAAGAGCATGATCACGAGCGCTGATACGGCGGGCAGCGCGGGGATGAGCCAGGCGTAGTCGGAGATCATGATGTCCCTAGTACTTCATGAGGTCGGCGTCGTCGATGTTGACCGTGGCGCGGTTGCGGTAGAGCAGCAGGATGATGCCGAGGCCGACACCGACCTCCGCCGCGCCGATCGCCAGCACGAACAGCGCGAACGCCTGGCCTGTGAGGATCGCGTCGCCGGCGATCTGGCCGAAGGTCACCAAGTTGATGGTCACCGCCGAGAGCATGAGCTCGACGCTCATGAGCACGAGGACGGCGTTCCGCCTGGCGAGGACGCCGTAGACGCCCACGCAGAACAGCAGCGCCGCGAACGTGAGGGGGTAGACGGCTTGCATTTAGGCAGGAATCTCCTCGCTCGGCCGGGTCACTCCGGGCGTGGTGGAGGTGTCGGTCGGGGCTGGTGTGGGGCGCTCGGTCGCCATCTCGGGGTCGAGCTGTGGCTCGGGGCCCTCGCCCTCTTCCTTGCGAGCCAAGATGATCGCGCCGACCAGCGCGACGGTGAGGAAGAACCCAAGCGACATGAACGGGAACGCCCAGTGGACGTAGAGCACCTCGCCCAGCGCGGCGGTCCGCGTGACCGAAAGTGGGAGCTCCGTTCGACCGAAAGCCCGGAAGATCATCGTGGCGAGGAACACGAACAGCACGACGCTCGTCGCCAGTGCGAGTCGCCGGTTATCGCTGTCCGCCTCGATCGGCCCGATCGGCGCCCGGGTCAGCATCAGCCCGAACAAGATCAGGACGACCACCGCCCCGACGTAGATCAGCACCTGCGTCCAGGCGAGGAACTCCGCGCCGATCACCAAGAACGTCCCCGCCACCGCCAGCAGTGCGACGACCAGGTAGAGCGCCGCATGCACGACATTCCGCGCGACCACCACGAGGACCGCGCTCGCGCCCCCGAGCACGGCGACGGCGAGCATCAGCAGATCTGGGAGGGTCATAGACAACTTTCCTGCGTATCCGGAGGAATGTTGCGGTCTCGGCGATCCTGGGGTCGCCAGGACGTCAGTTTTCCTCCGTATACGGAGGAAAGCTGGTACTTACGCATTCGCGGCCTCCCGCTCCGCGCGGATGCGGGCCTTCTCCTTGCGGACGTAGGCGGCCTTGGCTTTGGCGCGGGCGACCCGCTCGCTCTTGCCCTCGGCGATGAGCTGGTCGAAGACCTCTTGGTCGACCTGCGCCTCGACGTGGATGTCGTCCTCGACTTTCTTCGCGGCGCCCGAGCCGGCTCCCGCCTTTGGCTCAGCTTTCGCC
>JBOGED010000519.1:0-3355 GCA_050743625.1 Egibacteraceae bacterium | reverse complement strand
AGCTTCGCCGGCAGCGCGCGTACCGTCTCACCCGTGGGATCGCCGGAGACGCGGAGGAGCGCGGCGGCCAGTGGCCGCAGCGGGTTGAACAGCCGCCACACGGGCCCGAACAGCAGCGATGCGACGGCCACCCATCCCCAGAGGTCCGAGAGCGCGACTCCTGTCACGCGTGCGGCGGGTGCCGGTGACCCCAGCGCGGCGGTCAGGACCAAGGCGGCGGCCCCCGCGAGCCCCAACGCCTGGCCCATCCACCGGGGCGGCCACTCGTGACCGGCGAGGGGAGCCGGGACCGACGGGAGGACCAGCCCTGACCCCTGGGTCACCGAGCTCTGGCGGGCAACGAGCGTGGCCACGGTGGCCACCGCACCCATGACGACGAGTAGGAGTAGCGGCAGCGGCACAAGCGCAGGCATAGCGCCGGCGTGCGCGAGCACCGGTGCGCCAAGACCAGTCAACGAATTCTCCCTCTCGACATCGATCCCAGTGTGGCAGCTGCGAGGATGTCGCCCAGCGAGAAGAGGAGGACCGCAGTGACCACAGACCAGGACATCCTTGCGCAGATCGGCGAGTTGGTTGCGGAGGAAGATCGCCTGCGAGATCGCGGAACGGGCCTCGACGCCGCTGACCTCAAGCGTCTCGAGTCGGTAGAGGTCGCGCTCGACCAGTGCTGGGACCTCCTCCGCCAGCGCAGAGCGAAGCGGGAGTTCGGGTACGAGCCCGATGCCGCGGAGCCCCGGCCGCCAAGCGTCGTGGAGCGTTACGACCAGTAGCGCGATGCAACACCACCGCAGCCCCGTTGCGGAGCTTTTATCCCGTAACGAATAGTATCGTTCCGGGATTGACCTTATGTCCGATAGAAGTATAATCGTCCCTAGCGTGGCGACTTGGCGTTCGATCGCTGTCCGAGCAGTATCGTCATCGTCAGTTCCAGCGCTGCTGCTGTTCCACGGCGTAATCAAAGCGCCGCCCAACGACGTGAACCCTGAAGGGGACCCTATGGACACCCTCCCTATCCTTTCCGCGCTGTTGCCCGCGCTGAAGCTTCCTTGCGTGGATGAGGTCTCCCTGCCGGCTTGGCGCGAGAAGGCCTTCTCGGGCGAGGACGACTAAGCTCTGCTTCAGTAATGCCGGACGGTCCCGCTGTTCACGGCGGGACCGTTTGTCTTTGGGATGGGCGTTCACCGCGCGTACGAAGGTTGCTATGACCATGCCGTCCTATCCGCCGGCCCGGCGGTTGTCCCTGACCGTCCAGATCGCGGGTAGGTGGGTTCCGGATGCCTACCGGTGGTTGGAGGACCCGTCCCACGACGACACGCACGCATGGTCAGCCGCGCAGGACTCGCTCTTCCATGCACACCGCGACACCTGGCGCTCCCGGCCATTCTTCAGGCAGCGGCTCCGCGAGCTCCTGTCTGTCGGGTCGGTAGCGGTTCCCGTGTGGCGGGGCAAGCGAACCTTCCGGATGCGCGAGGTAGCCGGAAAAGACCATCTTATCCTGTTTGTCGTAAAGCCAGACGGGCAGGAGCGCATGTTGGTCGATCCCGACCAGATCGATCCGACGGGTGAGACGATGTTGGTGGCCTGGCGGCCCTCCTGGGACGGCCGCCTGCTCGCGTACCAGCTTGCGCGGCGGGGCAGCGAGGAGTCCGCGCTTTGGGTCGTCGAGGTCGGTGGTGGTCGTGTCCTCGACGGCCCGATCTCGCCGACGCGCCGCTCTCCCGTGGCATGGACCACCGGCGGGGATTTCTATTACGTCCGCCAGCCATCCCCCGCAGGCGATCTGGACGAGGGTGGCGTCATGCTCCACCGGGTCGGGAACGATCCCGCCGACGACATCCGCGTCTTCGGTGAGGGGTATGAGCGCGGCACTCGTTTCGGGGTCGGCGCCAGCGCCGACGGCCGGTGGCTGTTCCTCTCGGTCGCGCCTGGCGCGGTCCCCCGCAACCACCTCTTCCTCGCGGATCTGACGAAGTGCGACCCATGCAAGCCCGACCTGCGGATCGTCCACGAGGGCACCGCTCAGGCCAGCCTCAAGTTCGGCGGCCAAGGTCAGGTCCTCGTGCTGACCGATCGTGAGGCCCCGAACGGGCAGATCTGCGCGCTGGACCCGAGCGAACCTTCCGAGGAGTCCTGGAGTCAGCTCGTGCCGGAGGAGCCCGACGCCGTCCTGGACGACTGCGTCATCCTCGGCGGCGAGGATCTTTCAACACCGATGATGCTCGTCGCGCGGACCCGGCACGCGGTGAGCGAGCTGCTCCTTCACGACCCGGTAAGCGGCGCGAGGATCGGCGAGGTGCCCTTGCCGGGCTTGGGATCCGTGCGCAACCTCCGGCAGCGCGACGGTCACGAGGCGTGGTTCACCTACACCGACTTCACCTCACCTCCGGCGCTCTACCGGTTCGACGCCCGCGAGGGCAGGCTCGAGCGGTTAGAAGGAGCGCGCCGCGCCAGACCGGACGTTCATACACGGCAGGTCACCTACCCGGCGAAGGACGGCACGGCGCTGCGGATGTTCCTCATCTCGGCCGAAGCTAAGCCATCCCGACCGCGGCCGACGATCCTGTTCGTCTACGGCGGCTTCGGCGCCTCTTGCCTCCCCGTGTACTCCCCTACCGCTCTCGCGTGGGTGCAGGCCGGGGGGGTCTACGCCGTCGCGAGCGTGCGCGGCGGGGGCGAGGAGGGTGCGGCCTGGCACCGCGCGGGGCGCGGGGAGAACAAACAGAACACCTTTGACGACGTTCACGCGAGCGCCGAGTGGTTGGTACGGCGGTCCTGGACGACGAGGGAACAGCTCGTGCTTTCTGGAGGGTCCCACGGGGGCCTGGTCGTCGGGGCGATGCTGACGCAGCACCCCGACGCGTGCGCGGCGGTCGTCTGCTCCAACCCAGTGCTCGACATGGTCCGTTACGAGCATTTCGGCATGGGGCACATGTGGGTCGAGGAGTTCGGTAGCACGGCCGACCCCGAGCAGCTCGATTGGCTGTTGTCGTACTCGCCCTATCACCGAGTCCAGCCGGGTGTGGAGTATCCCGCCACGCTGTTCACCTGCCCGGACGTCGACCCTCGCGTGGACACGCTGCACGTCCGGAAGATGGCGGCGGCATTACAGCACGCGACCGCGAGCCAGCGCCCGGTCTTGGTCCGAAGGGAGATCGGCGTGGGCCACACCTCGGGATCGGCGGCCAGCATGCTCGAGCTCTGGAGTGACGTTCTGGGCTTCGCCGCGCACTCCACCGGATTGATCCCGGAAGCCTAAGCAAAGCGAGACCCAACGCCCGTCGGGCGTTGGGTCTCGCGACATAGCGATCAGGCTGCGGGGAGCTCGTCGATCACCCCGAGACCGAGAGCCTGGAGG
>JBOGED010000518.1:0-5401 GCA_050743625.1 Egibacteraceae bacterium | reverse complement strand
GGCCGCTGGCCCGGAGATCACGTCGGCGCACCTCCTGTCCGTTCCCGGCCTCGTCGGTACCGGCAACGCGAGGGAGGCCGAGGCCGCGCTCGCCCAAGCCGAGGGCGACATCGCGCGCCCGCTGTCGCTGCTCGACGACGCCGTGGCACTGACCGCGCGGGGCGTCTACGCGAGCGTGTCAGGATCGCCCACCGTCGCGCTGTCCGCGCTGGTGCAGGCGTCGTCGTTGCTTGAGGCCTCGGGCCGGCTCGTGCTCCTCCCCGATACCCCGGCGGCGCTGGCTGCGGTCGTGGCTCATCACAGCGGGGACTTCGACGTCGCGGACTCGGTCCTCGAGCGGGCCGTCGCCGCCGGGGTCGGTGAGCCGCTGATGGCTCCCCGCCATCGCCTCTTGCAGTCCTGGACGGCACTCCGCAGGGGCGATTGCGCCCTCGCGCGGAGCCTCGCCGACCTCGCCGCACGGGGCGCCCCGCGGGAGCTTGGGGCCCCGCCGTCGGCGCGCCGGGGCACCGGGCGGCTGGAGCCGCGCGACGAGCTGTTCGCGACCGCGATCGACGTCGGTATCGCGCGGCGGCTCTCGGATCTCGACGCGTTGATGAGCGCCTGGCGTGGCGCGCGCGAGACGCTGATGCGCCATCCCGTGGACCTGTTCGTGCTCCAGCCGCTGGGTGAGCTGGCCGTTGCCGCCACCCGGCTGGGGGAGCTCCGCTGGCTCGCGTCCTTCCTCGCCGACGGGTGGAGCCTGCTCGACCGCCTGGGATCGCCGCCGCTTTGGACCGTCTCGATGCATTGGTACGGCCTGCAGATCGCGGTCGCTGGCGAGGACCACGCGGGAGCCGACGACCATGCGAGCGCGTTGGCCAGCGCTCCAGCGGCAGGTGGCCTGGCCGAGGTGCTGGGCCGCGCCGCCCAGACCTGGGTGCGGATCCTGTCGGGAGAGGTGGACGTCTCCACGGTCGAGGCGGCGGCACGAGGCCTGCAGGATGCACACCTTTCCTGGGACGCCGCCCGGCTCGCCGGCCAGGCCGCGATCCGCGCCCACGAGCCCAAGGTCATGCGCGCCCTCCTCACCTACGCGCGGTCGGCCCAGGCCGCGAACGTCCCCCCGGCCGAGCCGTCCGAGGACACGCTGCTGTCCGAGCGTGAGCGTGAGGTTGCCTCCTTCGTCCTCGCCGGCTTGACCTACAAGGAGATCGGCGCCCAGCTCTTCATCTCCTCCAAGACCGTCGAGCACCACGTCGCCCGCATCCGCCAACGCCTCGGCGCCGGCACCCGCGCCGAGCTCCTCGCCAAGCTCCGCGCCCTCTTCGCCGAGGCCGAGCCCTCAGACCCGTAGCCGTTGCGCTGGGTGTGTCGACCGAGGTCCGGAATCCGGACCTGAGCCGACACACAACACGTGGCGTGGGCGAGACGGACTTGCTGTCCCGTGACAGGAGCGACTATGTCCGCTGAGACCAGCGAAGCAACGAGTGGCAAACTCCGTTCGTTACTGTCTGCCCCTCTGCGCCGTAAAGGCGTGGTGACCATCCCCCAGCAGGTCCGGGAACAACTCGACCTGCACGAGGGAGACAACCTGCTGGTCACGGTTGAGGACGGGCGAATCGTGCTGACTCCAGCCGCGCTCATCCGGCGTGACCAAGCGTGGTTCTGGACCCCCGAATGGCAAGCCAAGGAGCGCGAGGCCGACGAGGAGATCCTCACCAGCGGCGGCGCCGTCCACCACAGCGAAGAAGAGTTTCTCGCGGCGCTCAGGAATGCCTGACCCCCACGTACGACCTGCGTCGCGCGTGCGGGTCGCGCCACGTGGCAGTACGGGCCAGAGCAGGGTGCCGGGCGAGGTCCACGTGGTCTGGCGTCGTATCGGCACACACCAGATCTTCAACCGACCCCTGAGCGCTCCAGGCCAGCGCCGCCGCTGGCCCCCTTCGTCACGAGCTGACGGCTCCGCCGGAGCCGGCGGTGCGGACCGCCTCGGCGACCTGGGTGCGGATGCGGGCCTGGTCGGCGGTTAGCCGCTCGGGGTCCTCGTCGAGCAGCCAGCGCAGATCACGGTCGAGCACTGTGATGGCCGCCGGGGGGTCGAGGTCGGCGAGCGTGCGGTACAGGTCCCACGCCGAGGTCACTGTGTCGGGGTGGCGAACGCCGAGCACATCCCGGCGGCCGGCGAGGGCCTCTTCGTGCAGGACGCGGGCGCCGGCCAGGTCCCCTTGTGCCCGCAGCGTCTCCGCCAGGGTGTGGATCAACTCAAGCGTGAAGGGATGGCGGTCGCCCAGCACCTCGCGGGACCCCGCGACGGCCTCCTCGGCGAGGGCGTAAGCGCTGGCTAGGTCGCCCTGCGCCTGCAGCGTGGCGGCGAGGTTGTTGATCGAGCTCAGCGTGTCGGGGTGATGGTCGCCGAGCACCTCCCGGCGGACGGCCAGCGTCTCCTCGTGCAGGGTGCGGGCGCCGGCCAGGTCACCTTGTGCCCGGAGCGTGTTGGCGAGGTTGTTGATCGAGGTCAGCGTGTGGGGGTGGCGGTCGCCGAGCACCTCCCGGCAGACGGCGAGGGCCTGCTCTTGCAGGGTGCGGGCGCCGGCCAGGTCGCCCTGCTCGTAGAGCGTGGCGGCGAGGTTGTTGATCGAGCGCAGCGTGTCGGGGTGGCGGTCGCCCAGCACCTCCCGGCGGACGGCGAGGGCCTGCTCTTGTAGAGCGCGGGCGCCGGCCAGGTCGCCTCGGTTGAATAGGTAGCGGCCGAGGCGGTGGAGCAGCACCAGGCCGGCGGGCCTGTCAGCGTCGAGGATGCGGGTGTGGTCGGCGGCGGCGCGGGCGGCGGGGAGCAGCGCCGCGAACGCCGCCCAGTTGTCCGGATGCTCCGGATCCAGGTCGAGGGCGTGTTCGACGAGGGCGACGGCGGTGGCGAGCCGGGCTGCCCGCCGGTCGGGGTCGAGCTGGTCGCGGACGACGGTCTGGGTCAGTCGGTGGACCTTGACCCCGGCCGGCCCCCGCTCGACCAACGACACCGCGCGCAGCGGCCCGATCCCCAACCGGTTCCGCTCATGACCCCGGCCGGGGCCGGCCAGGCCGGCCAGCTCGACCGGCAGCTCCACCGTGCCGGTGTCGCCGAGCAGCAGCTCGAGCGGGATCGTCTCCGGGCCGAGGAACGCCAGCAGCTCCAGCAGTCCCAGCGCGGAAGGCTCGTCGGCCAGACGGCCTACCGCAAGGCTGACGGCGGTGTGGACGGTCCCCTGGTAGTCCAGCGGGCCAGGCGCATCGGCGAGCAGCCGAGCACGCCCAGCTCGGAACAGGCTCAGGTAGCCGGCCAAGGTCTCCCCATAGGCGTCGATGTAGGCGGCGGCCTGCGCCAACGCCAACGGCAACCCTCCCAACTCATCGGCCAGCGCGCCGGCGGCGGCCCGCTCAGCCTCCGCCGGCTCGGCGTCACCCACAGCCCTCGCCAGCAGGTACCGCGCCGACGTTTCCTGATCTAGGCACTCGACGTCGATCGTGGCATGGCGGCCGCCCCAGGCGGGGTTGCGGCTGGTGATCAGCACATGCCCCTCACCGCGAGGCCGGCACTGCGTCGCCCCAGTGCCGGGGTGTCGGCTCAGTCGTCTATATGACGACCCAGCCGACGCCCCCCACCATGGGTGAACAAGGCAAGGGTTTCAGCGGGCGAGCAAGCGGTCGCGGATGCCGGCGGGGTCGAATCGCGCTTCGTTCTGCGCACGGACTCGGCCGGCGTGAGCTCGCCGGCCGTGAAGGTAACCGTCGACCTCATTGCGATGCCTGAGGTAATAGGTGAGAACTGAGTAGACGTCGGCCAAGGCAGCGTTAGATACTGCTGTGCGATCTCCTCTGCGGTTGCGCCCGTGCGAAACGTGCTGATCACCGCGTCCAGCGTGACTCGTGATCCTCCGACTCGAATGACCCCTTCGTCGTCCGCGGCAAGCGGTACGGGCTCAGGACGGACAACGAGCAACATCCGCATCACCTGCCTAGTCCACGCCATGATACTGATGCGACCAGGTGCGAGGCCCTGCCCACGTCCCGCATCTTCCCCGGCTTCGTATTGCCGCCAGAGGCTTTGCCAGCGGGCTAGCGTCTCCCGCGCGCACGCCCGCATCCGCGACATACCAGCGTCAGGGTCCAGGCCGAGGCTGCTCGCTGGGCTGCCTCCCGTCCCGCCGAGAGCCGCTCGGCTTCGGCGAGCCCTTCTGGCGCCCGTTACCGCGCCGGTTTTGAGGGTATGAGCAGGCGTAGCTCGGCGAGTTCGTGCGTGCTGCGAGGATCCGCTCGATCTCACGGGCGATCGGCTTGGTGCCCGGGCGCGGGCACCGGTGCGGCAGGTCGTCCAGCGCGAGCAGCGCGGAACGGGGTTTCAGCAGGTCTCGGCGTTGCGCGAACTGGGTGACCGGACGTGGCGCAACTCTTCCAGCCCGCTGCGGCGGACCAGCTCGGTGGTCAGCGCTCCGCGCCTTCGAGGCACTGGCGGATCAACGTCGTCGACAGGCGCACGCCGAACAGCCGAGTCGGCCCACAGCCCCGCGCGTTCCTCGCGACCCAGCGGCGCCGCATTCTTCGGTCCCCGAACAGGGATTTCGGGGCGTATTTACCCCGAAATCCCTGTTCCGGGAACGGTTCGCGCCAACGCACGGCCGGCCCAAGCCGCGAGCGCTCCCCAAGCGGAGCCGCCGGAGGACACGCTGCTGTCCGAGCGCGAGGTCGCCTCCTTCGTCCTCGCCGGCTTGACGTACAAGAGAGATCGGCGCCCAGCTCTTCATCTCCAAGACCGTCGAGCATCACGTCGGGCGCGTTTCACAACCGGCAAGGTGTATCCTTGGTGTATGGCTCGGACGCGTACGAATATCGAGATCGATGACGAGGATGTCTCGATCGTCATGAAGCGGCATGGACTGCGCACGAAGACCGAGGCGGTCGCGTTGGCTCTGCGGCGGCTCGCGGGTGAGCCGATGACCCGTGAGGAGGCGCTGGCAATGCGGGGAGCCCACGCGATCGATGAGATCCCTCCCGATGAGCTGCGGGATGGATGGGGATCTGATTGATCCTAGTCGACACATCGGCGTGGGTTGAATTCGACCGGGCGACGGGAAGTCCCGTCGATACACGCTTGACCAGCTTGGTCGAGCGCGGCGGCCCACTTGCGGTCACGGAGCCTGTGATCGCTGAAGTGCTCTCAGGCGCTCGGAGCGACTCGCGCGAACATGAGCTCCGCCGGCTGCTCGCACGATTCACCCTATTGCCGCTGGTGGCGGCCATTGACTTCGACGGCGCGGTGCGTGTGTATCGAGCGTGCAGAAAGGCAGGGGTCACGCCGCGTGGGTTGATCGACTGTGTGATCAGCGCGGTCGCCCTGCGCCACGGAGCCACTCTCTTAGCCTATGACGCTCACATCGTACGGATC
>JBOGED010000517.1:0-12838 GCA_050743625.1 Egibacteraceae bacterium | reverse complement strand
CCATGCGGCTACTGCTCCGCCTGTGACCGGATCCTGCGGGGGGCCCATCCCGCCTACTTCGAGTTCGAGCGCAGCGGTGCGTTTCATCGGGTGGAGGACGTGCGGCAAACCTGGCTGCCGGTGGCGTTCCGGACGACGTCGGAGGGCAGGTTCAAGGTCTTGCGCGTGATCGACGCCGACCGCATGAACGAGAACGCGGCGAACGCCTTCCTGAAAGCGCTGGAGGAGCCCCCCGAGCGCACGGTGTGGATCCTCGAGCTCGCCGACCCCGACGAGCTGCCCGACACGATCCTGTCGCGGTGCCGGGTCGTGCGATTCGCGGCGTGGGGACCGGCGCAGCTGCGCGCCGAGGCGGAGCGGCTCGGCCTGGAGACTGGGTCCGACCTGGACCTCGCCGTCCGCGCGTGTATGGGATCTCCCCAGACCTTGCGGCGGCTCGCGAGCCCGGGAGGCCTCGACGCGCTGCGGCGGCACCGGTCGATTCCCGGGCGCCTGCTCGCCGAGGGGCCGGGCGCGGCGCTGGGCGCCGCCAAAGAGCTGGACGAGACGGTCCGCCGCGAGGTCGAGGCCCGTAAGGACGAGGGTAAGGCGACGCTGGCCGCCCTTGCCGCCGCCTACGGGACCGAGGTGCCCCGGTCGGTGGTGAAGCAGATCGAAGCTCGTGTCACGCGCGAGGAGCGCGAGGCGAAGATCACCGCCTTACAGGCCGCGCTCGACGATCTCACGTCGTGGTTGAGGGATTGTCTCCTGGTGGCGTGCGGCGGACATGAGGGCGAGGCCATTCACCGCGATGCCGGTGACCGGCTGGGGGAGGATGCCCGCTCGCTCGGTGCCACCCGCCTACTCCGCGCGACCGATCTCGTGCTGGCCACGAGAGACAATCTGGAACTCAACGCGCAACCACAGCTGGCCATGGAATCTCTCCTGCTGTCGATCCACGGCCTTGGGAGAGAATAAAGAACTTCTTGCCTGGCGCGTCTTTCGCCGCTTGACTACTGTGTGTACCAATACGCCGCGCAACCCGTGATCACGCTCTGGGTCTTGCAGCCCATGGTGTCCTCGGGATAGGACCATCACGGACACGCGCGAACTGGAGGGCCCTTCCCGCCGTGGGAATGGGCCCTCCGTTTGTTCTCCTGTGCCGAAGCGCACTCGCCCCTGACCAGCCACGGGTCGAGACAGGGACAGCGCCCCTGGCGAGGTTGGAAGTATGACCAGACAGCAGCGCATCACCGCCCAAGAGGAACGCGTACTCGAGCTGCTCATGCAGGACCCGAACAGGCGGTACCACGGGTTAGACATCCAGCGTGAGGCGGGGTTGCGGCGCGGCGCCCTGTACCCGACCCTCGCGAACCTTGAGCATGCGGGATTGCTCATGAGCGGATGGGAGGAAGCCGATCCCGCCGTTGCCGGTAGGCGGCCTCGCCGCTATTACCTCTTGAGCGACGAGAGCGCGATGCAAGCGTTGGAGGCATTGCGTGAGGTCGAGCACAGAGTCCAGATGCGGCTTGGAGTTGTAGGCATGTGAGCCGTACCTGGTGGGTCGTCGCGATTGTCGCTCTCGGCGGCTGGCTCCTTGCGCTACTCGGCGCGGTGATCAAGATGGCGCTCGACACGGAGTACGAGTACTGGGCGCCCCGCGTTGCCAAGTTGCTGATCATCATGATGTCGCTGTTGCTTCCCGGCTCGGCGCGCCAGTGATGGCCATCCGCTGTCGCCGCAAGGCACGAGCCGCCCGACGCGAAGGGGGACGAGCGCAAGGCCACCGGCGGAAGGAAGTCGTCTCTGTCGCCACCATCGCGTCCATCGTCGTCGCGAGGCAGTTCGAGGAGCCGCGCCGGAGGAGCCGGTAAGAGCACCCGCCGGTCGCTCATCAGAGGCTACCGGCGCCGCACCGACACCTTGCCACCGTCCACGCGGGCGTCGTAGGCGGGTTGGTGACCGGTCGCCGGGCCGCGCTGAAGGTGGCCGTCGGACAGGCGGAACTGGCTGCCGTGCCAAGGGCAGGTGACGCAGCCGTCGCTGAGGGAACCCTCGTGCAGCGGTCCGCCCGCGTGGCTACAGGTATCGCCCAGGGCATGGATCTGGCCGCCTAGGCGGACGAGAAGCACATCCTGGTCACCCGCGTGGACGACCACGGGCTTGCCCTCGTCCAGCTCGGCCTCGTCGGCCACGGCCTGCCAGTCGGTCGCTCCTTCAGTCCAAGCGTTGCGGTCGACCCAGACGCCAAGGCGGAAGACGAGGTGACCGCCCAGGTACCCACCGACGGACACGACCGTCGCGCCCGCCAGCCCCAGCGCCTTGCCGCTCGCCGTGTCGCCGTTGCGGCGCGCGAGGTAGGACAGGGAGTACAGCACGAGGGCGGTGATATTCGCCCCGGCGTGGACCAGGCCGATCCGCCGCTCCTTTCCTAGCGAGTCCGACCAGTCGCTGAGCCCAGCCGCGGCGGTTGGCACCGCGCTGAGGATGCCCAGGCCGGTCAGCGTCTTCGCCGCGGGAGCTGACCGCTCACCCCCGACCAGATCGAGGACCAACGCGCTGGTCCACGCCCCGATCACGACGTCGGTCGCCAGGGGATGCACCGGGTGGCCGAGCCAGGTTCCGCTCAGCGCGTCCTTGACCGGCCCGGGAGGGACGACCTTCTGGACCGTCTTCGCGACTGGCTTCGCGACCTTGTCGAGCGGCTCCGCGGCGCCGATCCACCCAACGATGTTCCGTACGATGTCCATGATCGGCATGGCAGCCTCCTGCTCGTGGCTATTCTCACGACAGGATTGCCCACATCGAGGAGCGCCCATGCCCGTCGAGCCGCTCGGACTTCACCACGTCACGGCGATCGCCACCGAGCCACAGCGCAACGTCGACTTCTACGCCGAGATCTTGGGGTTGCGGCTGGTGAAGCAGACCGTCAACTTCGACGCGCCCGAGGTCTACCACCTGTACTACGGCGACGAGGCGGGCCGGCCGGGGACGCTCCTCACGTTCTTCCCCTGGGGTGGCGTGGCCCAAGGCCGTCGCGGCACGGGCCAGGCGACGGTGACCTCCTTCTCCATACCCGAGGCCTCCCTTGGATACTGGAAGCGGCGCCTGGAGCTCCGCGGCGTCGCAGTGAAAGAGGCCGTGACGCGGCTGGAGGAGGACGCGCTCAGCTTTGATGATCCCGACGGCCTGCTCATCGAGCTGGTCGCCCACGTCGGGCCGGGGGCCGGCGAGCCGATGGGCGCGGTACCCGCCGAGCACGCGATCCGCGGGTTGCACTCCGTGACCTTCTCCGAGGATGGAAGCGACGTCACGGCAGAGCTGCTTACGGGCACACTCGGGTTCCGGCTGGTCGACGAGTCGCCGGGCCGGCTCCGTTTTGACGTCGGCGAGGGCGGCCCGGGCGCGCGGGTCGACGTTGTCGCCTCGCCCGGCGGGCCGCGTGGCATCGTCGCCGGAGGCACCGTCCACCACGTGGCGTGGCGCGCGCCCGACCGGGACACCCAAGCGGGCTGGCGCGAGGAGATCGCCGGGGCCGGTCTCGACGTCACGCCGATCATCGACCGCCAGTACTTCGAGTCGATCTACTTCCGTGAGTCCGGTGGAGTCCTGCTGGAGATCGCCACCGACGCACCCGGTTTCCTGACCGACGAACCCCTCCTCGAGCTGGGCCAGCGCCTGAGGCTCCCACCCTGGCTCGAACCAGACCGCGAGCAGATCCAGGCGAACCTCCCGAAGCTCACGGTGCCCCAGATCCCCTAGCCCTGGATCCACCGCTGGAGCCGGGGCACGTCGTCGACCTGTGAACATGCGGCACCTGCGCACCCACGCGCAAAAGCGGCCAGCCACTGGCCGATCCATGGGACGCCCGCTGTTGGACCCCTAGAAATTGCGCGCTGGCGCGCATTCCCGGTGGATTCAGGCTAGCTCCAGGCATATGGTCTGGGGCCGCCAGCTGGCCCACTTCCTCGTGCTCGAGTCGATCTACTTCCGTGAGCCCGGTGGCGTACTGCTGGAGATCGCCACCGACGCGCCCGGTTTCCTGACCGCCTGACCGACAAACCTCTCCTCGAGCTGGGCCAGCGCCTGAGGCTCCCACCCTGGCTCGAGCCCGACCGCGAGCAGATCCAGGCGAACCTCCCGAAGCTCACGGTGCCCCAGATCCCCTAGGCGCGCTTCGGCAGGTCGACGTCGACCGTCTCTTCGGGAATGCGCTCCTCCACCTTCGCGGAGCTTGTAAGCGCACGGCGGTCGGCGTCGGTCAACGTCCCGCCTGAGCCGAGCTGGCGTGGCCACAGCTTGCGGACCCGCACGACGTTCAGCTCCGCCGCGAGCAGCGTGATCTGGGCCTGGAGGAACAGCCAGGACAGCAGCCCGATGACGACCGCGAAGACCCCGTATGTCTGGCTCGCGCCCTGTAGCCGGTTACTCACGTACAGGCCGCCCAGCGCCTGAAGGGCGACCCACGCCGCGCCGGCCACCGTCGCGCCCGGCAACAGCTGGCGCCAGCTGACGTCCGCGTCGGTGAGGACCTTGAACGCGAGCAGGAACAGGCCGGTGTTCACGCCGAGCGAGAGGCCGAGGCCGAATACCCGGGCAATCGGGCCGAGCCGCTCCAACCCCGCGCCAGCTCCCGCCAGCGCGGTGGTCAAGATGGCTCCCCCGCCGAGGACCACGAGCATCACGAGGCCTCGCAGTTTGGCCTGGACGAACCCGGGCCGGTCGCGAAATGCCACGCTCCAGACACCGTTCATCGCGTTCTGCATCGCCTGGACGGCACCGAGACCGGCCCAAACAAGGCCGCCGAGGCCGATCGCGAGCGCGACGCCGCTGCCCTCGAGCGAGCCGACGTTGTCGCGCAGCTGATCACCGATGACCGGGAAGTTCGCGAGCGCGGAATCCACGATCCGCTCTTGCATCTGCGGGTTCCCGGACAAGACGAACCCGAGCACGGTCACCAGCGCGAGCAGGAGCGGGAGCAGCGCGAAGAAGCCGTAGTACGCGACGAGGGCGGCGAGGTTCCCCGCCTGGTCCTCCCCGAACTTCTTCGCGACCGCCAGGGGGAACCCGGCCCAGGCATGCGCCCGCTGGAACCGGTCAATCCGGTCCACGACCCGCTGAACGATTCCTTGGCCCTCCTCGGCCATCGCCTTCGGCCCCTCCTGCGCTACCTCACACGACCCGCCACCCACCTTGCCACCAGGATCGCCAGCCCGACCAGCGCCAATCCACCGACCGGCACGCCGTAGGCGATCGCCCTGCGCCGCCGGATCCTCGCGTGAAACTCTTGGGAGTCGTTGAGATGAGGGAACGGCATGTCTGGCGCGGCGACTCCGAGGAACTCACACAGCGGCGCCCAACCCTCCGAGACCTGGTAGACCAGCAGCCGCTCAGGCGGGACGTGCCGCTTGACCTCCTCGTTGTGACGCTCGAACACCTCGATCGCGTGGCGGCGATCCGTGAACCGCCCGCCGAACGTGTGGTCCCAGATGAGCTGGTCGATCACGCGGAAGACGGGGAGCATCTTCCTGATTGACAGGCGCAGCGGCAGCGACCGGAGGCTCGATTCGGTGCTCATCCCCGCGTTGCCGAAGATCGTGGCAAGCGTGCTCTGATACCACCTGTCAGGGTCCCGCACGGTCAGCACGATCTTCGCGTCGGGGTTCGCCTTCATCAGGTTGGCGTAGAAGCTGCACACCGGCCAGTCGACGCCGGCCCTGTACCCGTCGAGCAGCGCATGCCAGTCGATCGGCTCCCAGTGGGTGGCGGCCTCCCACTGGCCGGCCTGCTCGGGGTGCTCGAGCAGCTCGTACATGTGGTAGCACGGGCCGAAGCCCAGCTCTTCCAACGCCACCTTCAGCGACATCGTGCCGGTGCGGCCGAAGCCGGCCCCGATCACTTGAAGGGTCATGCGTCTTGCCTTTCGTCGAAGGAGAAGCGCCTGGTGACCGCGATCCACGGGAGGAGATCGAGCAGATCGATCTCCTGCCAGCCCGGGCGGTCTTTCAGCCACGCCGTAACCGGCTCGTGACCTGGCGGGGAGAGGTCGCGTATGGCTTTGCCAAGTGGTAGGGACCCGCCCGGGTGCCGCTCGGCGGCGCTGGCCAGCGCATGGGCGCACGCGGGCAGTCCCGTGGCCATGGCGAGCAGGAAGATCACGCGAGCGGACGTCGGCGGGGTCGCGTGATCGTCCCAGGGCAAGCGACGCCGGCGGCCGATGACCTTGACGAGCTGGAAGAGATTGGTGAACCGCTTCACAGACCGTGGGGTGTCACCGAGCAGCGCGGCGACCTCGTCCACGACCTCCAGCTCCTTGCCGGTGACGACCAGCGGTGCGGCGTCCAGCCACTGCGGCGATCCGTCGGCCCGGCCGAAGGACTCGACGAGGTCGAAGAACTCTTCGTCTGGTGGCTCCTCGTCGTCTTCCCGCGGCGGCTTGGATTGGACAGCGGTGTTCGCGGGGGCGGTGAGGGTCACGCTCGGCTCGAGCAGCGCCCGAGCCATCCCGCGACGGACGCTCTTGTCGAGCGGGCGGACCCTGAACGGCACCTGGAAGATCTTCTCCAAGTAGTCGTCCGGCGAGGCACCCTCGATCAGCAGGCCGCGGTAATGCTCGGTGAGCGCTCCGGTCAGCCAGTGCGAGTCCACCGCCACGACCACCACGAACAGGGGGAACGCCAGCAACAGGTGCACCGCCTGCAGCACCTCGATCACCAAGCCGGTCGGGCAGCGGTCGAGGTCGTCGATGTAGAGGACGATGCGGTCAATCGGGTGTTGGGGCGCGGTGCTCGCGCGTTCGCCGCCTTCGGCGTCCTCAGCGTCCTCAGCGTCCTCGGCGTTCTCGGCTGCCGTGCCCGCCACCAGCTCGGACAGCCGCTCCAGGTCCTGGCGGACTACGGCCTGGACACCCAACCGCTTGCGGTAATCCTCGCTGCCGGTGCGCTCGGCGATGAACTCGGTGAGCAGCCGGCTTGCGGTGGTCTCGGATAGCTGGCGCTCGAGCGCGGCGGCCTCGGCGTCCAGGTCGGCCTGGCGAGTCTGCGCCTCGGCGAGCCGCTCCCTTGCGACGAGCAGGCGCCGCTCCGCGGTCGCCACCGCCTCGTCCAGGCGGGTGCGCTCCTCGGCGGCCCTGGCCTCGAGCTGGCGCTGCGCCTCAGCGAGCTGATCGAGGCCTCTCTGAACCCACGCCGTCCCGATCTTCACGTACCCGGCAACCAGGGCCAGGAACGAGGTGGCGGCCGTCACCGCCCGCCCGACCTCCGGGACGTCGAGCTGTGTGAGCGCCAGCCAGAGCAAGGCGGGTACCACCGCCACCGCGAGGACCGCGCCGCGGTATGGCCACCCGCCGTTCCGCAACGGCTGGAGGATCGGGCTCGCCCGTTGCAGGGCGAGGCGGGCCTCGCCGATCGACGCCCGCAGGTCCTCCGCACTCTCGACCGTGCGGGTAAGGCCCGCGCGACCGGCCGCCTCCTCGACCGCCGCGAGCACTGCCGCCGTGGGCCGCCACCCGGCCAACGGGCGCTCCTGCAGCTGCTGGTCCAGCGCCTCCAGCGACTCATGACGCTCGGTGCGGCGCGCTTCGACCTCCTGGGCGGCCGCCGCCCGCTCCCTCTCCTTCGCGCTGATCTCTTCGTCGAGCGCCGCTCGGTTAATCCGCCTCGCCTCGATCTGCGCGATCAGCTCGTTCTGGCGGGCCACGACCACCGAGTCCGGCTCGTCGGCGGATGTGCGCAGGTTGCGGAACAGGTGCTCGAGGAGGCTGGCCCACAGATCCCCGCCGACGTACTGCCACGCGTTGAACTCGACCTGCGCGATGTGACGGTAGAGCCGCCGCTCGTTGCTGTTGTTGGCCAGCGCGTCGACGCGGCGCTGGAGGCTGCGCATGAAGAAGCTCTTGCCCGATCCCCAATCGCCGAACAGCCCGACGGCCAGCGGCGGCACGAGCGCCCGCGACGCGATCAGATACGCGAACGCGTCGACCTCGGCCTGAATGCCGACAAGGTCGCCCGGCTCGTCCTCCGGCCTGTCCGGCGGGCGCCGCCGCAACACCTGGTCGGCGAGGATCTTCGGCACCTCGGCGTGAGGCGGGGTGAACGGGTGGCGCGCTTTGAGGAACTCCGTGTAGCTGCCACGCTGCTCGGACAGAAACTCCCGGTACGACCGGACGACCTCCTCGGCATCCACACCGCGGCCGACCAGCTCGCCGCGGATCGCTTGCGCGGCGGGATTCTTGGTCTCTAACAGCCCCCCGAACAGCACCCGCAACGGCATAAGCCCCTCAGGGTCACGGTTCGGCAGCGCGCTCGCGGCATGCTCGACTATCCGATCGATCTCGTGGCTCGGGGTGGGTGGTCCTTCACGCGAGGTCTCTTGGTATCGAGCGAGCATCCGGCGCGCGTCGTAACGACGTCCCGCGAGTACCGCCCCAAGCGGGATCTGGAAGTAGTCGAGAAGCTGCTGCGCCTCGCTGTCGGGACGGTGCGCGAGCACGATGCCAGCAAGCAGGTCAAACGCGCTGGGCTCGCCACTGTGGTCATGCCCCGTCTTTGGCTCAGCCGCCGCCCACGCCCACCGCACCGCCTTCCGCGACGACTCCGACAACCCCTCCCACTCAACCATGCCAAACCGGCTCGTCGTCCCTCAACCGCTGCTCCACCCCCACCTCGCTCATCCTACGCGTGTGGTGTGTCGACTCAGGGCCGGATTCCGGACCCGAGTCCACACAGCGCGCTCGAGAGGCGCGCCTTCCCGTCAGCGTGGAAGCCGGTGTGCCGCAGACGGGGCAGGCGCGGGACGGGGTCGCGCACCTCGCGCCAACGCTCACAGTAGAACCAGCGATCGCACGTGGAGCATAAGGCCCAATGTCGCTAGACATCGTCACGATCCGAACCAGAGTGGAATAGGTGTCGCGAGCGCGACGGGGACTGGATCGTGCATCGCCAGCGGGGGCACGGCCTCAGTGCCTTCCTCGCCAGGCCACACGTCAACTCACAAGGTGAGTGGCGCTGCCACGGCCTTCGCTGCTCCCGAATCGAGGGACTATCGACCCGGTTGGGAGTTGTTCTCCGCGTCAAGACCGACCTTGAAGTTCATGTGCACCTTCATCCCCTCACCGCGGATGAAGTTCACCTCGTCGGCCAACCCTCGGATGAGCGTGACGCCGAGCCCTCCCTCCAACGTCCAGTCCCGGTCCGCGGCTGGCGGCGCGGGATCGAAGCCCGGGCCGGCATCGACCACGGTGACCTCGAATGATCCGTCGCCGGAAGGCCCGAACTGGAGCACGACTGGGGTGTCCTGGTGGTAGCGACGGTGGGCGTTGATCGCGTTCGTCGTCGCCTCGCTGACCGCGATCTTCAGGTCCTCGACACGCTCCTCCGCCATGCCGGCATTCCGCGCGGCGACGGTCACCACCAGCCGCGCGAGACCGACGTACTGGGTGTCGGCTGGCAGCTGGAGCTCAATTTCAGCAGTGTTCACTCGATGTCCTGGAGGGCCTCGTCAACAGAGTCATACATGGGGAACACCTTCGTGAGCCCCGTGATACGAAAAATCTTGTAGATGCGCTCTTGGTTGCATACGAGCGCGAGTTGCCCGTCGTGCGAACGGACACGCTTCAAGCCCCCGACGAGCACTCCAAGGCCGGTCGAGTCCAGGAACTCGACCTTCGTCATGTCGACGATGATCTTGTAGTGACCCTCCGCGACCAGCTCGACCAGGCGCTCACGCAGCTTAGGAGCGGTGTAGACGTCGATCTCCCCACCGACCTCCAGGACGGTGCGGTCTCCCTCTCTCCGGTGCTCCAGCGTCAGATCCACGGGCTACTCCCTGCTGCCTTCGGCCGATCCCTCCGGTTTGACAGCACGTCGAAGTGTCTCCCTTCGCTCGAAGGGAGCTGGACGGTTGTGCCCGCGATCGGCCCGGGCCAAACCTCTTGCTACGGAGCCGGAATCCTACACGGATCACTGGTTAGGCTTGCGGCGTGGATGCCGAGTCCTTGCTCCGCCGGCTGAGCGTTTCGACCTGTAGGCTTGCCGGCCTGGACCGCCTCGAGGCCCGGGCTGCCCGGACGGTCACGTTGCCGGACGACTTGCCGGCACCGCTGCCTCAACGCCTCGGGCTGCTGGGCATCAAGGCGCTCTACCTCCACCAAGCGCAGGCGCTCGCGCACCTGCGGGCGGGGCGCAACGTCGTGGTGTCCACCGGGAGCGCGAGCGGGAAGAGCCTCTGTTACCAGCTGCCGCTCATAGAGCGGGTCATCCACGACCCACTCGCCACCACGCTTTATCTCGCGCCAACCAAGGCGCTGGCGCGGGACCAGCTTCGCTCCCTTCGAGCCTTCCGCCTCCCACAGGTCCGAGCCGCGGCATACGACGGGGACACGCCTCGCGGCGAGCGTGACGCGATCCGCCGCACCGCGAACGTCATTCTCACGAATCCCGACATGCTCCATCTCGGTCTTCTGCCATCGCATCGCCGGTGGGGCGACTTCCTTCATCGGCTCGCGATGGTCGTCATCGACGAGTGCCACGTCGCACGCGGCGTGTTCGGGACGCACGTCGCGTTGATCCTCCGGCGGCTGCGGCGGATCTGCGCCCACTACTCGAGCGAGCCACTATTTGTGCTGGCCAGCGCGACGATCGCCAACCCTGGAGCGCATGCGGCGAACCTCGTCGGCCTCGATGTCGCCGAGGTGACCGACGATGGGTCTCCACGACCGGCGGTGACGCTCGCGCTCTGGGCGCCACCGTTGCTCGATCCGGTGGCTGGTGTGAGGCGCTCCGCGCTGGCCGAGACCGCGGATCTGCTCGCCGGCCTCGTCGAGCAGGAGATGGCGACACTCGCGTTCGTGAAGTCCCGCAAAGGCGCGGAGCTCGTCGCCGGGCAGGCGCGAAAGCTCCTCGCACCGATCGGCCTGGAGCCCGCCGTCCGGGCCTACCGAGCGGGGCTCCTCCCCGAGGAGCGGCGCGCCGTCGAGCGCGGCCTGATCGACGGGAGCCTCCTCGGTGTCTCGGCCACCGACGCCTTGGAGCTCGGCGTCGACGTCGGCCGGCTCGACGCCGTGCTGATCGCGGGGTGGCCCGGAACCGCCGCCTCGCTGTGGCAGCAGGCTGGCCGGGCGGGACGCCGGGACCACGAGGCGCTCGTCGTCTTCGTGGCGGCGGACGACCCGCTGGACCACTACCTGCTGACCAACCCCGCGCAGCTCTGGGGGCGCCCCGTCGAGGCGGCCGTCGCCGACATCACGAACCCTTACGTGCTGGGACCTCACCTGCGTTGCGCGGCCTGGGAGCTTCCCCTCCACGACGGCGAGTTCCCGTCGGACCAGTTCCCTGGCACGCCAGAGCTGATCCAGCGGGACGTTACCGACGGGAGGTTACGCGAGCGAGGTGGCCGCGTGTACTGGGCGGGGCGGGGCTCGCCAGCGGCGGAGGTGAACATCCGCAGCGCTGGCGCGCCGTTCTCGATCGTGGAGGCCGAGACCGGGATGCTCATCGGCGACGTCGACCAAGCGCGGGCATTCCGGACCGTCCACCCAGGGGCCATCTACCTCCACCAGGGTGAGGCGTACCAGGTCCGCAGCCTGGATCTCGACCGGCGGGCTGCGCTCGTGGACCCGTATCTCGGCGACGAGTACACGCGACCGCGGGTCGACACCGACATCACCGTGCTTGAGGTGGTCGACACCGCCCCGGGATGGGGACGGTGCCAGATGGCGCGTGGCCGGGTCGAGGTCACGACGCAGGTCCTGGCGTACGAGCGCCGGCGCCTTCTCACCGACGAGCCGCTCGAGCTCGTCCCGCTCGACCTCCCCCCGCTGCGGCTCGTCACCCAGGCGTTGTGGCTCGTCGTCCCGCGCGCCGTGCGTGACGCCGCCGCGCTGGACAAGTCGAGGGTACCCGGAGCCCTCCACGCGGCCGAGCACGCGGCGATCGGCCTCCTCCCCCTGTTCGCGATGTGCGACCGTTGGGACGTCGGCGGGGTGTCGACGCCATGGCACCCGGACACGGGCGACGCGACGATCTTTGTCTACGACGGCTATCCCGGGGGAGCGGGTATCTCCGAGCGTGGCTTCCACACCGCGCAGACCTTGTTCCACGCGACGCTGGACACGGTCGACTCGTGCCCGTGCGCGACCGGCTGCCCTTCGTGCGTGCAGTCGCCGAAGTGCGGCAACGGCAACGAGCCCCTCGACAAAGCGGGAGCGGTCAGCCTGCTCCGCGCCGTCCTGCGGGAGCGGGACTGACGATCGCGGCCTCACGGCGGCCGAGGCGGCCGCTCGCAGTGGCGCGGTCGCGCCGAGCCGGAGCAGCGGTGGAGGCGTGACCTGTACCTCTACCGTGACGCGGAGCGGCCATCCGCGGGTATCGACGTTGACCACGCTCGCGCCGTTGGCCGCCGCCACGCGGCCGGCCTCGCGCTCGGGTGTACCGTCCCCACCGGCGAGTGGCGACGCGCCCATCGCGGCCAGCGCTGACGCATCCGCCGCGGTCCTCACCCGCGCCGCGGTCACCCCCAGGGCGGCCGAGGAGAGCACCAGCCCCAACGCCAGCACGCTGACCACAAGCCCACCCACGAGTGTGAGCAGCCCCACGGACCCGCGATCGCGCTCTCTGTGTAGCATTCCGGCGGTATTCCGCCGGAATGCTACACACAACGGGCGGCCGGTCATGGCGGCGGGACCTCCACGCGCATTGTGGCTTGGGCCGGGAGCCATACCGGGGCGCCGAACACCGCGAGGCTTCTGCTGCGCAGCCGCAGGGTGGCCGTGACCAGGTCGCCGGGACCACGGGCGCCTGACGGGGGCGCGAGCGACACCTCGACGTCCCGCGACCCGGCGGCTTGGCGGGCGGATGCGATG
>JBOGED010000516.1:0-3985 GCA_050743625.1 Egibacteraceae bacterium | reverse complement strand
CAGGCCCAGATCCGCAGCTCCCGCTGCGCGCCCGGACGCGTCGACAGCGTCCAGGCCCAGATCCGCAGCTCCCGCTGCGCGCCCGGACGCGTCGACAGCGTCCAGGCCCAGATCCGCAGCTCCCGCTGCGCGCCCCCGCGTCCGCACCTTCCTACCACGTGTCTCAGCTGTTCAGGTTCTCAGGAGTGAGCTGGATGGCCGGGCTCGCCTCCTCGGGCCTCATCTGGGCCGACACGCTCATCCTCGGTTTCTACGGCTCCAGTGAGGATGTGGGCCTCTACAACGTGGCCACAAGACTCGTGGTGCTCGCCACGTTCGTGATGCTGCCCATCAATTCGTCTTTCGCGCCGCGGATCGCCGACCTCTACCAGCGCGGCGAGATCGGAACGCTCGCGCGGAGCTACGGCGTGGCCACCAGCTGGATACTCCGCCTGTCCTTACCCGCGTTCGTCTTGCTCGTCCTGTTCCCCGATGCGCTGCTCCGGCTGTTCGGCGGTAAGGCGTTCGTGGCGGGGGCGACGGTGACGGTGATCCTGGCCGCTGGCAAGCTCGTAGACGCCACGACCGGGCCGTGTGGCCTGATGCTCACGATGTCGGGACGACCAGCCCTCGCGATGATCGACAATATCGGCGTCCTCGTCGCCAACGTCGCGCTGAACATCTGGCTGATCCCACGGCACGGCATCCTAGGCTCGGCGGTAGCCTGGGCCCTCTCACTCGCGCTGGTCAACCTCACGCGGCTCACGCAGGTCTGGTGGACCATGCGCATGGTTCCGTTCGGCGCGGGCGTCGGCAAAGGCGTCCTGGCTGGTGCCGGGGCCTTCGCGGTCGGGCTCGCGGTCCAACGGACGGTTCCTGAGCCGGTCTCCCTGATGGTGGGTGCCGGCGTCGTCGGGGCCGTGTACGTCGGGCTGGTCGCCGCGCTCGGCGTGACCACGGAGGACCGGCTCCTCCTGCGGACGCTGATCTCCCGCTCCGCACCCGGGTGGGCCCATCGGTTTGGGCGCGGCGTCAGGGCCGATAGCCCGTCCCTCTAGGTGATCTTCCTTACGACGCGCGCCTTCTCGGCCACGGCGTTGTCCAAGGAGGCTTGAAGCGCGTCGCAACGGGCGCGGATCTCCGGGTCGAGCGGCAGGGGGGGGCGCGCGGAGTTTGGCCGTGGGCTGATGTGCGCCACGAGGCGCGGGTCCCATGCGACGCCGAGAAACTCGCATAGGGGTCGAATCGCGAGCTCGGGATCTGCTACCAGCGCGTCGTATGACGACAGCATGACGTCGTCTCGGTCGTGAAGCCCCAGCTCGAAGTACAACGCATTACGGACGTACCAGAACAACGCGGCGGCCGACTCCGGAGTCATCGCCGAGTAGTCGAAGCTGCGGATCAGCTCGAGGCTTTCCTGAGACAGCCGCTGGGCCTGCCATCGCCGAGCGCCGCCCCCGGCCGCGATCTCGGCGAGTACGCGGAGGTTCGAGTCCCCAAACTTGGCGACCGCGGATCGAGCCCTGCCGTCCACCCCGCGATACGCCCAGATTGCCCGGCCAGGAGCCTGAGCGGAGAGGTGGTCGAGCAGGTGGTCGACACGATGCGAGTCGCAAAGCGGCTTGAACAGCACATAGCGGTGCCGGCTGGCGCATACCACGGCGGCGACGGTTGCGTCGGAGCGCAGTTGGAACCGGTGGAAGACGCGCCGATCGTTCTCGTTGTGGGTCTCGAACTCGGGGGACCGTTCAAGGCCTCGCACCAACATATTGGTCCCGGAGCGCTGGACGCCTACCAGGTAGACCGGTACGGCATGACCCGGCGCGACGCCATGCGCCCGTCGCCATCGCCACTTGCGGGCGGCGTTCGCCACGCGGGTGAGCGGGTCCAGCTGATCCTCCTCGATCAGGCGGCCGAACCCTTGCTGCAGACCCCACCGCCAATGGCGCAGCGCCTTTCCCCATAGGAAGCGAATCGCGGACTCATCGGGTTTCACCTGATGCATCTCTTCGCTCATGCTCGATCAGACGACGACGCGCGCGCCTTCAAGTACCCGAGCTCTCGGAGCGTCCTCGTCCCTTGAAACCGGAATAGTGCGCGAACCAACGGCCCCATTTCTTTCTTGTGCCCCCCAACGCGAGATTGATAGACGAGCGTCTCACCGTTCGAGGCCTCACGGCGTGAGCTTGTGAAGGTGGCATACTTCTCGTTCACGTCATGGGGTGCCTTGTCATATTCGAGGACCGCGCTGTCCCAAGGCTCGCCCAGGAAGTCGAGAAGCCGGCGCATCACCGCCTCAGGATCCGTGACGAGCTCTTCGTACCGCACCTCGTGATAGCGCTGCGCAGGAAGCGTGTCCGCGAACTCGCGTACGGCGCGGATGTAGCGAGGCCATTTCACGACCGCCTTGAGTCCCGAGGCATAGCCCCACCGGTGCCTGTGGGAGGCCACCACGTCACGCCCGTCGCGGACGACGTGGACGATCTGGCACGTCGGGAACAGGTCATCGATGAAGTCAAGCAGGAGCGCGTACCGTGGGGTCTTCGCCGCCCACCGCACCTTGCCGCGCGCTCGGGCATAGTCCGTTTGGAACGAGTCGAAGAAGTCCGCGATCTTGCGGTTCCAATACTCGTCCGGAAGGCCGTAGAGACGCGATCGTTCCGGCAGGTCAGCGAAGTCGAACAAGAACTTTGTTTCGGGACCGCAACTGATGCGCGGATGTGAATCCAGCATCAGGCGCAGGAGGGTCGTTCCCGATCGCTGACAGCCCACGACGAAGATCGGGCGGTTCATGAAAGAAGTCATCGGTCCTACCTAAGGATATGGTCGTCCGCCGCTCGGCGGAGGGAAAGGTTCGACTTGAGTTCTTGATCGAAGGCCACCAACGCTTCAGCTGGGTAGTCCTCCTCGTAGCGCGCGAAGATCTCAACGGAGCTGGCGCCTTGCCGTACCGCCCATTCCAACGCCCCCTCAAGCTCACCGATCTTCTCCCTGGTGGCGGTCTGGAATGCGATCGGCGGTCCGAGCTGCCGCATGTAGGCGTACATCGACGCGTACGTCTCAAAAGGGGGATAGCGAAGAGAGTTGTTCTGCAAGATGCAGCGCTCCCCGAGGATCGCCCGGCAATGCCGCATCATCTGTTGAGTGAAGTTGTTGTCGGCATCCCTGAACCGCCCGAACATTCCGGGAGCCACAATCTGGTAAGGGTTCAAGGACAGCACGCTTCGTGTCCGTTCCCATACGTTGTGGGCGCCGATCTGCTCTTGATGGCAGCGGCTGTCAGCCTCCAGCGTGAAACCTGCCTCAAGCAGCGCCTTGCCGGTGGCTCGATCACCGGTATTCCTGATGAAGGGCTCCGCGAACACTGTCGTGCACCGGGAGATCACGACCTCACGGATCTCGGGGTCATCGTCATACGCGTTCGCGAGCTTGACCTGCAGATCCTCGTATGCTCGCCCGAACTCGTCGGTCCAGAACCGGCCGACGGTGCCGCCGTCCCCGTTCTGGGGATTCGTGACCCACAGCGGCTTCCCGCCGAGGCGCTTGGCCCATTCGGGAGCGTGGATACCGGCGAAAACCCTCAGCTTGATCTTCAGATCGAGACCGGGGCTTTCGAGATTCCGTCGCCGGATTTCTCGCAGCGCTTGGTCGATGACGTTGTTCTCGACGATCGGACCAGATTGCATAGGTTGGAGATCCGCCCAAGGCACGCCGATCACGAACGCCTGCACGGCCTGGAGATGAGAGCGAGGCGGCATACTCCGGTTGTCGATCAGGCCCCCAATGGGATCCTTGAGATCCTCTGCCGCCCGTGGATCCGGCTCCTCGATCACCGGAGGCGGTGGCGGGGTCTCTCGCCATGAGCGCACCGCACTGAGCGCCAGTCCCGACAGCAACGCGACCCCGAATATCGAGGCAAGAAGCCGGGCACGTCGAGGAGCGCAGACCATATGTCGCCATGGTACATACACCGCATAAGTCTAACTCTTCAGAATTACGGCATTCC
>JBOGED010000515.1:0-1671 GCA_050743625.1 Egibacteraceae bacterium | reverse complement strand
AAAGGCTCTTCGTGAGCGGAACCCGACGAGGCACGACCGGCTCACCCAGCTCACCCAGCTCACCCAGCTCGCGACTCAAGGAAAAGGTTACGAAATGGCGACGCATACGCTCTCAGTCCTGGTCGAGAACCGGCCTGGCATCTTGGCCCGGGTTGCGGGGATGTTCAGCCGTCGTGGGTTCAACATCACCTCGCTTGCCGTCGGGCCAACCGAGGTCGAAGAGATCTCGCGCATGACGATCGTCGTGGATGCGGCGACGGCACCACTTGAGCAGGTCACGAAGCAGCTCAATAAGCTCGTCCACGTCTTGAAGATCGTCGAGCTTGAGCACGACAACGCGGTCGAGCGCGAGCTGCAGCTCCTCAAGGTTGCCGCCACCGGCACGACGCGCAGCGAGATCATCGAGATCACCCAAGTGTTCCGGTCGAAGGTCGTAGACGTGGACGTCGACGCGATCACGATCGAGGCCACTGGGTCCCCCGAGAAGCTGGCCGCCATGGTCCGGCTCCTCGAGCCCTATGGCATCCGCGAGCTCGTACGCTCGGGCATGGTGGCGGTCGGGAGAGGCGCCAAGAGCATCACCGAGGGACGCTCGCTCCGCCTAGAGAAAACCGCCTGAGCCGTTGGGTTACAGGTGAGAGGAGATCGCATGGTCACGATGTTCTATGACGACGACGCCTCGTTGGAGCTGTTGGCCGACCGCACCGTTGCGGTCATCGGCTACGGCTCGCAGGGGCACTCGCACGCGCGCAATCTGGCCGAGTCTGGCGTCAACGTCTGCGTCGGCCTCTACCCGGAGTCACGCAGCCGGAAAGACGCCGAGGCGGCGGGGCTAGAGGTACTCCCCACACCCGAAGCGGCGAAACGGGGCGACCTGGTGATGATGGTCCTGCCCGACCACGTGCAGGCGCGGGTCTATCGCGAGGAGATCGAGCCGGGGCTCGTCGACGGCAACGCGTTGTTCTTCGCTCACGGCTTCAACATCCACTACGGCCAGATCACTCCCCCGCCTGGCGTCGACGTCTGCATGATCGCTCCCAAAGGGCCCGGGCACCTTGTCCGCCGCACGTATACCGAAGGCACCGGCGTGCCCGCGCTGATGGCCGTCCACCAAGACGCGACCGGCCACGCCCGCGAGTTGGCCCTCGCCTACGCGAAGGGCATCGGTGCGACTCGGGCCGGGGTCATCTCCACGACCTTCGCCGAGGAGACCGAGACGGACCTCTTCGGCGAGCAGTCTGTGCTGTGTGGAGGCGTGTCGAGCCTGGTCACGAAGGCGTTCGAGGTGCTCATCGAGGCCGGCTACCAACCGGAGATCGCCTACTTCGAGTGCATGCACGAGCTGAAGCTCATCGTCGACCTGTTCTACGAGGGTGGGCTGGCCCGCATGCGCTACTCCGTCTCGGACACCGCCGAGTACGGCGACTACAGCCGTGGCCCGTTCGTCGTCGACGAGACGGTGAAGGACCGCATGCGCCAAGTGCTCGCCGGCGTGCAGGACGGCAGCTTCGCCCGTGAGTGGATCCTCGAGAACGCCGCCGGCCGCCCCGCCTTCAACGCGCACCGGCGCCGGCAGGCCGAGCACCCGATCGAGCAGGTCGGACGCGAGCTCCGCGCGATGATGAGCTGGCTCCCGCAGCCCACGGACCACTAGCGGTGGGTGTGTGGCGG
>JBOGED010000514.1:0-3523 GCA_050743625.1 Egibacteraceae bacterium | reverse complement strand
CATTCGGATTACGCTTATGCAACACATTCGTAATCGCAGCGGTCAACGTCGTCTTACCATGATCGATATGACCGATCGTCCCGATGTTCAAATGCGGCTTCGTCCGCTCGAACTTCGCCTTGCCCATTGCCTTCTCCTTTACGAGTTATTCCCCACGAACCTTCGCCACGATGTCCTTGGCCAACAACGCAGGGACCTCCTCGTAGCCGCTGAACTGCATCGTGTACGTCGCGCGACCCTGCGTCTTGGAGCGCAGGTCGGTCGCGTAACCGAACATTTCGGCTAGCGGCACGAGCGCGTTGATCACTTGACTATTGCTGCGCTGGCTCATCGCTCCCACGCGGCCGCGCCGGGACGTGAGATCGCCGATGACGTCACCGAGGTAGGTTTCCGGGGTCACGACCTCGACCGAGAAGACCGGCTCGAGCAGCACGACGCCGGCCTTGCGGGCGGCCTCCTTCAGTGCCATCGAACCCGCGATCCTGAAGCTCATCTCTGACGAGTCGACCTCGTGGTACGAGCCGTCGGTCAGGATCGCGCGCAGGTCGACGAGCGGGTAGCCGGCCAAGACGCCACTTTCCATGGCGTCCCGGATGCCGTAGTCGACGGAGGGGATGAACTCCCGTGGGATCGCGCCTCCCCGTACCTGATCGACGAACTCGTAGCCGCCGACCTGACCGGTGAACTCACCCCTGTCGTCGAGAATCTGGCGTGGCGTATCGGCGAGCTTGCCGGTCGGCTCGAGCGTGATCTCGATCTCAGCGAACTGGCCCGAGCCACCCGTTTGCCGCTTGAAGCGGAGCACGCAGTCACGGACGGGTCTCGCGATCGTCTCACGGTAGGCAACCTGAGGCTTGCCCACGTTCGCGTCGACTTTGAACTCACGCAGCAGCCGGTCGACGAGCACCTCCAGATGAAGCTCGCCCATCCCGCCGAGGATGGTCTGGCCGCTGTCCTGGTCGGTGTGGATCCGGAACGTCGGGTCCTCCTCGGACAGCCGCTGGAGGCTGTCAGCGAGCTTCTGCTGATCCGCCTTGGTCTTCGGCTCGATCGCGATGTGGATGACCGGCTCGGGGAATTCCATGGTCTCGAGCAGCACAGGAGACTTGGAGTCACAAAGGGTGTCGCCGGTCGTCGTGAACTTCAGCCCGACGACCGCAATGATATCGCCGGTAAACGCTGCTTCGCGGTCTTCGCGGTGGTTCGCGTGCATTGCGAGGATGCGGCCGATGCGCTCTTTGCGATCCTTGGTCGAGTTGACGACCGCGTCGCCTTTGTCGACATGACCCGAGTACACCCGCAGGTAGGTCAACTTGCCGACATACGGGTCGGTCATGATCTTGAAGGCCAAGGCGCTGAATGGCTCGTCCTCGCCCACCTTACGCTCGATCTGGGCACCTGTGGAGACGTCGACGCCCTTGATGGGTGGGACGTCGAGGGGACTGGGAAGGTACGCGACGACGGCGTCGAGAAGGAGCTGCACGCCCTTGTTCTTGAACGCCGAACCGCAGAGCACCGGCGTGATGAGATTGGAGATCGTCGCGTCCCGCACCGCCGCGGCAAGCTCCTCGCTGGTGATCTCCTGGCCTTCGACAAACTTCTCGAGGAGCGTGTCGTTCACCTCGGCGGCCGATTCGATCAACCGGCCTCGCCAGGTATGCGCGAGGTCGAGGAGGTCTGAGGGAATCTCGACGTCGTTCCACCTGGTGCCGTAATCGTCGCCTGAGCCCTCCCAGATCCGAGCCCGCATCTCGAGAAGATCGACCACTCCGACGAAATCGCTCTCAGCCCCCACCGGAAGCTGGAGCGGTACGGGAGTCGCGCCCAGCCGCTGGCGGATGGACTCCACCGCGGCGAAGAAGTCCGCCCCCACGCGGTCCATCTTGTTGACGAAGCAGATCCGCGGGACCGCGTACTTGTCCGCCTGGCGCCACACCGTCTCAGACTGCGGCTCGACGCCGCTGACGGCGTCGAACAGCGCGACAGCGCCGTCGAGCACACGCAAGGACCGCTCGACCTCGACCGTGAAGTCAACGTGGCCCGGCGTGTCGATGATGTTGATAACGTGGTCCTTCCACGGCGCGGTAGTCGCCGCGGAGGTGATGGTGATCCCGCGCTCTTGCTCCTGGACCATCCAATCCATCGTCGCCGCGCCCTCGTGGACCTCACCGATCTTGTAGTTACGGCCCGTGTAGTAAAGGATACGCTCAGTAGTCGTGGTCTTGCCCGCGTCGATATGCGCCATGATCCCGATGTTTCGGGTCCGGCTGAGCGGGTGTGTTCGCTTCGGCATGTAGTTCGTACTCGATACGTGTGGTCTAGGGGGAAGATGTGGCCGGTTACCAGCGGTAGTGCGCGAAGGCCTTGTTCGCCTCCGCCATCTTGTGTGTGTCCTCGCGGCGCTTGACGCTTGCGCCGACGTTGTTGCTCGCGTCGAGGACCTCGCCCGCGAGCCGCTCTGCCATCGTGTGCTCACGCCGCTGGCGCGAGAAGCTCGTGAGCCACCGCAGCGCCAAGGTCGTGTCCCGTCCTCGTCGCACCTCGATGGGTACCTGGTACGTCGCGCCGCCGACACGGCGGGACTTGACCTCCAACGTGGGTTTTACGTTGTCCACACATTTCTTGAACGTCTGCACCGGGTCGGCGCCCGTACGCTGCTGGATCAGGTCGAACGCGTCGTACACGATGCGCTCCGATACGGAGCGCTTGCCGTTCAACATGATCCGGTTGATCAGCTGCGCGACGAGGACGCTCGAATACTTCGGATCGGCGACGATCCGTCGGTGAGTGGCGGGACCCTTGCGAGGCATGGGTTAGCCCTCCTTCTTCGCGCCGTACTTGGACCGCGCCTGCTTCCGGTCCCGGACCCCGCTCGCGTCGAGGGCGGCGCGGATCACCTTGTAGCGGACCCCGGGCAGGTCCTTCACGCGGCCCCCACGCACCAGCACGCTGGAGTGCTCCTGGAGGTTGTGACCCTCTCCCGGGATGTAGGCCGTCACCTCAATCCCGGATGTCAACCGGACGCGGCAGACCTTCCGCAAGGCGGAGTTCGGCTTCTTCGGTGTCGTCGTGTACACGCGCGTGCACACCCCACGGCGCTGTGGGGAACCCTTGAGCGCCGGTGTCTTCGACTTCTCGATTTTCGCTTGCCGGCTCTTGCGAACCAACTGTTGGATGGTGGGCATCGTCTGCAGTCCTCACCAGGTCGTTTGACCAGGATTATTCCGTGAAATTGCGTGGACGAGGCACGAACCTGTCACTGATCGGTTGGCGCTCGCCTGGTGACCACGAGCACGCGCCGAGCCGGGATAGCGATCAGCATTCGCCGGCGACAGCATGCGGCGGACTCCGCCAGCCGTGCTGCACCGGGGACGCCAAGGTCCCTAGTTACGCCGTTTGGGGATGGCCGACAGTGAAGGACGCCCAGACACAGCCGGGGCGCCGTCACGTCAGCAAAGCCTACGAGCCGAAACCCCCCGTGTCAACCAGACCCCCCGTTGTGTGCTGGATCCCGGCGGTATAC
>JBOGED010000513.1:0-4471 GCA_050743625.1 Egibacteraceae bacterium | reverse complement strand
CACGTGAGTGGCCAGCGGCACCTCACGCGGTGTCCCAAGGGCGCTGACCTCGACGAGCGGGTGGCCGCGGTCATCGGTCGCGACCAGGATCGCGCGGTCCCGAGCGGCGAGGTCGACCGCCGGCCATGGCAGCGTGATCGTACGGACGAGACGGCCGTCGGCGAGGTCGAGCACATGGATCGCCCGAGTCGGTGAGTCCAGGACGAAAAGGTGCTCGTCCGGGTCGGCGGCCAACGCGATCGCGCGCACGTGCAAGCCGGGCTGGGGCGCGACGGGGGTGAAGTCGCCAGCGGGCAGCACGGGCGGGGGCGCCAGGAGATCGACAGGAGCGGCGTCCGCAGGCACCGCGCCGCTCGGGCGCCATGGCACCCGCTGGATCTGGCCGCGCTCCGGGTCGGCGTGGTAAAGGCAGCCGTGCGGATCGAAGGCCAGGCCGGCCGCCACGAGCGGTGGCGCGTCCGGCCTCCAGGCGGTGACGCCTTCCACGGCCTCCCACCCGAGGGTCACCACCTCGGTGTCCGGCTCGAGGGCGGTGTTCGCGTGCCCGCAGCGCAGCCACTGATCGGTGGTGGCGATGGCGGCGAAGCCGCGCCCGCTGGGCGTCGTGGTGGTGACGAGCATCGCCGTTCCCGTGACGGCCCCGGCCATCAGCACTCCTCCCTGGGCACCGGCACGGGCACGGGTGTAGGCGACGGCGGCGGCCCGACGCCACCGGAGCCGGGCTCGGGGGGTTGCCCGAGGACGACGGTCAGCTCGGCGAGCTCCGGCACCTCCCACCACTCCAGCTCGACGGTGCCTTGTATCGGGGAGGCACCGGAGAGGTCGGCGACCCTCAAGTCCTCGATGAAGTCGACGCCGTCGACCTGCAGGACCGCCGCCTCGAGCTCGGGGCCGTGCACCCGGTGGCCGTGTGGCCACCCGGTCCCGCCCGGCCCGTACGGCGGCAGCGGCGCGAGGTACTGGCGCAGCACCAGCTCGACCCAACGGCGGACGCCGATCGCGCTGTAGCCAGGTCGGACGGCCAGGCCGACTGAGACGGCCACGCGCCGGTACGTGGGAGGTATCACGTACAGCTCGGTGGTCACGAGCCGGCGTTCGTCAAGCGTCTGGCACACCGCACGGAGCAACGCGGCGTCAGGCACCGGCGCATCGGGATGGAGCGGGTCAGCGGTGGGCCAGACCATGACGGTTACTACGCCCGCCGCATCGATGCTCTTCGTCTTCGGGTCGAACCGCGGCAGGCACTCGGCGCGCCCGACGCCTTGGATGGCGGCGAGCTCGCGGAAGTCGCTCGCGGTGACGGCACGGTCGTGGCGCGCGAACTCGCCGGGGATGCGCGCCAGCGCGTCGGTGATGGTCTCGGCGTCTTCTCCCCCGGCCAGCCGCAGGGGGTTCTCGACACGGACGCCGGTGACGGCCTCGACCGCGCTGATCGCCCGCGGCGCGACGTTGCCCGCCAGCCCCCCGCCGTAGCGGTAGCCCAGCGCCCGGATGCGGTCGCCGATGCCGAACGCGCGCCCGCGGACGGTATCGCCGCCGCGCACGACTCCGGCGGCCGCGTCGAGCGTGGCGTGGCGGTCGCTCGGTCGGCTCGCCGCAAACGTCTCGACGACCTCCCAGTCCACCCAATCCCCGTGCTCCTCGGCCTGGATCCGCAGCGAGCCAGGCACGACCGACGGGTGCGAGAGCGCGAGCTCTTGGTGCGGCATGCCGGCGCCGGTACCCAGGAACTCGGGCGCGGCCTCGGCGAGCTGCTCGACCTCCGCGGTGTTGCTCCCCAGCCAGCTGATGCGACCGATCTCGGGCACCCCCTGACGGGGGAACGCCCGCAGCCAGAAGAGCACCGGGCGATCGCTGTCCAGCACGGGTGGCCGGTCGCCGACGCCGGCGAGGTCCTCGTCGTCGAGGGGGACGACCCCGATCCGGTCGACCTCCCGGGCCGGTAGCCGCAGCGCGACGACACCGTCACGCGTGAGGCCGTCGGTGGTGTCGCGCGCCACGGTCGCGTCCAGGTACTCCGGTTCCCCGTCCTTCACGACTTTCGACGACACCTGCCAGCGCAGCGTGGAGTCGACGGCCGCCGGCGCCCCACCCGGCGGCTCCGGGCCGGCGACGGTCACGGCGGGCTCGCACGCCGCGATGGCCGCGGCGGTGGCGGCCTCCCGCACCCGTACCCGCTCGGGTGGCTCGTCGAGCCCGTCGCACGGGTCGACCTCGTCGATCGTGGGGTAGGCGAGATCTCGGGCCACGCCGAGCACGAGGGGATCGCTGGCGAGGGGACCGGTGGGCGTGAACAACGCCGCGATCGTCGCGTCGCTGGAGCCCGGCGCCGGCTGGACGGCGATCCACAGGACGTGGTCGACGGCGGTCGACACGTCGAGGGACTCGAACCCTGGGGCGCCGGGGTCGGGCTCAAGCTTCGCGCTCGTGTACGGCTGCGCCTGGTCCGCCGTAAGCTCGGCGGCGTCGAGCACCCGTGTGAGCTCCTCGCCCAGCACCGGGTCGGTCGGTGCGCTGGCCGCCGCCTTGATCACCGCGGTCGCCGTCACTGGCAGTACCCGGACGTCGTTGCCGACGCGGAACGGCAGCGAGCCGGCCAGGACCGACGCGCCGAGCGTGACGTCCGGGAAGGCGACCGGGTTGGGAGACTCCAGCGAGAACGTGACCAGCCCCCGTGACGGGCGGGCGGGGCGGGGCGGGAGCTGCAACAGGCGGAGCAGCCAAAGCCGGGTCTGGTCGGGGATCTGGTTGAACCGGAACAGCAGGTTCTCGCCCAAGAAGGCGAACAGCTCGAGCAGGGTGACGCCGGGGTCGCTGGGGCCGCGGTCGGTCCACTCGGGCGAGTAGACGTCGATGCGCCGAAGCAGCTCGTCACGCAGCTGCTCGTAGCTGCGGTCGTCGAGGACCGGGATGGGCAGCGCCACCGTCACCCTCCCCCTGCCGCGGGCCCGCCGAGCGAGAACGGGACCTCCAGCGCGCCCGGGCTCTGGTCACGCACGTGGCGGTAGCTGATCGACACGAGCACCGTGGCCGGATCGTCCGTGGTGTCGACCTCGACGGCCCGCACGAGGATCCGAGGCTCCCACGTCCGCAGCCCCGCCTCGACCTCCCGCGCGATCGCCGCGCGCGTGGTCGGGTTATTGGGCTCCATCAGGAAGCGGCGCAGGCCGCAGCCGAAGTCCGGCCGCATCACGCGCTCACCGGGCTCGGTGTCTAGGATCAACAGGATCGACTGGCGCACGACCGCGGGCCCGGACCGCCACTCGAGCGCCCCAGTCGTCACCTCCGGCCGGGGCGGGAACGCCACGCCGACGCCGAGGCGGTCGGGCCAGCTCATGGCTGTACGACCTGCTCGCGCGTCACGCGCGGGGCAAAGATACGGTCCACTGGCGGCTTTGCGGTCGTGGCGACGGCGCCACGCGCGAGCGCGAGATAGCCGGCGTCGTCGAGCTCCCCTGACGCTCTGAGCGCCGCGATCTTGACGGCCATGGTCGCGCCATCGGTGTGCTTGTAGTCCTCGGTCGACTCGGCCAGTTTGTCGCGCAGCTCGCCCGCCAGGGAGCCACCGAGGAACTCGGCGGCGATCCCCGCGTCGATGTCAAGGCTTGGCGGCAGAGCGTCGAGGGCCGCGGTGAGCTCGGCGCTCAGCTCGAAGTCGGGTGGGATGCAGAACTTGAGGAGCAGCAGGAACCAGAGCTGGAACACGAACACGACGATCGGCAGGAACAGCCGGAACACGAAGAACGCGACGATCGTGATGAGCGGGATCGCGAACGAGCAGATCTGGACGCGGTCGGTCTCGTCCTTCGCCGTGGCCTCGACGCCTTCGGCGGTGAACGGAAGGGCCGAGCGCCGCGGCGACTGGAACCGCACGCCGCCGGTGCCACCCGGCCCGAGGCGGAGCGCGTCGGCGTGGAGCTGCGCGAGGTCGGGCATCTGCACGGTGACGGGCCGGTTGGCCGTGCCCTCGAGATCGAAGTGAGCGGCCAGCTGGTAGGGCTCGGAGGGCTCGCTCCACACGATCGGGCAGCGGCACTGCGGTCCCTCCCGCGGGCATTCCGCGCGGTGCTGGCGGACGAAGCAGCGGATCTCGTACACGGTGTGGTCGTCGAAGCGGGCCTCGCCCAGCGGGTTCACGTCGGACGAGCCGGTGGGCACCACCCCGAAGTAGATCGTCTCGCCCGCCGCGTCGTGCTGGGGCCGGGTCGGGTCACCGACCAGCGGGTACAGCGGGAAGCTCGCCTCTTCCAGCTCCTCGGGCAGCTCGCTGACCGCCTGCCAGGCGCCCACCCCGGCGAGCGGTGCGGGCGGCGGCTCTCCGTTGCCGGAGTGCTGGCAGGCCGGCGCCGGGCCGACCGAGCCGTCGGCGAGTACCCCCCGCGGTACCCAGCCTTCGAGCGTGCGGCTCACCCCGACACGGGCTGCCCAGTGCTGCACCTCGCCGGCGGCGTCGGCTTGGACGGCTGCCAGC
>JBOGED010000512.1:0-2282 GCA_050743625.1 Egibacteraceae bacterium | reverse complement strand
GGCCAATAGGTGTTGTGGGTGTCCCGAGATCCCTTGGTCTGCGGCTTTGCGCGTACGCGCGCAAAAGCAACGCTTGACTCAAGACCCTAAATCGGTGGCATTGGGCCTAGCGCAGGATTAGACCGGCCGGCGGCCGGCGGCAGGCGCGGGCCTTGGCCCTGGAACACCGCCGTCGATGGCGATCTCGTCGCCGCGGTCCGTGAGCGTCAGGTTGGGAAGCGGGTTAGCATCATCTACGTCCGGGAGCGCGCGCGGCACACTGCCGACCCCGCGCTCGAAGAGCGGCCCCTCGCTAGAGGGGATGGTCTACAGCGAGGCAAGCGAATGCAGGTTGGGTTCTTCGAGATTCTCACGCTGGGTGTGCTCGCGCTCGTGATCTTCGGGCCGGAGCGGCTGCCCGAGCTCGCCCGCAACCTCGGCAGGATGGTCGCCACGGTACGGCGAGAGGCCAACAGCACCCTCGACGACCTGCGGCGATCCGCTGACCTCGATGATCTTCGAGATCTGCAAGACCTGCGCGACGAGCTACGAGCCACGTCGAACGCATTGAAGCCGAGGTCCTTCCTGACCGGCCCGATGGCCTCCGACGCGAGGCCCACGGCCACCCCCAGCAAGACGGTCCGCGCGGACGTACCGCCGCCCTACGACACGGACGCGACGTGAAGCCGTGGGTGAAGCAGGCAGGGATCGGCGCCGGTGTGTTGGCGGGCACGTGGTACGCGCTCGCCTCGCCGGACGTTCAACGCGCCGACGTCCGGGTCGGTGATTGGATGCGACGGCAGTCCACACCCGCGCTCGACAAGGTGGTGATGTCGACCACCGATCTCGGCTCCGCATACGCGGCCGTGGGGATCGCCGCGGGTCTCGCGCTGACCGGTAGGCGGCGCGCGGCCGCCGATGTGCTGGGAGTCGGCTTTGTGGCGTGGAACCTCGCGCAGGCGAACAAGCGCTTCGTCCGCCGCGCGCGCCCCTACGAGACTGACGGGGTTCGCCGCTTGATCCGGCCGCCGGCCGGCTCTTCCTTCCCCTCGGGTCACGCGGCCGTAGGGGTCGCCGTGATGACCGTCCTGGCCGGCCGAAGCCGCGACGGGAACGGGAGGCGACTGCTCAATGCCCTCGCGGCGTACGTGCCGATGAGCAGGGTGTATGTGGGTGTGCACTACCCTACGGACGTGCTCGGCGGTGCCGGGCTCGGGCTGGCGCTCGGTGCCCTGTGGCGTGGCCCCCAGCAGGAGCTGGGGAGGGAGGGCCTCGATGCTGTCGACGCATCGGGCCCCATCCCGGCGGTGAGCCGCGCCGCCGTCGCGTTGGGCTGGCGCTTGACGGTTCCGCTGCTGCGCACGGTCGCGGCGGGGTTACCCCATCAGGGGGAGGGACTTGCGGAGCATCGACCCGCGCGTCTTCGCGAGCTTCTGGGCGATCGCCCCAATCGCCTTACTCGTTGGCGAATCGGGATGAGTCAGAACGACCGGTATTCCCCGATCGGCGCCCTCGCGGAGTACGGGATCGATCGGCACTTGGCCAAGCAGCTCCGTGCCGAGCTCGGAGGCCAGCAGCTCGCCGCCGCCCGAGCCGAAGATCGGGTATGACAGCCCCGTATCCGGGGCGACGAACGCGGACATGTTCTCGATCACGCCCCGCACGCGCATGCCAGTCTGCGCCGTCATCTGACCAGCGCGCAACGCGACGCGTTGGGCGACGGGCTGCGGCGTGGTCACGACCACCATCTCCGCGTTCGGCAGCATCTGTGCGAGTGAGATCGTGATGTCGCCAGTGCCTGGTGGCAGGTCGCAGAGCAAGAAGTCGAGCTCGCCCCACCGCACGTCGGCGAGGAACTGCTGAAGCGCCCGATGGAGCATCGGCCCCCGCCATACCACCGGGCGCTCCGTGTCGAGGAAGAACCCGATCGAGATGACGGAAACGCCATGGGCCTCGATGGGCAGGATCTTGTTCTCGGCGACACCCGCCTGCCCCGACGCGCCGAGCATACGGGGAATCGAGTAGCCCCAGATGTCCGCGTCTACAACCCCGACCCTGTGGCCCTCCTGCGCCAGCGCGACCGCGAGGTTCGCTGTCAGCGAGGATTTGCCGACGCCACCCTTCCCACTGGCGATCGCGATGACCTGCGTGTTCGATTCGGCGGACGCGAAAGGAATCGCCACCTGCTGCCCTGCGGGAGGGCGGGTGCCGGAGGGGGGCCTTGGTGCGTCGCTCACGCCGCCATGCTAGGAGGGGCACCTTCGAACTTCGACTTCGGGGCGCATACCGGCCAGGCTTTCTCA
>JBOGED010000511.1:0-4745 GCA_050743625.1 Egibacteraceae bacterium | reverse complement strand
CCTTTCGGAGCAAGATGCCGTTGCCTCGGCGGACGCCACGCTCGCCGGCGCTCAGGCGGCACTCCGGTCCGCGCAGGGCCAAGGTCCAAGTCAAGGTCAAGGTCCTGGCCAAGGCCAAGGTGCCGGCCAGGCGCAGGCGCAGAGCCAAGCCCCAGGCGGCGGTGGCGGTGGCGGGAACCCGAGTGGCGTGGACGATGGCGGCGCACGCCAAGGCACCGGTCAAGCCATCGACCCCCGCGTGCAAGGGACGGGCACCGGCAGCCAGCCCGAGTCAGACCTTGATCTCCAGACCATCTACGACCCGCCGCAGCGGCTCGGCGGCGACGGCGAGGACGTCCGGCTCGACGGTCAGGCGAGCAACGCCGGGCCCAGCTCCGAGGCCGGCCGGCAGCAGGGTGAGGGCTTGCGTAACACGCCGCTCGTCCCGTATCTCGACGTGCTCACCTCGTACGCGGAGGAGGCGGCGCGCACCGTCGAGCGCCCCGGCTATCCCGTCCGGTTGCGTGGCACCGTCCAGGACTACTTCGACCAGCTCGGCGCCGCGCAGGGGTGAGGACGATGGACGTTGAGGATTTCGCGAGGCTCGCCGCGTCGGTCGAGGCTGAGGTCCGGCGGGTGATCGTCGGCCAGCGTGATCTGGTCCGCGACGTGCTCGCCTGCCTGTTCGCGCAAGGTCACGTGCTGATCGAGGGGGTGCCCGGTCTCGGGAAGACCGTGCTGCTCCGTTCCCTCTCGGAGGCGTTGGACCTGGAGTTCACCCGTATTCAGTGCACGCCGGACCTGATGCCGGCGGACGTCGTCGGCACGACGGTGCTCGGGGATGGCGCTGAGCGGTCGTTCCAACCCGGGCCGGTGTTCACGCAGCTGCTGCTGGCGGACGAGGTCAACCGCGCCACCCCGAAGACGCAATCCGCGCTGCTCGAGGCGATGGCCGAGCGCCGGGTGACCGTGGGCGGGGTCACGCGTGACCTGCCGGACCCGTTCTTCGTGATGGCCACCCAGAACCCGATCGAGATGGAAGGCACGTATCCCCTGCCTGAGGCGCAGCTCGACCGGTTCCTCGCCAAGGTCCTCGTGCCGCTGCCCCCGGCCGACGACCTGGTCGAGATCCTCGCCCGGACCACGGGCGTCGCCGAGGCGCGACCCAACCGGGTCGCCGGAACCGTCCAGCTTCGTGCCGCCGCCGCGCTGATCCGCGAGGTGCCGATGGCCTCGCACGTCACCCGCCACGTCGTCGACCTGGTCGGAGCGACCCATCCCCGCTCGCTCCTGGCTCCCGAGCCGATCAGCCGATATGTGCGCCACGGCGCCTCTCCGCGTGGCGCACAGTCGCTGGTCTTGCTCGCCAAGGCCTACGCGCTGCTCGACGGCCGCCTCCAGGTGAGCGTCTCCGACGTCCGAGCCGCCGCGGCGCCGTGCCTGCGGCACCGGCTTGTCCTGGGGTACGAGGCGCTCGCGAGCGACGTGAACGCCGATCAGCTCGTGGCCACGCTGCTCGAGGCGGTCGGGGTTCCCAGCCCGCCGGTGAAGGGCGCCGTGTGACGCCGCGCGTCCTGTCGCCCGAGCTGCTCGGCCTGTCGAGCCGGTTGCGGCTCGCCTCGCGGCGCAGGGTGGAGGGCCGGTTCGCGGGCGCTCACGCGTCTCGGCGGTACGGCTCGTCGCTCGACTTCGCCGACTACCGCGAGTACGTCGCGGGCGACGACCCGCGCTGGGTCGACCCCAACGCGTACGCCCGGCTCGGTCGCCTGCTCGTCCGGCTGTTCGAGGCGGAGGACGAGGCGGCGCTGCGGCTGGTGCTGGACTGCTCGGCGTCGATGGGGTTCGGGGACAAGCTCGATCGTGGCCGGCAGGCCGCCGCCGCGCTCGCCGCCATCGCCGCGGCGGGCGGAGACCGCGTGAGGGTGCTGCTCGCGGGACCTGTCTGTGAGGCCGGGCCGTGGTTCCGGGGCGCGGCCGCGCTTCCTCAGGTCTCCGACCGCCTCCTCGCCGCACAGCCGTCTGGGGTCGGCGACCTGCGGTCCGCGGTCGGCCGGTCGGCCGGGGAGGGACCGCGCGGACCGGTCGTGCTGCTCAGCGATCTGCTGGTCGAGACCTGGCCGGACGTCCTCCTTGCGCTGGCCGCCGGTGGCGGCGATCGGGTGCTCGTCCACGTGCTCGGCCGCGCCGACCTCGAGCCCGAGCTGGACGGCGACGTCCGGCTCGCCGACAGCGAGACCGGGGCCGAGGTCGAGGTCGGCATGCACGACGACGTCCTTGAGGCCTATCGCGCGACGGCCTTGCGGTGGCTGGACGACGTGTCGCGCGAGTGCGGCCGCTGCGGGATTGCCTACGCCCGATTGATGGACGACGAACCGGTCGAGGAGTTGTTGGCCGTCACGTTGACGGGGCTGGGAGTCCTGGCGTGAGCCGCGTGAGAGCTTTGACGCTGGGTCGCGTCTCGCCAGGCCTTGTCCTGCACTGTGCAGGGTTCTGCCGAAATACCGGCGTTACTCTGCACAGTGCAGGATTCTGGCGGAGCCCCCCACCGTACTGTGCAGGATTAGGCTGGAATACCGGCATTACTCTGCACAATGCAGGATTGGGCGGCGGTGATCGATCATGAGGTTCGCCGTGCCCTGGGGGTTCGCGGTGGTCGGGCTCACCTTGCCTCTCGTGCTTTGGTATGTGTTGCGGTCGCGGCGGCCGCGGGTCGAGGTTGCGTCGACGTTCCTGTGGCGGTCGACCGACCGGGCGGTGGCCGCGGCGGTACCGTGGCAGCGGTTCCGGCCGGACCGGACGTTCTGGCTGGTGCTGGCGGCGCTGCTCGTGGGGATCGTGGCGCTGGCGAGGCCGGCGCTGCCGGTGACCGCTGCCCTCGGCGACCACACGATCTTGGTGCTCGACGCGTCGGCGTCGATGCTCGCCGACGAGGGCGGCCCGACCCGGCTCGAGCTGGCCCGCCGCGAGGCGCAGCGGCTCGTGGAGCGCGCGGGGCCTGCCCAGCTGCTGTCGGTCGTGGAGGCGGGACCGCGCGGGCGGGTGCTGCTGTCAGCCTCGGACGACCAGGTGGCGGCCTCGCGAGCCCTGCGGTCGATCCAGGCGGCTCAAGCGCCGGCCGACCTGGCGGATGCGCTGACGCTCGCGGCGTCCCTTCAGCGGCCGAACCAAGAGACGGTCACCCATCTGTTCACCGACGGGGTCGTGCCCGCGGAGGCGGCGCCGCTCGCGCCCGCCGGGTTGATCGTGAACGCGCTCGGCCAGGACCGGCCGAACCTCGCCGTCGCGCACCTGCAGGCGGTCCCCGCGGGTGGGGGCGCGGCGACCGCGTTCGTCCAGGTGCGCAACTTCGGGCTGCTCGGAACCGACGCGCGCCTCGTGCTCGACGTGATCGAGGGGGACACGACGGTCCCGGTCGCCGACCGCCGGGTCACCCTCGCGCCGCGCGGAGCCGCCGACCTCGTGGTGCCGGTGGACCACCGGCCCGCCGAGAACGCGCTCCTGCGCGCCCGCGTCGAGCCGGTCGGGGTCGACGTCACCGGCGCGGACCAGGCCGACGCGCTGTCTCTCGACGATCAGGCGTGGGCCGCCCTGTCCGGGCCTCGCGAGGTCCAGGCGCTTGTCGCCGGCCCGGAGAACGTGTTTCTCGCCGCCGCCCTGGGCTCGGTGCCGGGCGTCGAGGTCACCAGCGCGTACGGCGTGCCCGAGGACCTGACCGGCATCGACCTGCTGGTGGTCGACCGTATCGCCGCGCCGCCCCAGCCACGGGTTCCCACGATCTACGTCGCACCCGCGGCCCCGCCTGAGGGGATCACCGTGGCGGGGGAGCTGGAGCTGCCGGCGTTGACCTTCCAGGACCCCGACCACGGGCTCATGGCCGACGTCGACCTGTCGGGTGTGGCGATCGCCAAGGCCCAGGCCCTTCAGGCGCCGGCGCTTCGCGCGGTGGCGTCCGGCCCATCCGGACCCCTCCTGCTCGCGGGCCGGCTCGGGCCCACGCCGGTCGTCTACGTCGGGTTCGACCTTCTCCAGAGCAACCTTCCGCTCCAGGTCGCCTGGCCGGTGCTGACCGCCAACGCGGTGGCGTGGCTGACCGGCCCGCCGGCGTCGGCTCCGGCGATCGCGGGCGCGCAGACCGTGCTGACACCACCCGCGGGGATCACCGGGATCCAGGTCACGCCCCCCGGCGGGCCGGCGACGCGGCTCGACCTCGCCTGGCCTCAGCTCGTGGCCGACCGCGTCGGTGTGTGGACCGTGGAGTACGACGCGCCGCCGGAGGTACTGGAGGCGCTTGCGCTCCCGGCCCCGTTGGTCGTCAACGCGGATCCCGCGGACTCTGACCTGTCCCGCCCACGGCCCGGACCAGACACCCCGACAGACACCGCCCGAGTAGCCGGCACGACGGCCCCCCAAGCGCCCTCCAACGGCCTGCGGGTCTTCGGGCGGGAGATCTTGGTCGGCGTACTCGTCCTGCTCCTCCTCGAGTGGGCCTCCACCCATGGCGTCCGACCGCTGCGCTGGTGGCGAGGCCGCCGAGCCCGCCGCATCGAGAGGGCCGTGCAACGATGAGCTTCTCCGATCCCCTCTGGCTCGCCGCGCTGCCCCTCGCGGCCCTCGTGCTGTGGCTGGGCGCCCGCAGGCGGGGACGCTGGGACCAGCGTGTCGTCGCGACGTGGGTCCGAGCCGCCGCGGTCGGGTTGGTCGTGCTCGCGCTTGCCGGCCCGCGTCTCGAGGCCGCGGGGCGCGACCTCGACGTCGCGTTCCTATTG
>JBOGED010000510.1:0-13896 GCA_050743625.1 Egibacteraceae bacterium | reverse complement strand
ACGAGTGAGCCGAGTTGGTGGCGACCACCCACAGACCCTTGATCGCGCCGGTGTGGATGCCCTCGACGATCTGGTCGTAGGCCCAGCTGTTGCGGTCAGGGATACGGCCGGCGTCGATGCCGAGCAGGCTCGCTACAGTCTCGCGGTCGGCCGGGTCGGCGAAGCTACGGCCGCCGAGCAGGTTCGTCGTGTTGGCGAACAGCCGCGATCCCATGGCGTTGCACTGACCGGTGATCGAGTTCGCGCCGGTGCCAGGGCGGCCGATATTGCCGGTCATCAGGGCGAGGTTGATCAGCGCCTGAGCCAGGCGAACGCCTTCGTAGCTCTGGTTGACCCCCATCGTCCACCAGAACGAGACGCGCCGGCCGCGGTGGATCGTGGAGGCCAGCCGCTCGATCTCCGGTGCCTCCAAACCCGTGGCGGCGCTGACCCGCTCAAGCGTGAAGGTCTTGACATGCGCCGCGAACGCCGCGAACCCACTGGTGTACGCCGCGATGTACGCCTCGTCGATCCACCCTCGCTCGATCAGGATCCGCGCGAGGCCATAGCACAGCGCGAGGTCGGACTTAGGCGCCAGGGCGTAGTGCTGCGTGGCGGACACCGCGGTCTCGGTGCGCCGCGGATCGACGACGACGATCACGGGCGAATGCGGGTTGCGTTGCAGCCGAGCCCACATGATCGGGTGGGCGACGCAGAGATTGGATCCGACCAGGACAACGACGTCCGAGGCCTCCAGGTCCGCGTAGGTGTACGGAGGGGCGTCGAACCCGAAGGACTCCTTGTACGCGACGACCGCCGTGGCCATGCACTGGCGGGTGTTGCCGTCACCGTGGACCAGCCCCATGCCGAACTTCGCGAGCGAGCCGAACAGGGCTAACTCCTCGGTGGGCATCTGGCCCGTCCCAAGGAACGCGACGGAGCCGGCGCCGTGGCGCTCCTGGACCGCTTTGAAGCGTTCGACGAACGCGGCAAGCGCCTCGGGCCACCCGACAGGTTCGAGACGACCGAGACGGCCGCGGGGCGAGCGCAGCAGCGGGGTCGTGGCCCGGTCGGCGGCCCGCAGTGGCGCCAGGGCCTCCCATCCCTTCGGGCACGCCATCCCCCGGTTGACCGGGTACCCCGCGGTCGGCGACAGGTTGACGGCCTCCCCATCGCGCAGGTGGACGTCCAGCGAGCACCCGATCGAGCAGAACCCGCACACCATCGACGTTGTCGCGCCTGGCGCCAGCCTGATCGGCAGCTGCCCCAGCCCGAACCCGCCCGGTTGCCGAGCAAGCTCGCGCGTCAGCGGCCCGCCGCGCTGATGCAGCAGGCTCATGGAGCGCTCCATCGCCCTGCGTTGAAGGCGATGACTGCTCGCCGGCGCACTACAAGCTCCCGGGCATGCGGGGCGCGGTGCAGGCGGAGAAGAAGAGCGCGCGCTCGAGCAGCTCGCCCGCGACAACCGCGACCAGGGCGAGCGCGGCCAGCGCGGTGGGCAGGACGCCAGACCCGCCCGAGGCGGCGACCAGCAGCGCGAGCACCGCTCCGGCTCCGCCCGCCAGGAACCGCGCGAACGTCACGCGCTGCAGGTCGCGGGTCAGGAGCAAGGCCGCACGGTCAAGATCGTCCGGACGCCCGGACTGGCGCGAGCGCACGCGCAAGAACGACGCCTCCCACGCAAGCTTCCCTCCGTAAGCGCACGCCAGGAGCGCACCCAGAATACGGCTGACCGTGGCGGGAGCTCCCGCCGCCAAGGAGGTCACCAGCACACTCGCCAACCCGCAGATCAGCGCAGTCCCGCCGAACCGCACGCTGGTCGCGCCGGCCCGCCACCACACGCGGCCGGTGACCGCGTACACCATGACCGAGGAGGCGATACCGGCGGCACCCGCAAGGGCAGTGAGGCCGCTGAGCAGCGCGAGGTGCACCGGGCCAGCCTCAGCCCAGAGCGCCGCCGCATATCCGGTCGCCAGAGCCGCGAACGCGCTAAACGCGACGATCTCGCGAGAGAGCCACGACCTGCGGAGCCCGATCACGGCCCGGAACGCGTAAAGGGGGCGGCCGAGGTGGAGCACGCTCACCCCGAGCGCGAGGAGTCCCATGACCAGCGCCATGACCGCGTTGGAAAAGCCTCCTGACGGGGCGTGGGCCGTCCGCAACGCGAGGTCCACCGTGAACGCGCCGACCGAGATCTGCGTCAGGACCAGCATGAACACCAGCGGCAGGTGGGTGTGGGCGGGCCTGGTCGAGAAATGGCCGGTGGCCAGCGCGTCCGACGGGAACTCCCGGCTCGTCACATACCGGGTGGTCGGGATGGTCTTTCGAGGCGAGGGAGCGGTCGGCATCGGGCCTGGCGACCCCCCGGTGAACAGGAAGGCGCCCGCCTCTGCCGCCTGGACCGCCGCGGCCACCTCGACCACGGTCACGCGGATCGCGCGCGTCGGGCAGGCTTGGACGCACGCGGGTTGCTCGCCGGCGTCCAAGCGGTCGCTGCACAGATCGCACTTGCGGACGATGCCGCGGCGGGAGTTGAAACGCGGGACCTCATACGGGCAGGTCAGCGTGCAGTAGCCGCAGCCGATGCACTGGTCGTCGAGGTGCCGGACGATCCCGGTGACCGCGTCCTTCTCATAGGCGTTGACCGGGCAGCCATGCATGCAGGCCGGCTCGACGCAGTGATGGCACGCGGCCGTCACGGTCTGCAGCCACGGCGTCGTCGTACCACCGCCGTAGAGCAACCCCACTGAGCGCCAGGACTCGTCCTCGTCGAGGCCGTTGAGGCTGTGGCAGGCGTTCACACAGGACTTGCACCCAGTGCACGCGTCGAGGTCGACCTCGAACGCATACTGCTGCCCGGCGGACGGCCGCTCCAAGGGGATCGGCTCACGATGGAGACCGCGCGCTCCCTGATCGTGGCGCTGCGACACCCGGTCGACAACCGTGAGACTCTGCTGGTCGGCGAGGTAACGGTCGAGCGACGTCAGCTCATACAACGTGGTCACGGCGCTAGACCCGCGCAGCCGCGAGGCTCGGCGCGGCCTGAACGGCGAACCGCTGCCGCAGGTAGCACCACCACGTCAGCACGAGGCAAGAGAGATAGAAACCGACAAACACGAACAACGCGGACTGCGGGTTGCCGGTGATCCGCGTCGAGATCCCGAACGACTGCGGGATCAGGAACCCGCCGCATGCCCCGATCGCACCGGCAAACCCCAAGACGGCGGCGCTCTCGCGCCGCGCGGAGGACGCGGCGCGCTCCTCCGCCCCCGGCGCGTCTCCCGCTCGGCTCAGGTGATGTGCCCGGAAGATCGAGGGGATCATCCGGAACGTCGACCCGTTGCCGATCCCCGTGGCGAGGAACAGGACCGCGAAGGCGCCGAGGAACCCGGCGTACAGGCCGCGGTTCAAGGCGGCGATCAGCTCGAGCACCGCCACAAGCATCGCCGCGAACGTCAGCAGCGTGACGCGGGCGCCGCCGAACCGGTCAGCCAGCGCTCCTCCCAGCGGGCGGACCAACGAGCCGATCAGCGGGCCAAGGAACACGAGCCCCGCCGCGCCCGAGTCAGGAAACCGCAGGTTCGCGAGCAGCGGCAAGGCCGCGGAGAACCCGATGAAAGACCCGAAGGTTCCCAGGTAAAGCCACGACATCACCCAGGTGTGTCCACGGCGCACGACGACCACCTGATCCGCGAACTTGGACTGTGCGGTGGCCAGGTTGTCCATGAACAACCATGCGCACGCGCCCGCGATGAGGATGAGCGGGATCCAGAAGAGCCCAGCGTTCTGGAGCCACAGCCGCCCGCCGCCCTGGGAAGGGCCGAGGAGGGGAAGAAGCACGAGGGCGGGCACGAGAAGTTGCACGATGCTCACGCCGAGGTTACCGCCGGCGGCGTTGAGGCCGAGTGGCAGGCCCTTCTTCCCCTCGGGGTAGAAGTAGGAGATATTCGCCATGCTCGAGGCGAAGTTGCCCCCACCCAAACCCGCAAACCCCGCCGCCACAAGGAACGCCCAGTAGGGCGCACCGGGGCTCGTCACCAGCGCGACCAGCGCAAGGCACGGAACGATCAGGGCAAGGGCGCTGAAGATCGTCCAGTTACGGCCGCCGAACCGCGCGACCGCGAACGTATAGGGGAACCGGACCGTCGCGCCGACGAGCGCGGGAACGGCGACGAGCGTGAACAACTGGCTGGTCGAGAAGGCGAACCCCGCATCCGGCAGCCTGACGGCGACGACGCTCCACAGCAGCCAGACCGAGAATCCCAGGCTCTCGGCGAAGATCGAAAAGATGAGGTTGCGCCGGGCGATGGCGCGCCCCTTGACGGCCCAGAACTCTTCGTTGTCCGGGTCCCAGTGTTCGATCCAGCGGCGTGTGCGGGCACGGATATCAAGTGCGGCGGGCATGACACAAGGACAGCCGCCACGCGTTTCGCCCGGTGCTGCCTCATGTTACGGATCAGGCAACGCTTGGTGGCGTGCGACAGATCGTTCACATGCCCGAAACGGCAGCGTAGCTCCATCCGAACAGTCGACGCCGATCCTGCCTGTTATGCAGGGGCTACGCGTCGGTGTCACGAGCGCGCGCAAGGGAGTGGAGCTCAGCGACGCGCTCGAGCGCAAGGGCGCGGTCGTGACCTGGGGACCGACCGTCGCAACGGTCCCTCCCGAGTCTGACGCGGAGTTGCTCTCGGCGACCGACGCCGTACTGGCCGCGAGCCCCCCGTGGGTGGCGGCGTCGACCGGCGCGGGAACACGGGCGTGGGTCGAGGCCGCCGACACCCACAAACGGGGAGATGCCCTGCGCCAGCTGCTCCTTCAAGCGAGCGTCGTGGCCCGCGGCCCGAAGGCGGCGGGTGCGCTGCGCGCGATGGGAGTCAAGCCGCTGTACGTCTCGCCTCAAGAGACCGACGCCGACGTCGCGGCCTGGCTGGTCCAACGCGTCGAGCCCGGCGAGACCGTCGCCATCCAGGTACACAGCACCGACGACGGCCGCGCGTACAGCGAGCTCGATCGGCGCAAGGTCACGGTGCTGCGCGTCTCGGCCTACCGCTGCGTCCTCCCCGAAGACCGTGGACCGGCCCGTGACCTCGTCCGGCGCATCATCCGGGGCGACATCGACGTGGTCGTCAGCACGAGTGCCCCCGCGGTACGAAACCTCCTGGTCATCGCGAGTGAGATGGGACAGCTCGCGCGACTCGAGTCCGCGCTGCGCGAACGGGTTGCGGTCGCGGCTGTCGGACCAGTGACCGCCACCGCCTACGAGCAGGCGGGCTTGAGCGTCTCCATCATGCCGGAGCGCTTCCGCACCGGCGACCTCATCCGCTGTATCGACGGATGGGCGAGCCGGCGTGGCTGGATCAACGGCAGCGGCCAGACGATGACCGGCCCGATCACGCTCGACCCTGACCACCACGCCGCCGAGGTCAGCGGCGACGCCGTGACCCTTGGGGAGCGCGAGTTCGCCCTCCTCGCGGCCTTGGTCCGTCGTCCCCACATTGTCTGCCGCATGCGCCTGCTCGCACGCGAGACCTGGGGATGCGACGCGGTCGAAGACGACGTCCACGTCAAGCACCTGATCTTCAGGCTGCGCCGCAAGCTGGGCCCCGCCGCCGCCACCCTGCAAACCGTCCGCGGAGTCGGTTACCGCTACAACCCCGCCCCGGACGCGTAGGCGGAGCTGTCCGCCAGGTCGACCGCGACCGGGCCGCCACCAAGGGCAGGAGAGGGCCGCGGTCGACCTTTGGGACCGACCATCAACCGGGCTCGCCACCGCCGGGATAAGCAAGGCCGGTGGTCTTGGTCTTACGTGAGAGCGCGCTGCGGTCCCCGCAAAATCACAGACCACGGGAACCGTAGCGCGACCCTTGCCTCGATGTAAAGGTCGCCAGTCGACCGGGCACTTTTCGTGTGATCACGAATCGGGTAGACCGAGACACAACGTCTATCGACAGGGGCATCCGCATGGGTTTCATCCAGAAGGCCAAGGACGCGATACTCAGCCCGAAGAATCAAGACAAGGCACGCAAGCTGGCTCAGAAGCACAACGCGAAGATCGACGAGAACATCGACCGGCTCGGCCGCGAGGTCGACAAGCGCACGGGAGGCAAGCACGCCGACAAGATCCGCGACGCCAGCCACCGCGCCAAGGGCGCCGTCGACGGCTTCGCGGGCGAGGACGACGAAACCCGCCGCGACCAACCCCCGCACAGCGCCGGCAACCCCTAATCTCCGGATCCGCCGTCTACTCCAGCCACAGGGGCCAGCTTTCCCGCGCAGGGAGCGGGAAAGCTGGGCCCGTCATGCGGCACCCTGCCACGTGCCCCCAGGTTTCCTGCGTGCGCGAAGGAAACCTGGGTATCCACCACCACGAAACATCGATGTGGAATCAGCGATGAGCCACCCGTGGGATGAGCACGCGTCAACCTACGACGACCAGGCGGGGCACGGCCGTCTCTCGCCCACCGAGCATGAGGCGTGGACCCGGCTGCTCGCCCGGCTGATCGACCCCTCCCGTCCAAGGCGAGTTCTGGACGTGGGCACCGGAACGGGCTTTCTCGCCTGCCTGCTGGCCGAGCTGGGCCACGACGTCGTCGGGATCGATCCCTCATCTGAGATGCTCCGCAGGGCCCGCGCCAAAGCTGAGGCTGCTGGGCTCAGCATCGAGTTCCGCAACGGTGACGCGTTCGAGCCAGGACTGCCCCGGCACAGCGTAGACGCGGTCATCTGCCGCCACGTGCTGTGGCTGCTGCATGAGCCCGAGCGCGCCGTCGCGGCATGGGCCGAGGTGACCAGACCTGGCGGGCGAATCATCAACATCGACGCGGCGAAGCGCTCGCGGACGCCCCGGGATTACGCGACCCTGATCCTCGCGCAGGCGCTCCACCTGGCACGCACAGGCCGCTGGCGCCCGTGGCCCAGCGCGCGTCGGGATCCGATGCGGCCCCTGGACGACGTGCCCGATCCAGGCCCCGCCGTCGGCGTCTTCAGTCGCGTCGGCTTGTCGGACATCCATTCCGAGTGGCTCACATCGATCGATCGAGTTGAGCGCAACGCAATGACCCTTGACGAACGCCTCAGGAAGCGATGGCACCGCTACCTCGTGGAGGCCAACGTCAGCGCTCACTGTCAGTGATCTGTTTGAGGCCCTCCGCCATGAGCTCGAGCCCTTCCACCGTCTGCAGCCCGCCAATGATCTGTGCGTTGTTGATCTTGATGATCCTGTTCTCTAGGAGCGCTGTGAGCCCCTGACTTCCAGGCACCGACTGCAGGGCGGTGATCGCGGCCTCAGCGGTGCTCCCGTGTGCTCCAGTAAGGATCAAGATGTCCGGGTTCCGCGCGATCAGCTCCTCGGGTGAGACCTCGATGTAACGGCCGCCTATCCCTTCTACCTCGGGGAACGCGTTTGTGAGCCCCAGCGCTTCTATCTGGGCACTGGCGATGCTCCCCCCTCCGTACACGGATACGGCGTCCGGGTAGACCGCGACGACCGCCACCTCACGCGATGGGGCGTCCTTGAACTGTTCCTCAACCGCCGCCACCCGATCCCGCAGCTCAGCGACCGCGCTGGCGGCGGTGTCCTGTGTGCCGAACAGGCGACCGAAGAACTCGATGTCGCGATAGATCTGCTCAAAGCTCCCCTCTGTGTCCAGAACGGGGCCGTCTTGCATCGTCCCGTCGCACTGGCCTTGGAGTACGTATTCGGTGATCCCGGCAGCTTCCAGGTCTTGCCACGGAGCCGAGAACAGGCCGTAACTCAGGATCACGTCAGGGTCCTCGCCGAATATCACCTCTTTGGACGGCTCCTTGTCCACGGGCTCGATCCTCGGCACATCGGCGTAGGTCCCATCAGGAACCGCGAGGGGAGCTGGTTCAAGCGTGTAGCTCATGACGTCGACCTGGTCAGCCGCGCCGGCCGCCCAAAGGAGACTGGGAGCCTCTGTACCAGCGATCATCACCTTCTCAGGCCGCTCCTCGAACGTGACCTCGCGGCCGCACGTTTCAACGGTCATCGGGAACCCCGCCGATGCGGCCGAGTCTTCGCTTTCGGCGCCCTCGGCGGGGGACCCGCACGCGCCGAGCGCAAGGGCGACGAGCGCGGAGATCAGAAGGGTCTTGGGCTGGGGGGACATGCGGGCTCTCCTTGAATTCGAGGCCAAACGGTACGGGCGTAGAAACGGCGGACGAGGGCGATCAGCCACAGAACAGGACCGAGCGCGCCGTTGGGCGCGTCCGAGGCGAAGATCGGACGCTCGTCGTAGTCGAGAGGATGTAGCCGGCAGCGACCCGGCGAGAAGCAGACACACCGAGGTCACCTGCGGCCCGCCGGCCAACTCGATCATCTGGTTCTGAAACCCCGCCAAACGCGTCAACAGTCTCGTAACCGCCGCTAGTGGCAGCACGTCCACTGGTGAGCGCGCAGCAGGTCCTGTTTGCTGGCCCGCACCGCCGCCATTTCGCTACATTCGTGGTTCTTGTATTGCATTGATCACCCTACAACCCGCTCAGAAGACGTTAGCACAAGTGCAAGGCGCTTGCGATAGGCGAGGGTTCGCGCCCGGTCAGGTGCTGGCCAGGCGGGCCTTGTAGCCCACAGTGCCGCCTGCGTGGCTGTGGGTCAGCTTGGCAGTTCGACCTGTAGACCCGGTACACGGGCGAAGTTGCGCTCGTTTCTCGTCACCAGGGTGAGACCGTGGACGAGCGCGGTTGCGGCGATGAGCGCATCGGGTGTGGCGATGCCCACCGAGGGCCTGCCTGAAAGGCGACCATCCTGCGTCGCTCTGGCTTGGGTCGGTGCGCTTGCCAAGAGCAGCTCACACCGGGTAGCAGCCACCACGGGGGCTGGGAGTATTGCGGCCTCGCGTCGACGAGCCGATCAAGACCCATGGTCCCACTCGTCTCGCGACGCGACCTCGAGGTCCGGGAGCGCCCCGAAGGTATCGCTCACCACGCGGTCGAAACCTTCATCGTCGGACAGGTACGCGTCGAGGGCGTCCCGTACCACCTGAGCAAAGCTCTTACGCTCACGCCGCATCCGGGCTTCGAGCCGGGTCCGTTGCTCTGCGGTGAGATAGACCCGCGTTCGCATCGATGCCATATCTCGTGTAGTACACAGCATCACGCCGAGGGGCTACCCCTCCCCTCACGACGCCCACGTGCTTTCATGGACGGTGTGGAGGGTGTGGGGGACCAACTGGCGGACCTGGACGCCGAGAAGCCTGCCCGCGTCCTGAGCGGCGTGCCGGCGAAGGTCGTCGCGGTCGCGGGGATCGGGCTGTCGGCCGCGGCGCTGTGGTGGGTGTTCAGGCCGTTGCCCGCGCTGCAGTACCGCAGCGGCTTTCTCGCGGTCGCGCTTGCGATGACCTTTCTGGTCTACCGAGCGCGGCGAGGGGCCACGGAGCGCCCGACGGTGGTCGATTGGGCGTTGGCCGGCCTCGCGCTGGCCGCCCTCGCCTACCCGGTCGTGACGTTCGACGAGTTCGCCCGCCGGGCTGTGCGGCCGACACCCGTGGACCTGCTGGCCGGAGTCTTCACCGCCGGGCTGGTGCTCGAGGCGACTCGCCGGACGGTCGGGTGGGCGCTGCCCGCCATCTGCATCGCGTTCCTCGCATACGCGTTCGGCGGCGATCTCATCCCCGCGGGATACCTTCTGGGGCACCGTGGGTACGACCTCTCGCGGGTCATCGGCCAGACCTACATCGGGATCGAGGGCATCTTCGGCGTGCCGCTCGACGTCGCCGCAACCTACATCGTGCTGTTCACGCTCTACGGCGCCGTGCTGGACCACTCCGGGGCGGGGAGGTTCTTCATCGACCTCAGCCTCGCGGCGTTCGGCCGGTCCTCCGCCGGGCCTGGCCGCACGGTCACCCTGGCGGGCTTCCTCCTCGGCACGGTCTCGGGCTCGGGTGTGGCGACGACCGTGACGCTCGGGTCGGTCGCGTGGCCGATCCTGCGCAGGTCCGGCTATCCACCCGCGGAGGGCGGAGGAGTCCTGGCCGCGGCGGGCATCGGCGCGATCCTCTCCCCGCCGACGCTCGGCGCCGCCGCCTTCATCATCGCCGAGCTTCTCGGGGTGAGCTACCTGCGGGTACTCGGCTACGCGATGATCCCTACCCTGCTCTACTACCTGGGGATCATCCTGGCCATCCAGATCGACGCGCGCCGCCACCTGACCACCGCGGTCGGCCGGCGGGTACCCTGCGCGCCGCCGCTGGGGAGGCTGCTGCTGCGGTACGGCTACCACTTCAGCTCACTGCTGCTCATCGTCGCCCTGATGGCCGCCGGCCTGTCCCCGTTCCGAGCGGTCACCTACGCCATTGGCGCCGCGGTGGCCCTCTCGTTCTTGGACCCGGCGGCGAGGATGACGCCCCGCCGGCTCCGCGAGTCGCTCGCCGCGGGCGCGAGGTCGGTATTGCCGGTGGCGGCGACGTGCGCCGCCGCGGGGATCATCGTGGGGGTGGTGACGCTGACCGGGCTGGGGCTGAAGCTCAGCTCGATCATCGTGGCGCTGGCCTCTTCCAGGCTGTGGCTCACCGCGCTGTACTCGGCTATCGCCGTGCTCGTGCTGGGCTTGGCGGTCCCGGTGACCGCGTCGTTCATCATCGCGGCGGTAATCGTGGGGCCGGCGCTGACCAGCCTTGGGGTCGAACCCTTCGCCGCCTTTATGTTCATCTTCTACTTCGCGGTGCTGTCCGAGGTCACGCCGCCGACCGCGCTGTCGGCGGTCGCCGCGGCGGCGATCACGGGCGCGAACGCGTTCCGCACGATGATGGCGACGTGGAGATACTCCCTCCCCGCGTTCCTCGTGCCGTTCTCGTTCGTCCTGTCGCCGAACGGCGAGGGCATCCTCCTCCAGGCCCCGCCGGTGGCCGTCCTTCTGGCGCTCGCCGCCTCGGCCGCCGCCGTCGCGGCGCTTGCGGCCGCGACCGGTGGTTGGCTGCTCGGTCCCGCCGGCTGGGCCGAGCGCTGCCTCGCCATCGCGGCCGCCCTTCTCCTCCTCACGCTGGAGCCGGTGCCGGCCGCCGCCGGGCTCGGCGCTCTTGCGGTCGCCTTCGCCATCCAGGCCGTCCGGCCCTCGCGGGAAAGGGACCTCGCATGAGGATTGTTCTGCTCGCGCTCACGGTATTCCTCGCCAGCTGCACGTCCAGCCCAGGAAGTTCCGGAGCAGGTGGCGGCCCCCAGCGGTTGTCGATCGCCACGGGCGGGACGAGCGGCGTCTACTTCGTCTACGGCGGCGGGATCGCCGACACGATCACGCGGCATCTTCCTGGTTACGAGGCCACCGCCGAGGTCACGTCCGCGTCGGTTGACAACCTGCTCCTTATCGCCGACCAGGGGACGGACATCGCCTTCAGCCTGGCGGACACCGCGGTGGACGCGGTCAACGGCGAGGGGGCGTTCGGGGAGCCAGTGCCGGCTCAAGCGCTGGCCAACCTCTACGTCAACTACACCCAGGTCGCTACAACCCGCGACCGGGGCATCACGACCGTTGACCAGCTGCGCGGGCGGAGGGTCTCCGTGGGGTCACCCAACTCGGGCACCGAGGTCATCGCGCTGCGGATCCTCGAGGCCGCGGGCATCGACCCCGACCAGGACATCCAGCGGGCTCAGCTCGGCGTCGGCGAATCCGTGCAGGCCTTGCGGGACGGCGCCATCGACGCGTTCTTCTGGTCCGGCGGCCTGCCGACGGGCGGCATTACCGACCTCGCCTCGACCAGCGAGATGGTGCTCCTGCAGACGGCGGCGTACCTCGACACGCTCCAGCGCGGCTACGGCGAGATCTACCTCGCGTCCGCCATCCCGGCCGGGACCTATCAGGGGGTAGACCGCGACATCCCGACGATCGGTGTGCCGAACTACCTGATGGTGCATGAGTCGATGGACGACGAGCTGGCCTACCAGCTGACCAAGCTGCTCTTCGACCACCGCGACCAGCTCGCACGGGTCCACCCCGAGGCGGCGAACCTCGACCTTGTAACCGCCCCGCAGGTCACCGAGCCGGTCCAGCTGCACCCCGGGGCCCGCCGCTACTACGAGGAGACTCGTGACACTGCGCGCGGCTCGCCGGGGGGCGCGGTCGTCGTTACCGGTAACACTGGCGACGGTGGGCAGCAGCTCGCCTCCGCCGCGTTGCCCACGTCGGGCGCCTTTGCGGTTCGCTACCAGCACTCGGTCTACGACGCCTCCGCGATCGAGTCGTTCGTCGCGTCGGGCGACGGCTCCTTCGCGATGGTCGCCGTCGCGTCACCCAGCGCCGCGGTGCTCGACTACTACGGGCTCGACGGGCGGCGCTGGTCGTCCGGCGGCTGGGCCCACCTCCAGGTGGCGGTGCCCGATAGGTTGAGACGCCTGCCGCTGATCGGCACCCCCAAGGGCCAGCGCACGCTTGAGGTGTCAGGGCGGCGCCTCCCGTTAGGCGACATGGGGCACGTCGAGCTTTCCGTGCTTACATGATGGGCAGGGTACGACTGTCCGCACGAGGAGGACCGCATGGACTCGCTGACCCGTCCCGCCCAAGGCCGCATGATCGCGGGAGTGTGCGCGGGCATCGCCGACCGCCTGGGCCTCCCACGCTGGCTCGTGCGGCTCTTGTTCGTCCTGTCCTGTGTGCTGCCAGGCCCGCAGATCGTGCTCTATATCGCGCTGTGGATCCTGATACCCCAGAGTGAGTAGCCGGCGGCCGGCTCTGCAAGGTTGGCGTAGGGGGAGCACGAGCTGCTAATTTTGATGCATGCCTCAACAGATCGCGTTTCGCATTGCTGACGAACTAGCGGATGCTATCGACAAGCTCATAGCGCAAGGGCGTTATCAGACACGAGTCGAGGTGCTCCGCACGGCGCTGGCCTCATTTGTCCAGACCGAATGCCGGCGCGCGGTCGATGAGGCCATCGTCGATGGCTACCGGCGGATGCCCGAGTCCGACGATGAGCTTGCTCCCGCCTATGCGGCGGCGGCGCGGCTCGCGACCGACCCAGACCTGCCGTGGTAGCCCGCGGCGACGTCTGGTGGCTCGAGGCTCCAGAACACAAGCGTCGCCCTGTTCTCGTCCTTACCAGGGATGCCGCAATCCCCGTTCGCCGCAAGACCTGCGTGGCGCCGCTGACCACGCGGGTTCGCGGCATTCCCGTGGAGGTGGCGCTGTCACGCCTTGATGATGGAGTCACCGAGGATTGCGTCATCAGTCTCGACAATGTCGAAACCGTCCCCAAGGCATTCCTCGTCGAGAAGATGACCACGCTTTCGACAGTGCGGATGGCGGAGGTCTGTGCTGCCCTCGCGACGGCGATCGACTGCTGACCGGCCTCCATCTCGACGATGGCGCGGCCGGTCTCCGCTCCGCCCTTCCGCTCACGGTAGTGTGCCTGTATGCGCCTTGAAGACCTTGGCACCAGCAAGTTCGACGCGTACCTGGGCACCGAGCTGGTCGAGGCCACGCCTGACCGCGCCGTCTCGGTCACTCCCGTCCGCCCCGAGCTGCACCAGGCTTACGGGATCGTGCACGGCGGCGTCTACGCCTCGATCATCGAGTCGCTCGCCAGCATCGCCGCGCTCACCTGGCTCGGCCCCGACAGCGAGACGCGGGTTGTGGGCGTCAGCAACCAGACGGACTTCATCCGTCCAGTCGGCTCGGGGTCGCTCCGCGCCGAGGCGACCCCCCTCCAGCGCGGCCGGACGGTGCAGATCTGGGAGGTCCGTATCACGGACGCCGACGAGCGCCTGTGCGCCCACGGCAAGGTCCGCCTCGCGCATCTGACCCGCTAGGCGTTGTCGATGTGTTGTCGATGTGTTGTCCTGTGAGACGAAAATAGCCTTGAGGCGCGCGGGTTGGGAGGGTTTTGGGTTGGTTTGGGTTTGGCTGGTGAGAACGTCATGCGGCTGGTTCCAATGTGACCTTGTGCCCGAGCTTTTCTAGCTGTGTGA
>JBOGED010000509.1:0-6315 GCA_050743625.1 Egibacteraceae bacterium | reverse complement strand
GGTAGTACGCCCCGCCACCGATGTAATGATGCAACAGCCCGGCATGCACCGACACCGCCACCCGTGACGGCGGTGCCGCATGGTCCAGCGACTGAGCGCTGATCACGGCGCGGGCGGCGGGGCTGAGCTTGCAGGCGTCGTAGAGGTCGACCAGCGGGCGCAGGCCCCACCGCGCGGTCGCCGGCGCCTTGAGCGCGTAGGGCAGCATGCCAAGCTTGGTGGCCGGCGCCGCGCGCTGCCGTCCCTGGTGTCCGACGGTGGCCAGGACCTTGACGCATTTTCGGAGTCCGGCGTGCTCGTCGGGGAAGATCTCGGTCAAACGTTGGAGGTAGTGGTCCCAGCCGCGGGGGACCCGGAAGGTCAGCTCGGGGAACACCAAGGTGTCAAAGCCGTCGGGATCCATCTCGAGGAACTCGATCTTGGCGTCCAGGCCAACCCCGCGCAGCACCGTGGGGATGATGCCGGCGGGCTGGCAGTCGCCCAGGTAGTGCACGCCGACGTCGAACTCGAACGCGCGCTTGCGGCGAAAGACGTGACTGCACCCGCCGGCCACGTCGTACTGCTCGACAACAATCGTGCGAACACCGTTGGTGCTCAGATAGGCCGCGGTCGAAAGGCCGCCCAGGCCCGCCCCGATCACGATCGCGTCCCATCCCGACCCCGGCCCCGACCTCAACCGCCGCATACCAAAACCTCCCTGAAAAGCCATGCTTGCTCCGTCATTCGCACCGACCATTCAAGGAACACCGCGATTTTGGGTCTTCCCGCTGCAACGTTCCGTGAGGAGGCTCACCCTATGACGGTTCCGGGCACATGGGAATGGAGCGTAAGTTTCAAAAAGGTTCTAGCGAGGGGTACCGTATCCTTCGAGCGCCAGCGACGACGGGAGCGAGAGTGGGAACCTACGAGGCCACGTACCGGCGCAGCTTGGAGGATCCGGAGGAGTACTGGGGGGAGGTGGCGGGAGCGATCGAATGGATCAGGACGCCGGAGCGGGTGCTCGACGATTCGAGGGCACCGCTTTTCCGGTGGTTCGCCGGGGGCGAGCTGAACACCTGCGCCAACGCGTTGGACCGCCATGTCGCGGCGGGGCGGGGCGATCAGCTCGCGCTCGTCTACGACTCGCCGGTGACCGACACGGTCGAGCAGTACACCTACGCGCAGCTGACCGACCTGGTCTCGGCGTTCGCGGGCGCGCTGGCCGCCCAAGGGGTCGGCAAGGGCGATCGCGTGATCATCTACATGCCGATGGTCCCGCGGGCGGTCATTGCGATGCTCGCCTGCGCCCGGATCGGCGCGGTCCACTCGGTGGTGTTCGGGGGGTTCGCCGCGAAGGAGTTGGCGACCCGGCTCGACGACGCGAAACCCAAGGTCGTCGTGTGCGGCTCTTGCGGGATCGAGGTGGCGCGGGTTGTCGAGTACGCGCCCCTGCTCAACCGCGCGCTGGAGTTGGCCACGCACTCACCTGACCGTGTGATTGTCGCCCAGCGGCCACAAGCTCGGGCGGAACTGGTCTCAGGGCGCGACGTCGACTGGGACGAGGCGGTCGCCGCTGCCCAGCCGGCCGCGTGCGTGCCGGTCGCGGCGACCGATCCGCTGTACATCCTGTATACCTCGGGGACCACGGCCCAACCGAAAGGCGTGGTACGCGACAACGGCGGCCACGCGGTGGCGCTGCGCTGGTCGATGACGAATGTCTTCGATACCGGGCCGGGAGAGGTCTTCTGGACGGCCTCGGATGTCGGGTGGGTCGTCGGCCACTCTTATATCGTCTATGCGCCGCTGCTTGCCGGGTGCACGACGGTCCTCTACGAGGGCAAGCCGGTCGGCACCCCCGATCCCGGCGCGTTCTGGCGCGTCATCGCGCAGCACGGTGTAAAGACGCTGTTCACCGCGCCGACCGCGTTCCGCGCGATCAAGCGTGAGGACCCGAAGGGTGAGCACCTCGCGCGGTACGACCTGTCGAGATTCGCGTACCTGTTCCTCGCCGGCGAGCGCTTGGACCCCGACACCTACCGCTGGGCGTCGGACCTGCTGCGGGTGCCGGTGATCGACCACTGGTGGCAGACCGAGACGGGCTGGCCGATGGTCGCGAACTGCATGGGCCTCGAGCCGCTCGCGGTCAAGCCGGGGTCGCCTACGAAGCCGGTGCCAGGCTGGGACGTGCGGGTGCTTGCCCCTGGCGGGACCGAGGCAGCGCCGGATGTCGACGGCGCCGTTGTGGTCAAGCTCCCGCTGCCGCCCGGGTCGCTGCCGACCCTGTGGCAGGGGGACGACCGTTTCATCGCGTCGTACCTCACTGCCTTCCAGGGCTACTACCTCACCGGTGATGGCGGGCACGTCGATGAGGACGGCTACCTGTTCATCATGGGCCGCACCGACGACGTCATCAACGTCGCGGGTCATCGCCTGTCGACCGGGGCGATCGAAGAGGTCGTGGCCGGTCACGGCGACGTCGCCGAATGCGCGGTGATCGGCGTCGCCGACGCGCTTAAAGGCCGGGTTCCGCTCGGCTTCGTGGTGCTCAAGGCCGGCGCCGACCGCGACCACGACGAGCTACGCGCCGAGCTGGTCCATATGGTGCGCGACCAGATCGGGCCGGTCGCCGTGTTCAAGCAGTGCCACGTCGTCGCCCGGCTGCCGAAGACCCGGTCGGGGAAGATCCTCCGCCGCACCATGCGCCACATCGCCGACGGGGAGGAGTACACGGTCCCGGCCACGATCGACGACCCCGCGATCCTCGACGAGATCAAGGCCTCCCTCGCGTAGTTGTGTGCTGGATCGCGGCGATATACCGCCGCGATCCAGCACATACTGTGGCCATGAAGTGGACCGCGAGCGATGTTGGCGACCTATCGGGCCGGGTCGTGCTGGTGACCGGGGGCAACAGCGGGATCGGGCTGGAGGCCGTGCGCGTGCTGGCGGCACATGGCGCGCGCGTGATCCTCGCCTGCCGTAATACGGCGAAGGGCGAGGCGGCCGCGCGTGGCCTGCCCGGTGTCGACGTGCTGGAGTTGGACCTGGCGGACCTGGGATCCGTGGCCGAGGCCGCGCGCAGCGTTGCGAAAACCCATGACCGCCTTGACGTGCTCGTGAACAACGCGGGGGTCATGGCGACGCCGTACCGGCAGACGCTCGACGGGTTCGAGCTGCAGTTCGGCACGAACCACCTCGGTCATTTCGCGCTGACGGGGGAGCTCTTGCCGGTCTTGCTCACGGCCGGCGCACCCCGCGTGGTCACGGTCTCGAGCGGCGCGCACCGTATGGGAGGGATCGACTTCGACAACCTCGACGGGAGCCGCGGCTACCACAAGTGGCGCGCCTACGCGCAGAGCAAGCTGGCGAACCTGCTGTTCACGTTCGAGCTGCAGCGCCGGGCTGCCGCCGCCGGCACCGGCCTTATCGCCGTGGCCGCGCATCCCGGCTACGCGGCGACCAACCTGCAGCAGGCGGGGCCACGGATGGCGGGGTCGAAGGTGGGGGAGTGGCTCAGCGGGCTCGGCAATCTCGTGTTCGCCCAAAGCGCGGCCGCGGGTGCGCTGCCGACGCTGTACGCGGCGACGGCGCCTGACGTCGAGGGTGGCGACTACATCGGCCCCGACGGGCTTGGCGAGATCCGCGGCCATCCCAAGAAGGTCGGGACGGCGCCCGCCGCACGGAACCCAGAGGTCGCCGCCCGGCTCTGGGCGGTGTCGGAGCAGCTCACCGGCGTGCGCTACTCATGGCCGCAGACAAGGCGCGGGGCGTAGGCCGGCCGTTTGTCCCTACCGTGCATCAGAGTGAGAGGTCGCGCCGATAGGTGTCTCGCAATCGGCGCGCGAGCCGGGCGTAACGTAACGGGTCCCAGCCCGGCCCGCGGTCGGGACTGGCCTATCCGCACGGCCACGTAGTTCGGTGTTACCGAGTAGCCGGCGCACAGCAGCTCATGCCGGCTGGCGCCATTGACAAACCTCCGGAGCATAAGAATCCGGCAAACCGATCAAACTGTTGACTTTCTGGTTCCCGCGCGGCGTTATGCGGGCTACTGTGCAGAGTTATGCCGGTATACCGGTCTAACTCTGCACAGCAGCTCATGCCGGCTGGCGCCGTCGCCCCGGAGGATGAGAATGCATCAGGGTCACCTCCTGATGCGCGGCTGCGCCGGTTCTCATCTCAATGCAGGGATAGGCCGGCTGGCGCCTGAACTTGCTCGTCCGAGGGCCGCTGTTGAGGATGGGGGATGGATGTGCGAGGGCCGAAAGTCGCGGAGCTGCTCAGCATGCACACCTTGGACAGGTGCCTAAGGGGTGACTCGAGCCGGTGGGCTGCGCTGGAGGCCGTAGTGGCGGCCATTCCCTCGACGGCGGACTGGCAGCGCGTGCTCACAGCCTACGGATACGAGCTGCAGCGGCGCCGTGATGGTGGATTCCTGGTCCGCTATCGCGGCGCTCCCATCGCGGTTGCCCATCCGAAGGGCGACCCGATGGACTTCGGGCGGCTGGACGCCGAAGGCCGTCCTCCCGAGGGGTTGCTGATCAACGATGCGCGCGCCGACGGGGCTCCCTACGGGTTGCTCGCCAGTGGCTCGCGCCTCAGGCTCTTCGACGCCGGGTCGACCCACGGCCCGGCGACGGCGCGCTACCTCGAGCTGGATGCCGCCGCGCTCAAGGAGCACGACCGCCCGTTCCTCGGGCTTCTCGGCCCCGCCTACCTCGCGCGGGGTGGCCTCCGACGGCTGCAGGACGAGGCCCGAGCCTTCGGCGCCGACCTGTGGAGACGGCTTGACGATCGGGTCAGGCAATCGGTGCTGCCGACGCTCGGCCGAGCGCTCGGGCGATGGGCCGCGGCGCAAGGACAGGATCTTGGCGACGACGTGGTGCGCGAGGAGCTCCGCCGGGGCGCGCTCACCGTGGTCTTCAGGACGCTGTTCCTCTTGTACGCCGAGAGCGCCAGGCACCTGCCCGGGGATCTCTCAGCGCTCGTCCAAGAGGCCACGGACACCGCGACCTGTCCGGACCCGAGGTCCACGCTGCTCTGGGACGGGTTCGTAGGGCTGGTGCGAGCGATGCGAACCGGCGACGGGTTCGAAGGGGCGGCGATCCTCGAACGGGCGGAGCTGGCGGACCCCGACTTCGGCCGCGTGCTCATCGGCCTCGGGCACGACCCGGAGACAGGGACCGGGGTGGACTACTCGACGCTGGAGATCGGGCACCTCGGTCATATCTACGAGGGTCTCCTGTCGCTCCAGCTCTCGATCGCTGACACCGCGCTGCGCTACGACGCCAAGGCCGACCGCTACGTCGCTCCGTCCGAGGGGGAGCGGCCCGACGTCGAGGCTGGTGATCTGCTCTGGCTGACGCACCGGGGAGGACGCAAGACCGCGGGCGCCTACTACACCCGCGCGGAGCTCGTCCGACATCTCGTGCGACACACCGTGGTTCCCGCATTCGGACGCCACCTGGACGTCGTGCGCGGCGAGGCGCGACACGACCCATCCGCGGCTGCGCGTGCGTTGCTCGAGTTCGCCGTGCTCGACCCCGCCTGTGGCAGCGCGCACTTCCTGGTCCACGTGGCGAACGAGTTCGCCGACCTCGTCGTGTCGTTTCTTGCGCAGACTCCGCTCCCTCAGGTTCGCGACACCCTGTCGAGGTTGGCGGCCGGAGCGTCTCCCGGAGCCATGGTCGAGGATGTCGCGCTGATCCGCCGGCTCGTCCTCAAACGATGTGTGTACGGCGTCGACCTCAGCCCGATGGGCGCCGAGATCGCGAAGCTGTCGCTCTGGCTCGCCGCGTTCGTGCCCGGGCTGCCGCTCGCGTACCTCGATCGCAACATCCAGGTCGGCAACTCGCTGGTCGGGGTCGCCGATCCCGCCACCATGCGCCCGCCTGGTCATGACCCTCTGCAGCGGTTGACCTTCCAGGACCGGCTCGACGAGGCGATCGCGATGGCCGCGGAGGCCGCCGTCCGTGTCGCGGAGAGCGACGACCGCTCTCGCGCGGAGACGCGCGCCGCCACCGCTGGCGTCCAGCGGCTGCTCAGCCTGTGGACGGCTGAGCCGTTCGGCCTGACCGGGGCCAGGCGGGAGGTCGAGCTGCGCGGCGCCGAGGTCGTCGGGGGAGCGACGAACGGGCTGACCACCGATGCGCGGCGACTTGCGGAGGAGCACCGCTTCTTCCACTGGCCGCTTGCGTTCCCTCAGGTCTTCCACCGCCCCAACCCTGGCTTCGACGCGGTGGTCGGCAACCCACCCTGGGAGGAGGTCACGGTCGAGGCGCGATCGTTCTACGCGCTGCATCGGCCCGGCATCCGCCGCGGCTTGTCCGAGGTAGCGCGAGA
>JBOGED010000508.1:0-19011 GCA_050743625.1 Egibacteraceae bacterium | reverse complement strand
AGTACGCCGCTCGCCGGCTGGTCGTGTCGTCTCGTAGTGACGGGATGACCGAGGTCGACGGGTTGCTGGATCCCCTCGGCGGCGCGCTGGTGCGCTCGGCGTTGGATGCGCTGGCCGGGCCTGACCCGGCCACGCTGCCTGACGAGGAGCGGCGCACGCCGGAGCAGCGCAACGCCGACGCGCTTGTACAACTGGCCCGTACGGCGCTAGCGCGCAAAGACGACCTGCCGACGGTGGCCGGGCTGCAACCCCGGGCGACCGTGTTCCTTACTCCGGAGACGTTGGCGGGAGAGCCCGGCGCACCAGCTGCTCAGCTGGACTGGGTGGGACGGATCTGTGGGGCCACCGCCAGGCTCATCGCCTGTGACGCCGACGTCGTACGCCGCAAAGTGACCCACAACGGGCGGACGGTCTGGATGGATGTGCGCCGCCATCCCAGCCCGGCGCAGCGCCTTGCCGTCATCGAGCGGGACCGGACCTGCCGGTTCACGTACCCGGACGGGGTGCGCTGCGAGCGGCCCTGGCAATGGAGCGACGTCCACCACGTCCGGCACCATGGCAATGGCGGGCCGACGCTAACACCAAACCTCGCGTTACTTTGTGTAGCCCATCATCACGCAGTGCACGAAGGCGGTTGGACAGTCACCGGCAACGCCGATGCCACCCTGACCTTCCACCCACCCCCAGGCCCGCCCCGCCGGCCCCGTCCTCGTCGGGCCGCGCGTCCCAGCCGCCCGCCACCTCGAGCTCGGGAGAGGCGCCGAGGTCGGGAGACAAGCCGTCGCGACCGCGACCCTCCTCAGCCTGTCCTGACCGAGTAACGCCTGGCCTAGCGAACCACCCGCTCCGCTGTACCTTGACAACTCAATAGTGACTTTGGCGCCGTCAGTACTGGCGAACGGCCTGGTGCTGGGTGGCGGTGACGGTCTGCTCGCTCGTCGTCTCCAGTTGGAGCTGCTGGAGCTGATCGGGCGGGCCGGCCGTCACGTCCCAGATCGCGGTCACGGCGACAGTGGCGTCACCGGCCTCTTGGTAGACGTGAGTGTTGGACTCGGGGCCGATGGGGTAGCCCTGGCCTTTGTCCGTGGTCGTCGTGACGGTGCCGTCGCCCCAGTCGATGCGGTAGCTGACCGGCTTGGCGAGGATCCGGACCTCGGCGGTGGTCACGTCGACCGCGTCCGCCCGGTCGATCATGAGGTAGACCTTCTTGCCGGTGAGCGCGGGGCCGTTGGGTTGGAAGGTGACCTGGGGTGGTGGGAGCCGCACGAGCTCTTCCCAGTCCGCCGCCACGCCCTCAGGGGGGCAGCGCACCGATCCGGCGGGTTGCGCGGCCATGACCTCGGCGATGCTGACCCGGCGCTCGCCTGGCCTAAGTGCCCGGCCGCGCACGCGGTAGCAGTCGCCTTCCGTTGGCGCCGCGAAGTAGGTCCGGTTCTGCCGCTCGGGGGCGTACGAGCCGCCAGTCAAGCTGGAGCTGCCGCCAGCGCAGTGGATCTCGCCGCCGACCCTTCCGAGGCAGGGCGCGGCCTGGGCTACGGCCTGGGCCGCGGTTGAGGGGGTATGCAGCCCGAGCGTACCGAGCAGCACTACCGCGATCAGGCCCGCGCGTCGCATGCGTTCTCCGGTTCTCCGCCGTCGTCTTGCCACCCGTCGTAGTTCATCTGCCAGCCGCTCCCGTTCAGCTCTAGGCGGTCACCCGGGTCCTGGCCGGCGACGAGAGCGACGTAGCGTTGCCGGGGGTCCTCGGTGAAGGGCGGGAACCAGGCCGTGTAGTCGGCGCGGACCGCGACGACGATGCAGCCTGGGGACCACTCGACGATCCGTTCGGCGGTGGTCGCGCCTGGGCCAGGAAAGGCGAGCAGCTCGTCCTTTTGGGCCCGCCACTCGAGTGCCGCGAGGTCCGTCCATCCCGCGGTGTTCAAGGCGTTGAGATAGGCCATGAACCGATCGTCGAGGGCGCGGGTCTGGGCGAGGTATTGGACCGCCTCCGTGAATCCCGCGTCGATCCGGTCGAGTACCGACTGCGCGAACGCAAGGTCGGCCTGGACCGGCTGGACGAGCGGCCGTTGCGAGGCCTCAGCGCCACGTCCTACTCCTGCCGGGGCGTCAGATAACGTCGCCGACTCGACGGGCTCGGAGCCTTTCCCGCAGCCCGCGGCGACCACGACCAGGACGCAGCCGATCACCCCGCGCATGACCGCACCCGTCGGATTCCCCCTTTTCATACTTTCGGAGGATAGCTTATGGAGCGGTCGGAGACGCAGGAATCGTTAGGTATTGGCCCGGAAGGATGAGATCTGGGTTACCCGGGTCGATAAGTCCACTCCTGTTGACCTCGACGAGCTGTTGCCAAAACGGCATGATCTCGTCTTCGGTCACGGCGCGACCCCACGATTGCGCGAGAACCTGCTCGGCGATCGTCCAGAAGTGGTCACCAGGCTTCACCAGGTAGGTGTCAGCGCTGGACTGGGGAGCGCCCAGCACGGGCGCGAGCGAGTCCGGAACGAGCGCGGGCGGGAGTGGCCGGGCGACCTCAGGCTCGACCTCGGACTCGAACTGCATGCTGGAGGTTGGGACGGCGGCGGCGATAGTCGCCCGCGGACGGTCCATCTCAACGGGCCGATGGCCCAACGTCGCGCCAGTCACGGCCGCCGTGGCCAACCCGAGGCCGAGCGCGCTTTGCAGCAGGTTGCGCACCCATGCGACGGTCAGGATGTCGGCGAGCTCGACGAGGCGTACCCACCGGAGCACACGAGCGAGGATCCCGATGGTCGTCACGCCCAGCAGGTACCAGGCGACGGCCAGTCCCACCAGCCGCAGTATCGCGAAGGCGACGCTGAGGGGCTCTCGCCCGCGAGCCCACGTGGGCCAGGCGGCGGGCTCTAGGACGGACGGAGTCGCCAGCCCGCCGTTCCCCATCAGGATCAGCATCGCGATCGCCGCGATCAGCAAGCTCAACCATGACACCAGTGGGAGCAGGCTCCGTGTCTCATTCTGTTGGTTTCCATGAATTTTTGCTGTCATCCGTAAGGAGGTTATCATACGAAAAGTCAGAATGAACAGGTGATCATTATGGTTTTGGGGTGGGTCCCGGAATGACTGAGCTTGAGGGTTACGATCTGGATGCGCCGTTGGGCGACGGCGGGATGGGCACGGTGTACAAGGCCCGGCAGCACTCGTCTGGAGGTCGGCTCGTCGCGTTGAAGCGCGTCCGCGTCCCTGGTGACCAGGTGCTGCTGGCCAGGATCCAGCGTGAGGCCGAGATCCTCGCGAGCCTCGACCATCCGCACATCGTCGGCGTCTACGAGTTCGTACCTGACGGGCCGGGTATCGCGATCGCGATGCAGTACGCCGCCGGCGGATCGCTGGCCGACCACCTCGCCGCCAAGACGCGGCTCGACGCTCCGAGCGTCGTCGCCTTCGCCGCGCCGATCGCCCGAGCGCTCGCCTCCGCGCACCACCGGGGCGTGCTGCATCGGGACATCAAGCCGGGCAACATCCTGTTCACCTCCGACGGCGAACCGCTCCTGTCCGACTTCGGCATCGCTCGCTGGTCTCACGCGGGGCGGCTGACTGCCCACGAGGGCGCCCAGCTCGGCACCGCCGAGTACCTCGATCCCGCCGTGGCGGGGGGATCGGCTCCCGACGAACGCAGCGACGTCTACAGCCTTGGCTTGGTCTGCTACGAGGCGCTGACGGGAAGCCCGCCGTTCACTGGTCCGACGCCGTTATCGGTCCTGCATGCGGTCGATCGCGGGGTGTACACGCCGCTCGTGGAGGCCGCGCCGGACTGCCCCAGGGCGGTCGCCAGCGCGGTCGAGCGTGCGATGTCGCGGAAGCGCGACGATCGTTTCTCCAGTGCCGCCGAGTTCGCGATCGCGCTTCGAGACGCGATACCAGGCGAGCCGACGCCAGCGCCACAGCCGTCAAGTGCTCGGCCCCTCGTGCGCCGGTCAGGCCCTCCGCCAACCCTGGAGCCCAGGCCCACTCGGGTGTTCGGCCCCCGGCCACCGTCGCCGGATACGCCGAAGCCGGCTCCGACTCACGTCGCGAGAAGGTCTGTCTGGGCCGTCTGGGCCGCGGCGCTCGCGCTACTCGTGTTGCCGACCCTGGTCGTCCTGTTCACGCAACGTTGAGGTTCAGCACGACTCGGTGACCTCGATCTCGGGACCAGCGGGGTCTTGCTCCAGGACGGCCGTCGACGTCGCGCTGACCCGTCTGGTGGTCGAGGCCCCAGGAAGCGCGGGAGCGAGGATCAGGTCCACGGTCGCCTCGACCTCGACGGTCACTTGTGGCCGGCCGGCCTCGCTGATCTCTCGCTGGGCCGTCACCTGGGTCAAAACGGCGTTGTCGGTGCGAGCGGCCACCGACGCCTCCGCGGTCTCCGACACCCTGGCTTGGCTCAAGCACAGCTGGCTGTCCCGGTAGAAGGAGGCCTCGTCGAACCCTGCCGCAACGGCGTCATTGGCGGCCGACGCGGCAGCGTCAGCCACTTCGCGCTCGCCGAGAAAGACCACGGCGGCGTCGATGGTGATCGCGGCCAGGACGACCAGCACCAGGACGGCGGCGGGCATCAGGATCAGGACGCTCCCGCGCTCACCGGGCTCATCCCGCGCCAATGCAGCTCGCCTCCCCGTCAAGGCCAGTTCGGAGCGGGTCGACGATCTCCGAGTGGCTCGCGGTCACGTCATAGACCTCGCGCATCCCGAAGACGCCCGGCAAGACGATCACCGACACGGGGTAGGTCACGGTCCAGGTAGCGCGCTCGCACCGCCGGAACCCGCCGGTGGAGACCTCAGCGCGAACCGCGGGCTCGGCACGCCCGTAGGCGACCATCGTGGCTTGAGCGGCTTGCTGCCCATCCACGAGCGCCTGGCCGGCGTCCGGTGCCTCGACGTACGCGCGAGCGGCCTCGCGTGCGGCGGCAGCCACGGCGAATCGCGCGTCGATCACCGCCCAGGCGTTCGCGACCAGAAGCGTGCCGAGCACGAAGATCAGCACGCCGAACGGGATCGCCTCGAACCCGGCGGTTGCCCCAGTCTCGTCCCGCCAGCGCCGCACTACCGGAAGACCTCCACCCGCAAGCGGACCGTGCGCTCCAAGACGTCCATGCCCACGAGCCCCGCGATCCGGCCCGGCAGCAGGTCAGGCGTGTCGGCCCTCACCGTGAGCACGATGTTGTCCCCGTCGCTGGCGCTCCAGTCGAACGGCTCAACCCGTGTCCCGAATGACCCTAACCGCTCGCGCGCCAATGCCTCTGCCCGGGCTTGCGACGCCCCACGGTTCGCGCCTGCGCTCGCGCCGGACACGATTCGCGCGGCGTCGAACGCGTTGACCGTGAGAACCGACGAAGCATACAGGTGCATCAGCACATGGGCGCCGAGGAGGAGAAACAGCATGAACATCACGACACCGAAGAGCGTGGAGATCAGCCCGCTGCCGTCCTCATCAGACCAACTCGGACGGACCAACTACCCGCCGATGCTGTTGATCTGCTCGTCGATGCGCTCTGTCGCATTCTGGAAGGTCCGATCGAACGCCACCCACATCGCCACGCCCAGGAACGCCATGATCAGCACCGCGATCGCGGCCGAGATCACACCCTCGCCTGCCTCTGACGCCATACCGCGCAGCTTCGTGCTCCAACGTAAACGCATTGAGATGTTCTCCCCGATATAGGAACTTTTTCCTAGCATAACCGAGCGAGTGGTCCGTAGAGGAGGTCCTTTGCGCATCGAGACTGCGATCCGCGCCCGTCTCGCAAGGCGCGAGGAGCGACGCATATCAGCAGGTATACGCGAGCGACGAGCAACGCCGCGAGACGGGATGCGGGCGCAGTCGAATGCCAAAGGAATCTCCACTACGGGCCACTAGCCCGAGAACGCCTGGAGTGCCTTGACGAAGGGAATGGCCATCAGGATCACACCGGGGATCAGCGTGGCGACCGTCACGGGGATCCACACCTGCTGGGCCTTGCGCTCCAGTTGCTCCGTGAGCTGGCGTTGCACCTCGCGCCGGATCGCGCGGGTCTCCTCGGACAGCAGGCGGCCGAGGTCGCTCGCCTCCCGGTTCAGTGCGAGGACGGGGATCAGCTGGTCCAGCGCGTCGACCTGGGCGATCTCCGCCCACTCACGGAGCGCGTCCTGCTCCGCCAGTCCCTGGCGCACGCGCCGGCACACGCGCGCGATGTCGCGCGCGCAGCATCCCTGTCCCCGCGCGGCGATACGGTTAAGCGCGCTGGTCAGCGAGTAGCCTGCCGACAACAGCATCGCGAGCTGCTCGGCGACGACGGGGAGCTCGAGGAACAGGCGGCGCTGCCAGCGCTCTGACGCCTGCGCGACCCGTTGCTCCAAGAGGAGGAACGCGAGCAACGGACCTCCCGCGATGAGCAGCAGGCCGATCGGCAGCGGCGGGCGAAGCGCGAGGGCGACGAGCGCTTCCACCCCGAACCCCGCGAGGGATGCACCGGTCTGCCGCACCCGGAAGGCCGTGGCGTCGTAGTCAGAGTGGATACGCCGCAACCGGACATGGAGATCCTCGCTGACGCCGAGAAGGCGCGCGACCCGCTCGCACGCCACCCGCGAGAACGGCGCGATCGCGTCTCGGAAGGACTCGAGCGAAAGGAGGCCGCCGCGCCCCCCGGGGGCCAAGCCGCCGGGTGTGTAGGGGCGGAGCCGCTCGACGAGCGAGGGGCGGGAGAACCATCGCAGCCGCGAGAGCAGGAGCGTCACGCCGACCCAGCCGACCAGCCCAGAGGCGACCCAAACCCTACTCATGATGATCCCTCCGGGATGGGATCGCGCTCCGCGCTCATACGAACACCCGCTCCTCCACAGGGAGTCGCATGATGCGGCTTGCCCACCACCAGCACAGGCCGGTGATGGCCAGGGCGAATGCGACGCCGAGCTGCCCGGCGGGAGTCTCATACGCGGCGCGGCCGTCCCCGATCCTCAAGCCCGCCAACGCCATCCCCAAGGGGACGGCAAGAACGAAGCGGCGGGCGAACTTGGCTCCCGCCTGCTTCGATACGGCGTCCTTGCGACCTTGGGTGTCGGCGATGCGGTCCTCGATCAGCGCGGACAGCCTGCGCTCGAGGTCCGAGCCGCCCACGTCGTGCGCGACGAGCAGCGTCTCGCACACCACGTCCGCGGTGGCGTCAGCGAGCTGGCTCTTCAACGTCGCGACCGTCCGGCCGAAGTCTGTCGAGATCAGCCACTCACGCTGCGCGGCCTCGAAGGCCGGGCGCATCGCTGCCGGCCCACGCAGGCCTACGGCGAGCAGCGCCTGGGGGATGGATCGGCCCAGCGAGGTCGCCTCCAGCCGGATCTCCTCGATCATCCGCGGCCAGGCCTGTAGGGCCTTCATGCGCCGCCGCTGGAGGCGTTGCCGCACCGCCGCGATCGGCACCGTGCCGGCCGCCGCGCCGATGGCGAGCGGACCGACGATGCCGCCGAAGATCGCGTAGCCCAATCCCGCGCCGACTGCGGCCAGGGCAGCCATGACGGCGAGAAGCTCGAGGAGCCTGACCTCCTCCAACCCCGCTCGCGCGAGGAGCTCCAATGTCCGGTCGCCCCCTCGCCCCCCGCCGCCTCTCACGGACGGGCCAATGCCGACCCCTCGCCAGCCGAACGCCCACCACGTGTAGAGCAAGAACGTCCCATAGCCAGCTGCGAGGGCGAGCAACAGCCCGATCACGCCGACGCCTCGAGTAGCTCGCGTACGTCGAAGCCCGCGTCTTCCAAGGAGCGGGTAGCGCGGGCGGGGAGGTTACCCGTCCAGGTGAGCGGTCCACCGTGCCGAGGCCGCGCGAAGACCTCCGTCGTGGTGAAGGCCGCGCCACCCGCGCCGGTCTGCAGCTCCTCGACCGCGATCACCTCGGTGACCCTCGGCTGGCCGTGCTGGCGGGTGCAGTGCACCACGATGTCGACCGCCTCGGTGACCAGCGCGTTCAGCGCGCTCATCGGGACCTCGCTGCCCGTGTCCGCCAGCTGGCAGATGAAGCGCAGGCGCGTGAGGGCCTGCCGGGCCGACCCGGCGTGGATCGTGGTGTAGCCCTTCACGCCGGACGAGAGTGTGAGGAGCAGCGGGAGGGCCTCGCGGTCACGGACCTCGCCGACGATCGCCACGTCCGGTGCCATGCGCATGAAACCGGAGACGAGGCGCCGCAGGTCGACGGCCGGTCGATCGCTGCGGGCCGCGCGGGTCTGCATGGAGGCGACGTTGGGGAGTGGGACGTCCGCCTCGAACACCTCCTCGGCGATGACCACCCGAAGGGTTGGGTCGAGCTCCGCGGTGCAGCAGGACAGCATCGTCGTCTTGCCGGAGCCCGGTGCTCCCGCGAACACGATCGAGAGGCGCGCTTTGACACAGGCACGCAGGAACGCGGCGACGGAGGCCGTCAGCATGTCGCGCGCGACGAGCTGGTCCAACGAGCGGAACGCGACTCCCGTGAACTTGCGGATGTTCACCAGCAGGTGGCCGTCGCACCCGACGTCGCGATGGACGATGTGGAGGCGCGCGCCGTCGTCGAGCTGGGCGTCCTGTAGGCCTTCGGCCGGGTCGAGCTTGCGGTGGGCGGTAGAAGCGTCGTCGAGGATCTTCGTGAGGATCCGGACGACATGGTCATCGTCGTGGAAGACCTCGTCGTGGTAGCCGCTCGGACCACTATGGCGCTTGTAGAAGATGGCGTCCGGGGCGTTGATCATGATCTCCCAGACGTCGTCGTCGGCTAGCAGCGGCTCGAGCGGGCCATAACCGGCGAGGTTACGAAAGGCCCGGTCCGCGATGAGCTGCGGATCGAGCAGGTCGACCGCGCATAAGCCGCGCTTGAAGTCCTCTGACCAGCGCGTGACCTCATCGTCGATCAGCCCGCGCAAGCGCTGGCGCCCCTCGGGGGCGGACATGTCGAGCACGAGGTCCTTCGCCATGGACTGGACCGAGCGCTCGATCTCGACGAGCGGGGTGGCGGTCATGTCAACGCGCCGATCGACCCCGGCTCGATACGGGCGGGTGTCTCGGGTGGGCTCACCGCGTCCAGGCGCGGGTTGGGGATCAACCCATGGAACGCGCCAGCGAGGATCGCCGGCAGCGGCGGGGGCATCGGGACGCCGTCACGCAACGCCTCGTCGACGCGCCGGACCGGCAGGAACAGGGGAGGAAGCGGTTCCGCGCCGTTCATGCTCGTCTTGACCAGCTCGTGATAGGCCTGGGTCAGCTCAGCGCGGAGCCGCGGTCGCCGCGCGACCTGGTTGACCACCGGAACGATCCGCCCGGCGGGGACACCGAACCGGGCGAGGTCACCGGCGAGCCGGACCATCCCGTGGACGCCGGGCAGGTCCGCGCGGCCGACCAGGAACACTGCGGAGGCCTGGCTTGTGACCGTCCGGGCCATGAGGTTACGCTCCTCCACGTCCGGGGAGCCCCCGTCGGCCTCGCCTTCAAGGTCGGGCTCGATATCGCACACGAGCGCGCCGAATGTATGCCGGAGGCTGGTGACGGCAGCCTCGAAGGACCGGGGACGCAGGGCCGACCAGTAGCGGGGGCGGCGCAGCCCGAGGAGCAGCTGGTAGCCACGCTCGGCGACGTGGAACGTCTGGGCGTGGACCTCATACATGGTGGGCCGGCCGCCGCGGTGCAGCTCGACGAGCTCTTGTACCCCCGGGACGACGTCCCTCGCGTCGTGCAGCATCGCCTGGTCGGCGACGCGGCAGAAGTCGGCGAGCAGCACGGGGCCAGTGAGGGGTCCCGAGGTGAGCCCCTGCGCGAGCGCGACCGCAACGCTGGATGCGCCGGTTCCGCCAGAGCCACAGACCGCGACGAGGGGAGCCGTACCCTGAGCCGGGATCCCGGGATCAACGCTGGAGTGTGGGAGCGGCGCGCCGCTGCTCACCATGTTGGCGTGCGTGGCCAACGCGTCGAGGAGCTGTTCCCGCGTCACCGTCGAATCCAGGACCGCGGCGATCCCGAGGCCACTCCAGTCCCGGTCACGCCCGTCGTCGACGATCATCGGGACACAGGCGGAGTCCCGGACCGCGGCGATGAGGTCGCGGTCCGTAGAGGGAAGCCCTCCGTCGAGCAGCGCCGCCGAGAACGGCCTGCCAGAGGCCAAGCGGGCGCGGAGCTCCTCGGCCGACACGCACTTGTAGAACTCCGCGGGGATGGCTCCCGCCGTCGACCACTGCGCGACAGACCGGAACCATTCCGAGCGCGCGCGGGCCAGACCGAGGAGCACATAGCGCTCGCCGCGCATCAGCCGTCGTCCTCTGAAGTGGCGGTGGAGGAGGCCTCAGACGTGGCGACCGGCCCTTTGCAGGCTCCGGTCGGGGTAGCCTCAGCGCTCGCGTTGGTGCGGACGACGACCATCTTCGCGCTGTTCATCGCGTCAGCGACGGCCGCGGACTGGTCGGGGCGATCGAGCCCGAGCGTGAGGATCACGCCGCCCGTGTCCAGACCCTCGCCCTCGGCGCGGGACCCAAGGAGCAACGCCCGGCGGACCACCGCGCCGGTGCATCCGTCTGGATAGGTGGCGAGCACGTCCACCCGCTCCCCCGGCTGAAGCGTTCCCGCGACGGCACGGTCGATGCTCACGGAGAAGGAGATCTCCTCGGCGGCGACCAACGCTCCGCCGGGACCGCGGGGAGGCCGGACGACGTCGCTCGCCTCGATCAGCTCGCCAGCGGCGATCGGGGCGACGGCGATCGCTCCCGCCAAGCCCTCCGACCCGTTGGCGTTGAATACGCGCCGGTGCATGACCTCGGGAAGCTCGATCGCGACCGACTGGAGGTCTCCCTGGTCGATCCGGCTGCCTACTTCGATTGGCCGGCTCGCGACCAGCCATACGGTGTCGGGCGACGCGGTCGCGCCCGCGTAGGCGGCGAAGGAACCGACGGCGGCAACGATGACGAGGAACCCGCCCACCACGGCACGCCCGGTCGGCAGTCTCCCGCGGCGCCGGAGCGGCTTGGCCGAGTTTCCTGGCGATGAATCAGCCCCTGACTCCGGGGCGGCAACAATGACGTCGGACACGCTCACAAGCCCTTTCACGGCCGAGGTGGGAGAAGCGGACGATCCCCGGTTCTCCGCGACATCTTGACCCGGATCGGCTATCCTGAGGACCTATGGCAGATCAGGATATTCAATGGTTGGGTACCGCCGAGGCGGCGCGGCATCTCGGTCTGACCCCGCGGACCTTGTACCGCTTGATCGACGAGGGGCAGATCCCGGCGTACAAGTTCGGCCGCGTCATACGGCTGAAGCTCGATGACATCCAGTCCTTCATTGAGTCCGCGCGGATCCAGCCAGGGGCGCTGGAGCACCTCTATCCTGAGGCCAGGCAGGGAGAGCGCGCCGGGCTCCTGTAAGTCAGTCACGGGTGAGGACCACCTCCCATAACGCGGACGTGGGGACGAAGCAGATATCCCGCCCATCGCTCGCGACCTGAAGCGTGAGGACGTCAAGCCCGACCGCGCGGAGACGACCCGCGAGAGGGTCGGAGTCCCCGCGGAGGAACAGCGCCACCCGGGGCCGATCGGGGGCCAAGCGCCCCAGCAGCTCAATGAGGCTCAGATCCGCCTGAGCCGGCCGATCCCCCATCGCGACGACTCCCGAGGCGCCGGTCGGCCGCACCCACGCGAGGCCGTCGAGCGCGAGGTACGCGTCGACAGTGCCCCTCACCAGGCAGAAGTCAAGGCCGACGACGGCGATCTCGCCGCGGTGGGTACGCCCGTTCGCCACTCGCACCGCGACCGGCGCGCGCCGCTCCGCCAGGTTCACGAGGGTCCCCGCGAACCGCGCCTCCTCAGTTACCTGTTGCCGTAACCAACGTTCACGAGATCGCTGCTGCGCGGCCTGGTCGGCTCGTGCTTCGTCAAGGAAATCGACGAATCCGCCTTCTTCATGATCAATCTTGTCGAAAGCGCGCATTGAGGAAGCTTAACCCATAGCGGCACCCGACTCGCCATACCGTCGGGCCAGGCTGGCGGGGGCAAATATGCTGTACGAAGGTTCCGGTCCTGCAATGTAAGGATCTGAACCATCTGATAGGAGGGGAGTCCATGACACAGGAAGATCCGGCAGGCACGATCAACATCGTTGACCCTCACCCACTGAATTGGCTTTATATCACATGGAATACCATGGAAGAGCCGGTTCGTACTGACGAGAAGGGCCACATCACTGGCTCGTTGATGGAAGACGCCCATTGGGTAGACGACACCACGATCGAGATCACGCTTCGTGAGAACGTACGGTTCCAGGACGGGACGTCCTTCGGAGCCGAGACCTTCGAGCGAGCATTCGTCGAGACGCAGAAATGGAAGGCCCCGCACCCGCCGGGCACGTATCTGAACTTCGACCCGGATACCGAGCTCGAGGTTGTTGACGGCCACACCGTCCGGATGACGTTCCCGGTCGCGGACGGCCTGGTGCTCGGCAAGTTCCGCGGCTTCCACCTCCCCAACGACCGGTTCTGGGATGAGATGGGGTTCGGTTATAAGACCGTTGGCAGCGGCGAGGGCCATTGGTGAGTGATCGACGGTCCGGGCCCGTGGGGCTCGGGTGTGTTCGAGCTGGTCGAGGGTTACTCGTCGCTACGCGCCGAGATCGGCCTGGTTTCGGCGGATCCATTCGTGTGCACGTGGCTGCCGACGGACCAGCCGCGCAGCGATCGGCTCGTGATGGAGGCGAACCTCGGCCACTGGAACCGTGATCGCGGGCCTCGTGTCGGGCGAATCGTCTTCCGTAACGAGCTCGACCCATCGGAGGCGCTTGACCTGGTCTGCGACACCGAGGGCGAGGTGGACATCGTCACGGAGATCCGACCAGCCGACGCGCAGAGAGTCGTCGACTCTGAACATGCCAAGCTCGTACGCGTCGATGCGCTGCGAGTGCTCACCTGCCTGATCAACCGGGATGCCGAAGGCGTACCGCTGGGCGACGTCCAAGCTCGCCGAGCGCTCAATCTCGCGGTGAACCGCGACCATCTGATCGAGGTCGCGTTCGAGGGGTACGCGTACCCGCTCGGCGGTCTCACCGCCCCCTACCAGGCGGGGCTACCCGAGGACCAAGTACCGTACCCGTACGATCCGGAAGGCGCGAGGGAGATGCTGCGCGACGCCGGTTGGCCGCGAGATCGTGAGCTGCGCCTGGCCACCCTGCCAGACATGGAGGACGTGGCGCGCCTGCTCGCCGAGGACTATCACAAGTCGCTCGGGATGGAGGTCAGGCTGATGGTGATCCCCGCGGACCAGGCCCTCGCCGCCCAGCATGCGCTGGTCGAGAAGGTCCTGCCGCTAGAGTTCGACCTCCTCGTGTTCCCTTGGTTCGATCTCCTCGCGGACGCCCCACCCGCCGTCCTGCACCGCGAGTTCTACCACTCGACCGGAGCCTTCCGGACCGGTCCCGCGGTCGGAGAGTTCGAAGACCTGCTCGGCAGGTTCGCGACCTCCACCGATCCCGACAAGCTTGTGGGCTATGCGACGGACATCGACCGGCTCGTCTACGACCAGGCCCTCAGCGTCTTCTTGTGCGCCCCCCAGGCGCTGTACGCCGTGAACAAGAACATCGAGGGATTCGAGGGCTACGCCGCGACCTTCGAGCTGGCGGAGACGAGCGTCAACGCCCAGCACTGGTCCCGCCGATAGGCGGTAACCAGTAGGCTTGTGGCCAGGGTTTCTCACGGATGCGTGAGAAACCCTGGCCGTTGGAGACCGGTGAGCAAGGGGAGCCGCACCATGCCACAGTCGAGAGCCGTCGTCGCCCGCGCACAGGGAAAGCCCGTCACCCTCGAGACGATCAACGTGCCCGATCCCGGGCCGGGAGAGGCGCTCGTACGGGTGCAGGCGTGTGGCGTCTGCCACACCGACCTCCATTACCGCGATGGAGCGATCAACAACGAGTTTCCCTTCCTGCTGGGCCACGAGGCCGCGGGTGTCGTCGAGCAGGTCGGCGATGCAGTGGGCGGGCTCGAGCCTGGCGACTACGTGATCCTTGCGTGGCGGGCGCCGTGTGGGCTGTGCCGCTCGTGTGTCCGCGGCAAGCCCTGGTATTGCTTCGACAGCCGGAACGCCGCCCAGCCCATGACGCGAGAGGACGGCACGCGGCTGTCACCCGCGCTCGGCATCGGGGCGTTTACCGAGCTGACGCTCGTCGCCGCAGGGCAGGCCGTCAAGGTCGATCCCGCCGCCAAGCCGGAGGCGGCCGGGCTGCTCGGCTGCGGGGTCATGGCCGGCTGGGGCGCGGTCGTGAACACCGGCGAGGTCAGGCGCGGCGAGACCGTCGCGGTGTTCGGCTGTGGCGGCGTCGGCGACGCGGCGATCGCCGGCGCGTCGATGGCCGGCGCCCGACGGATCATCGCGGTGGACATCGACGACCGGAAGCTGGAGTGGGCCAAGGAGTTCGGCGCGACTGACACGATCAACTCGCGGCAGAGCGATCCCGTCGAGCGGATCCGCGAGCTGACCGGCGGCCATGGCGTCGACGTCGCGGTCGAGGCGGTCGGCAGGCCCGAGACGTACAAGCAGGCGTTCTACGCCCGTGACCTCGCCGGTCGCCTGGTGCAGGTGGGTGTGCCGGACCCCTCCATGACGATCGAGCTGCCCATGATCGAGCTGTTCGGGCGTGGCGGCGCGCTGAAGTCCTCGTGGTATGGCGACTGCCTGCCCAGCCGGGACTTCCCGATGCTCGTCGACGCGTATCTGGCCGGTCGCTTCGACCTCGACCGCTTCGTGTCCGAGACGATCGGCTTGGAGGACGTCGAGGAGGCGTTCGCCAGGATGGAGCGCGGCGAGGTCTTACGCTCGGTGGTGGTCCTTTGAGGGTTGACCGTGTCCGTACCGAGGGGATCTTCTCGCTGGACGGGCAGGACTTTCAGGTAGAGAACAACGTGTGGCTGATCGGCGGGGAGGACGAGGTGCTCGTCGTCGACCCCAGCCACGACGCGGAGGCGATCGTCAACGGCATCGCCGGCCGGCGCGTCAGCGCGATCGTGTGCACACACGGGCACAACGACCACATCAACGCCGCGCTCGACCTCGCCGAGCGCGTGGACGCAGAGATCTGGCTCCACCCCGACGACCGGGTGCTGTGGGACGCCGTCTTTCCGCACCGGCCTCCAGACCGAGCGCTGACCGGCGGTGGTGAGATCGCCGCCGCCGCCGCACGGCTACGGGTGATCCATACGCCAGGGCACTCCCCCGGTGGCATCTGCCTCTATGACGGCGCGGGAACCTTGTTCTCCGGCGACACCTTGTTCCAAGGTGGACCCGGCGCCACGGGTCGGTCGTTCTCCGACTTTGGGGTCATCATCGCCTCAATCCGGGACAAGCTTCTTACTCTCCCGCCCGACACCAGCGTCCACACCGGTCACGGCGACGACACCCGTATCGGTGCAGAAGCTCCTCAGCTGCAAGAATGGGTCGACCGCGGCCACTGAAGCGCGCTACTCCACCAGGGTCCAGATGGTGCCCTCAGGGGTGTCGTGGACTTGGACGCCAGCGGCGACCAGGCGGTCGCGCAGCAGGTCGGCTACGTCCCAGGAGCGCTCGGCGCGGGCACGGTCCCGCATATCGACCAGCGCGTCGACAAACGGTTCGATCGACTCGCGAGGATCCCGCACACCGTCGCTCAGCCGGACCACGAGCCGGCGGAGAACGGCTCGAGCGTGCGCCATGTCCCCCGCCTCCATGTCGGCGAACCAGTCGAAGATCGTCTGCTCCAGCTCGAGTACCGCCGCGACCGCGGTCGGTACGTCGCGGGTGGCGAGGGCGCCGTCGAAGACCGATTCGAGCCGGTCTGCCTCAGCGCCCAGGGAGATGGCCGGCGCGGGAGGCGGCGGCTCGGCGAGGTCGGCGCTCGCCGGGATGGGTGGTGCCGCCGCATTTGCGACCCGCAGCTCGTCGATCTCCAGCACGGACCCGTTGGGGAAGGTCACGGTCTCGCCGTGGTGGCGGACCGACACCGCGCCGCGGCCCAGGACGCTCACCGTGCCGGCATCGAGGTCGAATACGCACGCCGTGTGCTCGTCGACTCCCAGCACGAACGCGCCGGCCGGCAACTGGGGCTCCAGCACGCGTAAGCGCCGCTCACCGAGATAGCAGAACCGCGTGTCATGGTTCCCACCCTCGGCGTTGTCGTAGTGGGGAACGACGGCGGCGCATAGGCCGATATCCGCGAGCAGGTCTAACCCCTCAACCCATCTCGGCGCCTCGCCGACCTTGTAGACCTCGTACACCGGCACGGCGCGGACGCCAAGCGTCAGCGCGGCGGCGCTCGAGAACGTCACGCACCCACCCCTCGCGAGCTTGTGCGCCAGCACGTCCCGCAGAGGAGTGTCCTTCCAGACCGCCAGCGCGTACGTCGGGCTGCCCGGGCCGGCGAAGACGTAATCCGAGTCCCGGACGCGGGCGAGCGCCCGCTCTCGCACCAGGGGACCGTCGCTTCGCGAACGCCACGTCACCGGTTCGAGCCGCACGCCGAGGTTACGGCTGAAGTACGAGCTCGCGCGCCTCGAGATGTCGTCCGCGTTCTCTTGGAACCCGTATGGCGTGTCGAGGAGCACCGCGTCGACGGGTGTTCGCCCCAGCCGCTCGAACAACAACCGGTGCACCTTCGCCATCGTGGGCGCGGTCTCACCCGAGCCCATCACGGTCAAGAGCCGAGGACGTGAATGCACCGCGCGAGAGCCTCTCCAGTTGCCAGCAGGAGCTGCGAAAGGCAATGGTAGGCGGTGCGGAACTTCGTGCCTATGCGAGGGAACTTTTCCGCGCGTGTGTCCTACCCTTGCATCGGTGGGACAACGTCAGACGTTGCTCAGCCGCGCCCTCGCACGCGGGGTCGCGTGCGTTAGCCTGCTCTTTTGGCTCTTGCTCGTGGCGCCTGGTGCGGCGTGGGCGCACTCGCAGCTGACGACGACCGCGCCGATCGACGGCGACACGGTCGCCACGGCGCCCGGCGAGTTGGTGCTCGAGTTCAACGAGCCGGTGAGCCCTCCCCCCAATGGCGTCCGGCTCTTCGACGCGCGAGGAGCGCAGGTCGAGACGGGCCGCCTCACCATGAGCGAGGGCGGGACGGTCATGACCACCGTCCTGGACGGGCAACTCGCCGATGGCAGCTACGTCGTCGCCTGGCAAGCGACATCCGCCGACGGCCACCCGATCAGAGGAGCATTCACGTTCGCCGTTACCGCCCCCACCTCGGGTATCGACCGGACAGGCCTGCTTGCCACCCTAGGTCCCACGCCAGACGAGGCGGGCTGGCAGATCGCCGCGGCGATCAGTAGGTGGGTGTTGTACGCCTCAGCACTGATCGCGGCCGGCGGGGTGGCGTTCCTCCTCCTCGTCCACGACCGAGTAGCGAGCGAGCGGGCCACCCTGATCCGGATCGTGACGGTGGCCGCAGCCGTAGCGGGAGTGGCGAGCGTCGCGGACTATGGCGGGCAGGCGGTGCTGACAGCGGGAACCGGCGCCGCCGCGCTGGCCAACGCGAGCGTGCTACAGAGCATTTTGACCAGCGGCTTCGGCGCCTCGACGGTGACGCGGCTGGCGGGTCTCGTCGCGGTCGGGCTCGCGGTACCCAAGTTGTGGTCCCGCCCAGCGACAGCCGTCGCCGCCGGAGGCGCGCTCATGGTGATCGCCTCGTTCTCGTTGACCGGCCACACCGCCGCCAGCTCCCCGCAAGCCCTGGTCACCGGCGCGAACCTCGCGCACACGGCAGCGGGAGCCGCATGGTTCGGGGGGTTGGTGCTGCTCCTCGTCACCCTCCGCCGCCGGAAAGGACACGACGCGGTCGGCGCCGCCACGCTGGTGGCGCGCTTCTCGGCGCTCGCGACAGTCGCGGTGGTCGCCGTCGTCATCGCGGGCAGCGCGATGGCGTGGGCCGAGGTGCGGGCCGTGCGAGCGCTGACCTCGACCGCCTACGGCTGGACGCTGATCGCGAAACTTGTCCTGGTCGGCCTGGTCATCGCGGGCGGCGCCTACAACAACCGGCGGCTGGTCCCGGCGATCAAGGCACGATCGCCAGGACCTTTCCGAGAAGGACCTTGGGAAGGGTTGCGGCGGGTGGTCCGATTGGAGGCCGCCGGGATCGTCGCGGTGCTCGCGGTCACGGCGGTGCTCGTCAACGTCGTGCCCGCACGGACGGCGGCCGGCGTCTCCGGCTTCTTCAGCTCACGGAGCGCGATGGGCGACTACCAGCTGGAGGTCACGGTCGATCCCAACCGCGCGGGAAGGAACGAGCTGCACCTCTACCTGCTCGCTGCGAATGGCCAGCCGACGGATCCGGGAGATCCACAGGACCTGCAGGTCTCGTTCGCCCTGCCCGTGCAGGACATCGGCCCGATCGAACGCGTCGCAACGCCGGCCGGTCCAGGTCACTGGACGATGGCCGGGAACGAGATGACGTTCCCCGGGCAATGGAAGCTCACGTTCACATTGCCGGTATCACGGTTCGAGCAGTTGCAGACCGAGATCACGGTGCCAGTCAACGGATAAGGAGAGGCCATGGCGAGACTGCGGGTTACCCTGATCGCGCTGGTAGGGGCGTTGCTGCTTACGTTGGCGAGTCCCGCTTTCGCGCACGTGACGGTTCGCGCTGACGCCACGCAGGCCGGTGGGTTCGCGAAGTACACGGTCCGGGTTCCCAACGAGTCGGAGACCGGCGCCTCTACGACGAGGCTCGAGATAGAGCTCCCGCCAGGCTTCGAGGAGGCGCGGGTCCAGCCGAAGCCAGGATGGACACTGGAGAACGCGAACGGTGTCCTTGTGATCTCCGGGGGAGCCATCGGCCCCGGGCAGTTCGACGAGTTCAGCTTCTCGGCGCGAAACCCTGATCAGACGGGCGAGCTGAGCTTCCCCGCGATTCAGACTTATGACGATGGCCAGGTGCAGAACTGGATCGGCCCCGAGGAGGCCGACGAGCCCGCGCCGACCGTGGCGATCGTCGCCGAGACCACCCCGGCGCCAGGCGCGGAGGCGGGAGGGAGCGGCGCGATGCCCATCGCCGTGGCCGGCCTCGTCG
>JBOGED010000507.1:0-2078 GCA_050743625.1 Egibacteraceae bacterium | reverse complement strand
GCCACCTCGCCGATCGTGATGAGCTGGTCCGGGGTGATCTCGCCACCGGGCACCCGCGGGATCACCGAATAGGTCCCGTCCCGCTGCAGATTGGCAAGGAAATGGTCGTTGGTGTCCTGCAGGGTGGAAGGTCAACCGCTTGGTAAGCGAGATGCGGACAACGGCATGGTCCTCAACAGACCAACGCAAAGCTTCGAACTCATCCGTGTACGGAGGTGACAAGTCCGTCTTCGAAGCTCATACAACCCATTTCCACAGTTGCGAGTTCCAGTTGGCGGGAATGAGGTCTTCCGCAAGAACCGGATCCCAGAACTGACGCAGGGCCAACTCCGCTTCGGCGAGCGTGACCCACAGAAGATCGTGATCGGCGACGAAGCCCGCCCATGCCGCTTCCCATTTTTGCGGTGGGGGTCCGAGCCTGGGCGGCCACGCCGTACGGCGGATCGCGAAGGTGACGCGGGCTGCCGCACTCATGGTCGGCGCATCGGGGACGGGCAGCGAGTGGGCGACGAGCAGCATGTCGAAGAGGTCCTTCGCCCGGGAGTTGTCGTTAGCCCGGTAGGAACGGGTGTACGCGTGGAGCTTCTCCGCCAGCTGCTGCTCAATGCGCACTGTCGGGACGGAAGGTGCGGGCAGGCCAGCGAACGCGAACGGATTGCGGAGCAATACGTGCTCGAAGGGGCGTGGATCATCGGGGACGAGGTTCACGTCGAGTTGAAGCCGTTCGAATTCCCGTCCCCCGAGACGTGCGGTCACGGGGTAGCGGATCCCGCCTTCCGGTGACTCGGCGTCTAGCTCCCGGGATCTCTCGACCTCGAACTCAAAGAAGTCATCGAGGTCGGTATCGACGACGGACTCAATGACGTCGTCCAGATCCTGTCGGGTGCGCCGCCAGTTCACGTCGATGTCCTTGGTGGCTCGCGCCTCGTCACCGATGCGCGCGATGAGCGCGAGGCCGCCTTTCAGTACCCAACTGCCGGACGGAGCGATGGCGGCAAAACGGGCGAGGAGTCGCCCGTTCGCGACCTCCTTGCGAAGCCGATCCAGGGGCGCACCCGTCTGTTCGGCACGTCGTTTGAGTCGCGCCTCGATTGCCGCCCGTAGAGCTGCGCCATCGCGATATTCAGTCATGGGGGCAAAGCTCCGCGAGCAGGCCCGCGAGGTCAGCGGCGTCGGACGCTTTAGGGCAGCGCTCGAGCGCCCAACTGAGCCGCCGGCGTGTCGTCAACCCACGCGCTAATGCGTCACGCGCAGCCGCCCGCGCCAGCGAGCCATCTGAGCGGCCCGAGACGTCGACTAGGGTTCGCTCGACAGTGGTCACCGGCACGTCATCACGGACAGTCCGGTCACGCTCGTCGAGCGCTGCGCGGTGGACGACTACGCCGACGCGCGTCCTCCGGAAGCGCCGCGGGACGGTTACATGGATCCGGCCCGGCATCGCGTCACCGATTCCGTAGACTACGAGTGCGGTCTCGTAGCTGACCGCCGAGCACTGACCTGCCCAAAGCGTCACCACTACCAGGTCCTCATGTCGCTGAACCGGAAAATGTGTGAGCCGGTAGATCCCACGAGTGGCCCGAATGATGCGTCCAGCCTTCAGATGATGGCGTAGAAGCTGATCGCTCACCCCCTCGGCCGTCGCCTGAGCAGTGGTGAAATAGCCGGCCTGCCGCTCCGCCAACGGGTAGAGTCGCGCCATCGCATCCGTCATGAAACTAAAGTCTAGCTTTAGTTTCATGACAGATAAGGTGGAGTCGCTCGTCGGAGTCGATGAGCGTGCAGCGACACTGCTTCTCTATCGGGCTGTCGAGGTAGCGGATGACCGTAGGGAGGCCGCACCGACGAAGGTGTTTGCAGCCTGCGTCGGCAATTAGCCTGCGCTCAACGGCGGCAGCAAGTCCTTGACCTCGAACCTACCGCAGCAAGCGAAGCTGACGGCGGTTACGGCGACGCGATGTGGATGCGGCCGTCGATGGACTGGATGTCGAAGACGGGCACCGCCACCGAGGGGTCCTCCAGGCACACGCCGGTACGGAGGTCGAAGCTTTGCTTGTAGATCGGCGAGGCGACCTTGAGCC
>JBOGED010000506.1:0-1579 GCA_050743625.1 Egibacteraceae bacterium | reverse complement strand
GGACACCCGGCTCGCGCGCAGAGCGGTCCACAACGCCACGCACAGCAAAACGCCGACAGACCGGGCCGAAACCCAAACCCGTCGGCGTTTGCTGCACCGTCCGCGTTGGGGATTGCTCCCGTCCGCGTTTGGCTTGATGTGAACGTACACTATCCGTGCCCGGCTGTCAATACCTATTCTGCAAAGTGATTGTTCACGCGGCGGTAGAACCGAGGTAGGATGCCGGTCCGATCTGGTGGCGCCGACACCTGGAGACCCGCGATGCGCCTCTCGCTGATCCTGCCGCCCGTCCAGCCGGAGCACTTTCCAGCGGTGGAGACCTGCCCCTATGCCGGGTGCGGCGGGCGCCACTTCCAGCACTGGCAAGCGGTGCCGAAACCGCTGCGTGACACGGTGGTGGCGGAAGTCGTGGCCCAGCGGTATCGCTGCGTGCGCTGCGGGCGCACCTTCCGCGTCTACCCCGAGGGCGTCAGCCACGACCAGACCAGCGCGCGGCTGAAGGGCGTGGCGGTCATGTTTTACGTGCTGGGCATGAGCTACGGCGCGGTGGCCATCGCCCTGGCCGCCCTCGGCTGGCCGCTGAGCAAGGTGGCGGTCTACTACGCGGTGCAGGAGGCCGGCGCGGCGGTCGCCGGCTTGCGGCGAGAAGCCGTGCGCCGCGGGGGCGGCCGCGTCGTGGCGGTGGGGGCGGACCTCACCAACGTGCGCTGTGGCGGGCAGTGGCTGACCGTCGGGGTCAGCGTCGACGCCGTGCGGGGGACGGTGCTCAGCCTCGATCTGCTGCCCAACGGGGAGGCGGCCACGTTGACGGCGTGGATCCAGGAACTGACCGCCGTGCTGGGAGCCGAGCTGCTGGTCAGCGACGATGCCGACGGCTTCAAGACGGCGGCCGACGAGAGCGGCGTGCTCCACCAGGTCTGCAAGAGCCACGTACGGCGCAACACGGAGGCGTGGGTGGAGGCCATCACGCCCGAGTTGACCGCCGACGCCGACGGCTCGCTGGCCACCCTGGGGGTCGCGCCGGAGCAAGCCGTCGCCGACTGCCGGGACCTGCGCCGGCTGATGGCCGAGCGGCAGCCCACGCCCGAGGCCCGCGCCGCGCTGGAAGCGGTCCACCGCCGCTACCTGGGGGCCGCCAAACCGGCCGCGGGCGAGGCCATGTCGCTGGCCTACCGGGTGCGCCTGTTCAGCCTGGATCGTTGGAACCTGTGGCCGCGCCTGACGCGCTATCGGCGCTGGGCAGGACCCGGCGGGGAGACGCTCGATGGGACCAACAACGCCTGCGAGCGGGCGATTGGGTGGTGGGTCAAAGAGCGCTATCGGACCATGCGCGGCTACAAGCGTCCGCTCTCCGTGCTCCACGTTAGCCGCCTCATCGCGGCCCTGGGCAACGCCCTGGATGGCCCCGGCTTCGCCCTCGCCGAGGTCGTCGCGTGAGGCCGCGGGGGAACGGGGGAAGACCGCCCCGCCGCGACCGTCAACCAAGGTCTGAACAGTCACATCGACGGCAGTAGCCAATGCCGGTATGGGAGCAGCGTGGTCATCACGGGCGAGAGGCCAGAATGCGACACCCGGGAGG
>JBOGED010000505.1:0-9615 GCA_050743625.1 Egibacteraceae bacterium | reverse complement strand
ATCCCTGTTCGGGGAAATTTTTGTCCGCCTCCGGTCCGTGTGCGGCTCCTCGCGTTGGGTATCGCGGTAGTGGCGGGTTCGCTTGCCGGGGTGCGGGCGCCGCTCGGGCTGCTCGCCGCGACGGCTGGCGTGCTGCTGGTGGTGATGATGCTCAGGCCCGAGTGGGCGACGCTCGCGACCATCGCGTTGATCTACAGCAACGCGGCCGTGATCGCCGTCACCGTGCACGGCCTGCCCCCGTTCGTCGCCATCGCGGTGCCGATGTTGCTCGTCTTGCCACTGCTCCACCTGTTCCTGATCCGCAAGGAGCGCATGTGGTTTACACCCGCCATGCCGTGGCTGGTGGGGTACTTCATCGTCCTGATCGTCGCGACGGTGGCCTCGATCGACCAGGTGAGCGCCTTCGGCAACCTGATGATCTTCGTCGCCGAAGGTCTCTGCCTTTACCTCGCGGTGACGAACGTCGTGCGCACGGAGCGGGTCCTGCGCCAGATCGTGTGGTTGCTGCTGGTGGTAGGCGCCGGGCTCGCGCTGCTGTCCACCTACCAGTCGCTGACGAGCACGTACGAGAGCGACTACCTCGGATTCTCGCAGAACAGCGAGGTCCACACCCAGGCGCTCCTGACCGACCTCACTGGGGAGGAGCTCCCGCCACGCTCGGGTGGGCCGCTCGGCAAGACGAACCGTTACGCGCAGATCCTCGTCGTGCTCATGCCGGTCGGGCTACTCAGGATGCGAGACGAGCCTCGCGCCGGGCCGCGCGTCATGGCCGCGGCGCTCACTGCGGCGATCGCCGTCGGCATCACCCTCACCTACTCTCGAGGGGCGGCCGTGGCGCTGGTCATCACGCTGCTGGTGATGACCGCGATGGGCTACATCAGGCCTCGGCAGCTCATCCTCGCCGCCGCCGGCATCGCGGTGCTGCTCAGCCTGTTCCCCCGTTACCTCGAGCGCCTCGCGGCGATCGAGGCGGTCGAAGGCCTCGTCGATGAGGACAGCGGCGCCGCCGAGGCGGACGGCGCGATCCGGGGGCGGCTCACGTCGACGCTCGGGTCGCTGTTCGTCTACGCCGATCATCCGATCGTCGGCGTAGGACCGGGGTTGTACCCCTCCTACCACAAGGCGAAGGCCCTCGAGATCGGCCTCAAGGTGCTCGACAACCGCCAGCCGCACAGCCTGATCCCGCATGTCGCCGCCGAGTCGGGCACTTTGGGGCTGATCTGTTTCGGCGCGATCATCGTGCTTACGTTGCGCGAGACGAACCGGGCTCGGCGCCGGTGGGCCGTTGACCATCCGTCGCTGGCGAGCCTCGTGGCCTGTACGCAGCTCATGGTCATCGCCTACCTCGCCACGGGGCTGTTCTTGCACCTCGCCTACGAGCGTTACTACTGGCTGATCATGGCGTTGGCCGGCGCCGCGGGCTCCATCGTGCGCCCCGACCACACGCGGTGACGATCGCCGACGTGTGGGAGAAGGCCGGCGTGCGCTGGTGCGTCCTGCGGGAAGGGCCTCCAGGGGCTACTCGCGAGGTCGACATGCTTGTCGATCGCCAGGATTGGCCGCGTGTGGAGGCGGCCCTGCGCTCGTCCGGATACGTCCCTTTGCCGACGTGGGGGCGTGGCACACACCGGTTCTTCCTCTTGTATGAGCCCGCGAGCGATTCCTGGACGAAGCTGGACATTGTGACCGAGTTGGCCTTCGGTCCGTACCAGGAGCTGACGATCCCGAGGGCGGCCGCGGAATGCTTGCGCAGCGCCGAGGGCGGGCGCCTGAGTCCTCACGACGCGTTCTGGGCGTTGCTCCTCCACGGGGTCCTCGACCGGCAGGCGTTGTCAGAGCGGCAACGCCGCCGCTTGGCCGAGCTCGCCCCTCACGCCACCTCGCAAGGGGCGCTGGCGGGGTGGGTGGGCACCGCCGACGAGATCCTCGCCTCGGTACGCGCCGGCGATTGGGCGAGGGTGGACACGCTCGGTGAGCGCCTGCGCGCCGGGCGTTCACCGAGCAGGCGCGCCCTCACCCGCCTGCTCGCCGCGCGCAACCGCCTCGTGCGCAAGGCGACCCGGCCCCTCGCCCGGTTCCGCCGCCGCGCGATCTCCGTCGCGCTGCTCGCCCCCGACGGCGCCGGCAAGTCGACCCTCCAGCAGGCGCTGGCCTCGGCCTGGCCGTTGGAGACCTGGACCGCCTACCTCGGCCTGTACCCTCCCGACGCCCGGCGATCGCTCCCCGGCCTCGCGCCCGCCATGCGCCTGGCCCGCTTCTGGTGGCGGTACGCCGCTGGGTGGGTGTGGCAGGCTCGGGGCCGGCTCGTGATCTACGACCGCCACCCGATCGACGCGCTGGTCTTGAAGGACGCCCCAACCGGTCGCAAGAGGCGGCTGGAACGCTGGGTCATCGCACACGCCTGCCCCCTCCCCGATCTCGTCCTCGTCCTCGACGCGCCAGGAGCGGTCCTGGCCGCCCGCAAACCCGAGCGCGCAATCCCCGACCTCGACGCTCAACGCGCCCGCTACCGCGCCCACGCCGAGACCTCTCGCGCGGTCCTCATCGACGCGACCGCCGACCCCGACACCGTCCGCCGCCAAGCCACCCACGCCATCTGGGCGCACTGGTCCAACAGGCAGGGTTGACTTCAACTGCGGTTGAGGTTCTACAGTCGCCTCATGACCGAGCAACGCCTGATTCTGGTGACCGGTGCGACCGGCAAGGTTGGTCGGCACGTCGTGGGAGGGCTGCTGGGCGCGGGCTGGGAAGTGCGGGCGCTGTCCCGCGACCCGGCGTCCGCCGACCTGCCGGACGGCGTCGAGGTCGTACGCGGCGACCTGTTCGAGCCGGGCTCTGTGGCGGCGGCGCTGGGAGGGGTCGGGTCGGTGTTCCTGCTGTGGCCCGCGTTCACCGCTGACGGCGCGGCTCCTGTGGTCCGGGCGATCGCGAAGCGTGCGCGCCGCGTCGTCTACCTCTCGGCGTTCGGGACGGGGGATGGCGAGCGGGCCATGGGGGTGTGGGGAGACGTCGAGCAACTGATCGAGCAGAGCGGGCTGGACTGGACGTTCCTGCGAGCCGGCGGGTTCGCGGCCAACACCTTGATGTGGGCGGACCAGATCCGCGAGGGCGTGGTGCGCTGGCCCTATGGCGACGCGAGGAGGTCGCTGATCCACGAGGCGGACATCGCCGCAGTGGCCGTCCGCGCGCTTACCGAGGACGGGCACGTCGGGGGCAAATACCCGCTGACCGGCCCGGAGGCGGTGAGCCAAGCCGACCAGGTACGCATCATCGGTGAGGCGATCGGCCGCCCGATCCGCTGGGAAGAGCTCTCCCGCGAGCAAGCACGCGAACAGCTGCTCGCCGCCTGGGGCGATGCCTCGTTCGTCGACTACGCCCTGGACAGCTGGGCCACGTTGGTGACAACGCCAGAGCCGGTCACGACCACGGTCCAGGACGTCACCGGACGACCGGCACGCACGTTCGGGCAGTGGGCTACCGACCACGCCGGCGACTTCCGGTGACGGCACGGGGATCGACGAACGGCGGCACCCGCTATGGCAGAGCTCAAGATCGGCATAGGCCTTCCCACTCTCGGTGGGAACGAAAGCCTCGGAAGCGGTGGTATTGCCGCGGCCGCACGTCATGTCGAGAACCTTGGGCTCGACTCGGTGTGGGCGCCTGACCTCATCGTCGGGGACGGTACGCCGTCGCTGGAGAGCACCATTGTCCTCACGGCCGCCGCGGCGGTGACCGAGCGGGTCTACGTCGGGTTCAGCGTGCTCGTCCTCCCCCTGCGCCCGGTCGCCTGGGCGGCTGCGCAGATCGCGACGCTCCAACACGTCTCGGGCAACCGCGTCCTCCTCGGAATCGGGTCGGGAGGCTTCCCGGGCACGCCGTTTTGGCGGGCCGCCGGCGGACCAGCGCACGAGCGGGGTCGCAGGACCGATACGTCCCTTGATGTCCTGCCGTCACTCATCAACGGTCGACCAACCCGGCTGGAGCCGGGTCAGCCGGTCGTCACCCTGGCTCCGGCCGCGCCCGTGCCGCCCATCCTGGTCGGTGGCAATTCCACATCGCGATTCGCCGCGCCGCGACCAAGGGCGATGGCTGGTTCCCCTCTCTCATCACGCCCAGCGCGCTGGTCTCGGGCGCGGCGAAGCTGCGCGAGCTCGCGGCCGGGTCCGGACGCGCGACCCCGAGCATCACCGTCGGAGGCCATGCCATGCTCGGCGCCGCCGGATCTATCCGGTCTGCCCGCGACGCTTTCGTCCGCGGCCTCACCGACGAGCACGGCTTGCCACCCCAAGAGGCGGCCACGATCCCGATCACCGGCCGCCCGCGGGAAGCCGCCGAACGCCTCGCGGCCTACGCCGCGGCCGGAGCCGAACGTCTCGTCATCGGCCTCGACGGCGAGGGGTGGCTCCGCCAATGCGAGCTCATCGCCGAAGCCCACGCCCTACTGAGCGGCCGTTGAGGCCACCTTTCAACCTTCGCCGAAGAGGTAGACTTCGTCGGTCCAACGGGGAATCGATCGAAAAGGACGTCAATGCCCGGCACCTTCGCCGCTCGCGTGCCGGACTCCAAGGTCGCGCATGAGGCCACCGAGCTAGCTCGCCAAGATTGCTCACCGTCCATCTTCAACCACTGCATGCGAACCTTTTGGTTCGCCGACGCAATCGCGGGCGACGGCTTGCGACTCGACCGCGAGGTGCTCTATATCGCCGCCGTCTTGCATGATCTCGGCCTCACCGAACGCCATGATCGCGGGCAGAGGTTCGAGGTAGACGGCGCGGAGGCGGCTCGCGACTTCTTGTCGGGACGCGCGTACCCGGGGGAAAAGGTCGACCTGGTGTGGAGCGCGATCGCGCTGCACACCTCGCCCGGTATCGCGGACCGGAGCGCACCAGAGGTCGCGCTGGTCCGTCTTGGAGCCGCCGCGGATGTGGCGGGGGCCAGGATCCCCGATTTCGATCCGGGCTTTGTGCGAGGCCTGATCGAGACGTTCCCTCGCCTCGACTTCTCCACTGAGTTCTTACGGCTGATCGTCGAGCAGGTGAGGAACAAACCCGCCGCCGCCTGCTTCACATTTATGGTAGACGTCGGGCGGCAGCACGTTCCGGGCTTCGCATGCCCATCGCTCGCCGATTCCCTTGCAAACAATCCCCTTGACGAGCTATAGGGTTACGCGGGCGCGTTGCGTTTGTGCAAATAGTTGGACGAACACAACACACCCGAGGGGGTCTCAGTCAGCCGCACCCGCCTCGACGACCCACTCGGCTCGCTGGAGCGTGATGTTCGCGATCAGATCGAAGTCGCGGTCATAGTGCAGCACGGTGAGGCCGGCGGCCTGAGCGGTCGCGGCGACCAATAGGTCCGGCACCGCGACCGCACGGTGCTGACCACGCTCTACAAGCCCGCGCTGCAGATCGCGAGCCATCTGCTCGGCATGCACGGGTACGACCACTGGGATCAGCCGTCCCAGCAGCGCCAGGATGTCGTCATGATCGCGCGTCGAGCGGGCCGAGAAGCCAACCTCCAACTCGGTCACGATGGAAATGGCAACGAGCCCGGAGTCGATCCGAGGTACGAGGACCTCGGACACGATCGGCTTGCCGACACGCGTCAGGGCCGACTTGTCGATCAGCCACCGGGCGGTCACTGCCAGGCCGTGGTCATGACCTCGGGATCCGCGAGATCGACGGTCGCGTCAGCGAACGCGCGCAGGACAGAGGCCGTGTCCGCGTTGCTGGGCTGTTGGGCCACAACGCGCTCCAGCGCCCGGTTGACCGTCTCCTTGTAGGTCTCGACGCCCAGCGCCTCACGCGCTGCCTGAAGCAACCGGTCGTCCACGTCGATGAGCCGCTTCGTCATGACACGCTCCTCTCGCTCTCGGTATATATGATCGTCGTCAGTATATACAAGCGGGTTGCCTCAGGTCGGCCGGGTTGACGCCTCGGCCTCAGCTGCAAAGGAGGCGACGGTCGAGGCGTTGGCGTCGCGCAGTGGGGAGAGCCAGCCGTAGGCGGTGCTCGTGGCGACGCCGAGCGTCATGACGAGGAGCGTGATGCGGATGCTCGTGTGGTCGGCGAGGAGGCCGCCGAGGGCCGCGCCGAAGGGTTGGCCGCCCCAGGCGATCATGCGGGCGGTCACGTTGACGCGGCCTTGGAGCCGGTCAGGGGTGAGCTGCTGGCGCAGCGCGATGCCGTTGACGATGATCAGCGTGTAGGTGGCGTTCCAGGCGAAGAGCAGCAGCAAGCTGGCGGGCAGGCTGCTCGCCAGTGCGATCCCGCCGGTCAGAACCAGGTTGCCTACGAAGGCGAGCAGGCTCAGGCGCGGTTGGCTCACGCGCCGCACCAAGCGGGGCAGGGCGACGGCGGCGAGCAGCGCGCCGACGGCTCCGGACGAGAACAGCCACCCAAGCCTGGCGTCGTCGCCGGGCAGCCCGAGCTGCCGGACGCCATAGACGACGGTCAGGCCGAGGACGGCGCCGCCGGTCAGGCTCAGCCCGAACCCCGTGATAGTCAGTGGCCAGACCAGCGCGTGACGCCTCAAGAAGCGCAGGCCCTCTCCGACGTCGCGGGCAAGCCTGCGTACCAGCCGCGGGCCGTCGGCCTGGCGGGGCAGAGGGGTCCCGAAGGCTCGTGGGATCAGTGCGAGCGCGAGGGCGGCGACCAGGTAGCTGGCCGCGTCGGCCCACAGCGCGGTCGCTGCTCCCAGCGTGGCGGCCAATACCCCAGCCACGGCGGTCGCGCCCACACGCAACGCGGTCTCGGTCGACACGAACGCGCTGAAGGCGGGGACCACGCGGTCGCGGCCGACGATCGCCGGCAGCGCGCCGAAGGACGCGCTGTCGTGCCACACGAACGCCGTCGCGGTCACTAATCCCACGATGTAGATCTGCGCCAGCGTCAGGACACCCAGAGCGGCGGCGATCGGGATGCTGGCCATCGCCGCCGCGCTGAGCAGGTTGGCGCCGATCATCAGCGCGCGGCGGTTGGTCCGGTCGGCGATCGCGCCGGCCAGCAGCCCGAACACCAGGTAGGGCGCGGCTTGGATGCTGAGCAGCACCGAGGTGCGCGACGCCGAGCCGGTGAGCTGGAAGGTGAGGATCGGCAGGACCACCAGCGTGATCTGCGTCCCGGCGATGGAGATCGACTCGCCGGCCCAGAACAGCTGGAATGACCGGTCTCGCCACAGGCTGTCCCGCCCCACGACTTCCACCGTACGCGATCTCCTTCCACCTGCGAAGCTCTTGCGGTGAGGCGGCTCGCTGCTTCATGCTGGAGACGTTCGGGCGGCGGGGATGGGAGCGTGGGATGAACGGCGCGGGACGGGCGATACGTACGCTGGCCAGCATATTCGCCATGGCGGTGGCGCTGCAGCCGTCGCACGCGGCGGCGCAAGAGACCGCGACGACGATCACCGATGTGCGAGGACGCACCATCAGCGTGGACGCTCCGGTGGAGCGGGTCGTCTGCCTCGTGTCGTTGTGCGAGGACATGCTGTTGGAGCTGGGGATGCGGCCGGTGGCGCGGACCGGTGAGCTGCTGGAGCACCCGGCCTTTCTCGGTGCCCGGCGAGTGATGTGCCGCAGGTGCCCGGCGGGTTCCTCGACCCGGACGTCGAGGCGATCATCGGCTACGAGCCGGAACTCGTGATCGGGCTTTACCAATCGCACGAGGGACTCGCGGCCGCCCTCGAGGGTTCGGCGTCGCTGTGGATTATCGAGTCGCCGTCGATCGAGGACTCGATCCAGTACCTGCGCGATCTGGGGACGCTGACCGGGCGCCAGGAACAGGCGGCCGAGGCGGAACAGCGCTTCCGGGAAAAGCTGGCGGGGGCCGAGCGGCAGGCGCGGAAGGACCTCACCGCGCTGGTCGTCTTCGGTTATCCCGACGGGAGCTTCCAGATCGCGACCGGTTCCTACCTCGGTGAGGTCCTCGAGAGGCTCTTCGACTATCCCTGGGAGCAGCGGGGTGAGGTTATCGGCGTATCGCCCTATAGCGTCGAGGAGATCGTCGCGACTGATGCGGATGTCCTCTTCGTGATGACCTATACGTCCGACCCGAGCGATCCCGGTTTCAGCGAGGTCCTCGTCGATGATCCGCTCTGGGGCCAGCTCACCGCGGTGCGCAACGGCGCGGTGCACGAGGTGAGCAGCGACCTGTGGGGTAACGGGCGGGGAACCCGGTCGCTCGGGGAGGTCGCGACCGAAGCGCTTGAGCTGGTGAACGCGGACGGGAGCGTGGGATGAACGGCGCGGGACGGGTCATACGTACGCTGGCCAGCACGGCGCTTGCGGTGGTGGCGCTGGTCGGGGGCGCGGGTGCCCCGTCAGGGGCGGCGGCGCAAGAGGCGATCACGATCACCGATGTCAAGGGGCGGACGGTGACGGTGGACGCGCCGGTGAAGCGGGTGGTCTGCCTGGTGTCGCTGTGCGAGGACATGCTGTTGGAGCTGGGGATGCGGCCGCTGGCGCGGACCGGTGAGCTGCTGGAGCACCCGGCCTTCCTCGGCGAGAAGGCCTCCGAGGTTCCGCAGGTGCCGGGAGGGTTCCTCGACCCGGACGTCGAGGCGATCATCGGGTACGAGCCGGACCTCGTGATCGGGCTGGGCCCGGGACAGCACGACGGCCTGGCTCCGGCGCTGGAGGGTGTCGCGCCGCTGTGGATCGTCAACCCGGACTCGATCGAGGAATCGCTCCAGTACCTGCGGGACATGGGGACGCTGACCGGGCTCCAGAAGCGGGCCGCCGAGGCCGAGCGACGCTTCCGCGACCGGCTCGCCGAGGCTGAGCAGGGCGCGAGCAAGGACCTCACCGCGCTCGTCCTCATCGGGCTCGACGGCACCTTCGAGGTCATCGCGAGCACCTACCTCGGTGACCTCATGGGCCGCCTGTTCGACTACCCGTGGGAGGTGCGCGAGGGACCGTTGGGCGGCTCGCTGTACTCCCTGGAGGAGATCGCCGCGGTCGACGCGGACATCATCTTCGTGCTCACGTACAACAACGCCGACCCGAACGGCCCGCCGCTCAGCGAGGTCCTCGCCTCCAACCCCTTGTGGAGCCAGCTCACCGCGGTCAAGAACGGGGACGTCCACGAGGTGAACACGAGCCTGTGGGGCAACGGCCGGGGAACCCGGTCCCTCGGGGAAGTGGCCACCGAGGCCCTCGATCTGGCGAACGCGGCGGGTTGACCATACGCGCCTGGGTCTGGCTCGCGCTTCTTGGGCTCATCGCGGTGACCTGTGTCGCGGCGTTGTCGCTCGGGACGCCGACGATCCCTCCGGCGCGGTTCGCCTCCGTGCTGTCCGGACAACCAGGGGACAGAACGGCCGAGATCGCCAGGTTGGTGCTGCGCGAGTTGCGCATCCCGCGCGTGTTGCTCGGGCTGGTGGCGGGGGCGTCGCTGGGCTGCGCGGGGTTGGTGCTGCAGGAGGCGCTGCGCAACCCGCTCGCGGTCCCCGACCTGGTCGGGGTGTCGTCGGGCGCCTCGCTCGCGGTGGCGCTGACCGTCGTGACCGGGGTGTCGCTCCCCCTCGGCGCGCTGCCGTCGGTCGCGCTCGCGGGAGGCCTGGCCGGCGGGCTGCTCACGCTGGTGGCCGCGCGCCGGGCGCGGAGCCCCGATGCGGTGC
>JBOGED010000504.1:0-18596 GCA_050743625.1 Egibacteraceae bacterium | reverse complement strand
GCCACCTCGCCGATCGTGATGAGCTGGTCCGGGGTGATCTCGCCACCGGGCACCCGCGGGATCACCGAATAGGTCCCGTCCCGCTGCAGATTGGCAAGGAAATGGTCGTTGGTGTCCTGCAGGGTGGCCTGCTCGCCGTCCAGGATGTAGCCGTTGCACATCGACGCGAGCATCGACGCGACGGCGGGCTTGCAGATCTCGCAGCCCCGACCCGTCCCGTAATCAGACAGGACCTGCGAGAACGAGGCCAGCCGGTGGAGCCGGACGAGGTCGAACAGCTCCTGGCGCGAGTACGCGAAGTGCTCGCACAGGTGGTTGAGCACCTCGACGCCGGCCTTTCGCAGCTCGTACTTCAGCAGCTCGGTGGCCAAGGGTACGCAGCCCCCACACCCAGTCCCCGCCTTCGTGCACGCTTTCACGCCACCGAAGTCGGTGAGCCCGTGCTCGGTGATCGCGGCGCAGATGTCGCCCTTGGTAACGCTGTTGCACGAGCACACCGTCGCCGCGTCGGCCAGCGCGCCGACCCCCACCCGCGGCGCCGCGCCGTTCGTCGTGGCAGCCGGGAAGATCAGCTCCTCGGGATGCTCCGGCGTGGGCATGTCGCCCCGCGCCATCTGCACGAGCGTGTCGTACATGGAGGCGTCGCCCACCAGGATCCCGCCCAGCACCGGCCGGACCGGGGCCTTGGATCGGCGCTTGGATGGCACCGGGGCGCCCACGACCAGGCGCTTGTACACATTCCTGATCGGATCGCTGAACGTGACCGCCTCAGCGCCCGGCGTGTTCGCGAACGCGTCGCCAAAGCTGGCGACGTCGATGCCCATCAGCTTCAGCTTGGTGGACATGTCGGCGCCCGTGAACGTGGCGTCGTCGCCCAGGATGCGGTCCGCGACGACCCGAGCCATCTGGTAGCCCGGAGACACCAGCCCCCAGATCCGCCCTCCGGACAGCGCGCATTCACCAATCGCGAAGATCCGCGGGTCGGAGGTGGCGCAGGCATCGTCGACCACGACCGCGCCCCGCTCCCCCATCTCCAACCCCGCCGCGCGCGCGAGCTCGTCGCGAGGCCGGATGCCCGCCGAGAACACCACCATGTCGACGGGCAGGTCATCCCCTTGAGTGAACCGCATCCCGGTGACCTGGCCGCCGCCGCCCCGCAGGATCTCGGTCGTGGCCATCGCGGTGTGCACCGCGACGCCAAGATCCTCGATGCGCCGGCGCAGCGCGCTACCGCCGCCCTCGTCCACCTGCATCGGCATCAGGCGAGGGGCGAACTCGACGACGTGAGTCTCGAGGCCCAAGGTGCGCAGCGCGTTGGCGGCCTCGAGGCCCAACAGGCCACCCCCGACCACCGCGCCGGCGCGGCACCCCGTGGCGTAGGCGCTGATGGCCTCCAGATCCTCGATCGTCCGGTAGACGAAGCAGCCGGTGGCGTCCTTGCCGGGAACCGGTGGCACGAAGGGGTAGGAGCCGGTGGCCAGGACGAGCGCGTCGTACGCGACGTGCACGCCTTTGGCCGACGTCACTGTGGCGGCGTCGCGGTCGATGCTCACGACGGCGTCACCGACGTGGACCTGGAGTCCTGGTTGACCGAAGAAGCCGGGCGCCACAAGTGATAGGTCGTCGGGGCTCGCGCCCGAGAAGAACGAGCTCAAGCCCACGCGGTCGTAGGCGAGCCGCGGCTCCTCACAGAACGTGACGATGTCCCACTCGGCCGTCGCTCCGCGCTCCACCAAGATCTCGAGGAGCTTGTGGCCCACCATGCCGTTGCCGACGACGACCACGGTGCGACGCCAACCGGCAACCTGGAATTCTCCCATGGAACCCAGCAGACCAACGGGACGTTTCCTTCAGGTCACCATGTGTTGTGCGCAGGTTACGAGTCCGTCGCCGTGAGCGGCCTGACTGCAAGCCCACTTGCTTGAACGAGTATCGTCGCGCCCGGGAGGCGCTCGTCATCGCCACCGCCTTTCCCGATCCGGCGGGCCAGCCGCAACGCGGACTTCGCCGAGCAGGCGCCTGCGGCGGTAAGCCGGCATCGCGTTCCAACCGACTGACTAGGAAGACAGACCCGCCAACGTCCTGAACAATTACGCACACCGGCAATGGCTCAGTGATTTCTCCGCAGACGCTCCAGTTCGTCGCGGCCAATCTCGGCTTGGCGAAGGATGCTGAGGAGAGTTCCGACCTTGATCTCCTTGTGGAGAGGTACGGTTACTCGTCGGCCGTCTTCGTGGCTGAGCGTCACGTGGGAGCCCTCTTGGCGGCGCTGTTCGAATCCCGCGCGCTGAAGCACCTTCATCAGTTCCGCTCACGAGAGCACCGGCAGGCGAGGACTCACCCGGCTAGGCGCTCTGGCACCGGCAAATTCACCTCAATCGGGACTAGCGCCGGTGAGGGCTCGATATCACTGAGGTCTTCCCCTCGGTAATGGAGTTCCACCGCCTCGATGAGGTTCTGACGAGCCTCCTCAAACGTCTCACCTTGACTCGCCACACCTGTTTCCAGGCAGCGAGCCACGTACCCCGTGTCCTCTTGATGGATCGCAGCAGTCAATCGCATAGCTCCAGACTAATCGAAGCTCGCAAGAATTCTTAGGGGGCGTCACTTCCCGTGTGCCAGTGAGTTCGCTATACCGCCTAACTGGAACACCATGCGGCGGTCCGCCGCCCGGATCTGGAGCTCGTGAGGGCGTATGCGGATCGGCATCGACCTGGGCGGCACGAAGATCGAGGGTATCGGCCTGGGTGAGGACGGTCGGGAGCTGGCTCGCCGCCGGCTCCCGACCCCACGTGGTGACTATGAGGGCTGCCTCCAAGCGATCGCCGCGCTGGTCGGCTGGATCGAGAAGGAGGTGGGTGGCACCGGCACGGTCGGCGTGGGAATGCCCGGCACCTTGTCACCGGTGACCGGGCTGGTGAAGAACGCCAACTCGGTCTGGCTGAACGGACGGCCATTCGACCGCGACCTGGCGGAGACCCTCGGGCGCCAGGTGCGCTTCGCCAACGACGCGAACTGCCTGGCGCTTTCCGAGGCGGTAGACGGCGCGGGGGCCGGCGCCCACATGGTGTTCGCCGCGATCCTCGGCACCGGTACCGGCGCCGGCATCGCCGTCGATCGTGCGGTCCACGCCGGCCACAACGGCCTGGGCGGTGAGTGGGGCCACAACCCGCTGCCGTGGCCTGAGCCGTCCGAGTACCCAGGGCCCGATTGCTACTGCGGGAAGCGGGGCTGCCTGGAGACGTGGATCTCCGGCCCCGGACTGCAGCGAGATCACGCGCTTCAGACCGGCCGGTCCCTGCCGGCAGAGCAGGTCGTGGCCCAGGCCGCCGCCGGCGACCACCACGCCGAGGCGACCCTGCAACGCTACGAGGACCGGCTGGCCCGCGGCCTGGCCCACGCCATCAACCTGCTTGACCCCGACGTGATCGTGCTGGGCGGCGGCATGGCCAACGTCGAGCGCCTCTACCGGACCGTCCCCCCGCTCCTCGCCGCGTGGGTGTTCGGAGGCGAGGCCGCCACCCCGATCCGCCGCGCCGTACATGGGGACTCCAGCGGCGTACGCGGCGCCGCGTGGCTGTGGCCGGCGCCGTAGCCGCTCAGGTGCGCCACATGATGGCCGCGTCGGGCTCGGGCCGGTAGGAGCAGAAGACGCCGGTCCTCACGCTTGCGCCGAAATGGCGGCCCAGCCGTCGATCGTGAGACTCAATCTTGCTAATGGCGGCTTTGATCCGGTTGGTCACGTTCAAACGTGCCCGTTCGGCCACGGAGGCGGCCTTGACATCCCGACCGCCAAGGCCCATCGCGGTGGCCAGCTCGCGGGACAGAAAATCGATCTCGGTGCGGAGCATCGCAGCTCGCTCGGGGTCGTCCGTCCCGTCCAGCTCTTCGCGGAGCGAGGCGAGGCGTCGCCGGTAGGACCGCTTCGCGTCGAGATCGAGCAGCGCACCAGCAGCCCCAAACCCCAACGTCGACGTTTGCCCATCCTCGCAAGGCTGGCCCACGGCGTCATTGGGCCCTTGCTCCAGTCGGACAAGGTCGAGGGCGTGGAACTCGCGGGTCGGGTCGGCGAGCAGGCGCGCGAGGTAGCGCATTCCCTTCATGTCCTTGAGGCGCACGGCGCGGTCGGAATGGGAGACCTCCCAGTACTCTCCCTCGCGCCTGAAGACGCCGCCGGCCGGCGCGCCGGAACCTCGCGGCGGGGGGGAGCCGGCCAGCGCCTGGAGCGCGCCGCGGAGCAGCTGCGCAGCGAGGTCGTGCCCGCAATCCGCCTCGGTTTCACGGATGGCGTTCAGCTCGGGACCCCCCGCGCACAGCCTCAGCTGAACATTCACGTTGAGCACGAGATCTCGCGGTCGGGAATCCGCCGCTCCAGCAATCGGTCTTGCCAGTGCGATCTGCGCGTTGCGATGCATGCCTACATCCTTTTCGCCGCCATCCCGTATCTGGCACGTCTAGGTGCGCTCGTGCGATCGGGATAGCTTGTCGTGACACGCTGAGTTTGGTTCAGCGCGGGTCGGCTGTGAACCTGAGAGCTGTCAGGACAGCCGGACCGGAGCAGGAGATGGCCGGTGGAGACCGTACTCGTCCAACTGCCTGACGATGACGATGGGAGGGCCCCCACGGTCCTGAGGTTGCGACCGGGCGCCACGGTCACGTTCGGGCGTGGAGCTCCGGGGTACCCGGTGGGGATCATCCTGCCGCACGACGGCGTCTCCCGCCTTGCGGGAGAGATCACGGCGACCGAGGACTACTGGCTCCTCAGCAACTACAGCCGGAAGCAGACCTACGTGGTCGAGAATCCCGAGGGCGCGGGCGAGTACGTCAAGGTCCCACCACGGCGGCTTGGCACCCCCGTCCCGTTCGAGTTCGCGCGGGTCGTGTTGCCCGTGACCGATGGGTTCGTGCATTTCAAGGTGTTCGCGCCTGCGCACACGTACGCTGAGGAGACCGACCCTGGGCACCTTGGGGGTGAACGCACGACCTCCGCGTTCTATATGGACGAGACGGCCAAGTACTTTCTCATCCTGGTCGCGCTGTGCGAGCCACGGCTACGGGACAGCTCGACGGTGGCGCTGCCCACCGTCCCTGAGGTCGTCGACCGGCTCCGCCCCCTTCCCTCTTGCGGCGCGCTTTCGCGTGCGGCGGTCAACTACCACATCGACTATCTCGCTCGCACGAAGCTGCGGGTCAAAGACCCCACGAGCGAGGTTGAGCCCACCCGGCTGGAGTGGAAGCGGGAGGCACTCGTCTCCCTGGCGGTGCGATTCAACCTCGTCCGGGAAGAGCATCTCGCGCTGCTGCCCCGCCGTCGCCGCGCCGCGGGCTCGTGACCAGCCCGACGCGGCGGTGGGCCGTCCCGGTGGCCATCGGCTACCGGGTCGGGGACTGGGAGGTGACCGACGGCATCGCCTCCGGAAGCTGGGGCAGCGTCTACGCCGGCAGGCGCGTCACGCCGCCGCGAGCGTCGACCGATCCGCCCCCAGGGTCTTCGGCGGCGCTGAAGTTCCTCCCCAGCGGCACCCTGACTCCGAGCCAGTACGCCAACCTCAGCGAGATCACCGAGCGCGAGATCCACTTCAGCGAGCGCGCCATGCACCCACGGTTGATCCGGACATTCGAGACCCTCGTCGTCGACGATCCCGCCGAGCCCATGCTGAATGGCGCGGTCGTGCTCGTCATGGAACGGGCCGCCCGCAGCCTGCGCGACGTGCTCGACGCCGTCGCCGGGGAGGCCGGAGTGCCCGATGCCGCCCGCCTGGTCGCCGAGATCGTCGAGGGTCTTGCCCACATGCACACCGCTGGCTGGGTACATGGCGACCTGAAACCGAGCAATGTGCTGCTTATGGAGGACGGATCGGTCCGGCTCGCCGACTTCGGCCTCACGGGCGAGCTGGAAGGCACCCACGCGTACACACCGCGTGTCGGCTCCTCCGACTACCTGCCGCCCGAGTGGTGGACGGAACGCATCAGCGCGCGTGGGATCGCGAGTCGCACTACTGGAGACATCTGGGCGTTCGGAGTGACCGCCCACTTGCTGCTCACCGGTGGCCTTTTCCCCTTCCCCGGCATCAGCACCCGCGCTCGCACGGCCGCAGCGCAACGCTACGCCGACGGTGACACCGATTTGTGCCTGGCCGACAGCCTTCCCGCCCAGTGGCGACCGATCATCGCCGACTGCCTCGCTCCCGATCACGCGAGCCGGGCACCCCACACCGCCCCCGAGCTCTTCACGAGGATCCGCACCATCACCACGCCGGCTCGGCCCGAGCCCCAGGACGCGACCCGTACGACGGCGCGCTCCGGTCGCGCCAAGGCGGTGGCGCTTGGCGCGATCGTTGCCAGCATCGTCGCGGGAACCGTTGGCGCCCTGTGGATCACGCGTGACGGAGATGCGCGCCTGACGGTCTACAACGCCGATGTCGAGTGCCAACCCTTGCGTACGGACGGCTGCGGGCTGAGCCTCGCTCGCGATCCCCGCGCCCCGTACCAGGGAGAGAACAGGCTCGAGAAGGTCTGGCACGGCGACGAGCTGGTGGTCGAGTGCCGTATCGACGACGGCACGCTGGTCGTCTCGGAGGACAGGTCGAGCAGCACCCGCTGGTATCGGGTCCGCCGTCCGGAGGGCACCGGTTGGCTGCCCGGCATCCGCGTCGAACCCGGGACCGGGCCTATCGTTCCTCAATGTTGAGCGTGATCCGCGCGCAGGCGGCGCTCGAAGACTGGAGCACTGTGTAGTTCCCGTAGCCCACCCAACCGCCGCGGATCTCCAATCGGACCCCTTGGCTGCCGGCGACGAGCCGTGGCGGCCGGGGGGTCCGGAACTCCTCGCCAGGGTGGATGCGCCCGACGACGGTCGCCGAGCTCACGTCGTCGTAGATCAAGACATCGTTGAACACCCCGTCGGTCACGACGTAGCGCCACACGCAGGACGGCTGGGTGGCGGCGAAGGCCGTCCCCGATCCTGTGAGCAGCGGAGCGCCCGCCGAGACGGCGGCCAGCGCGACCGACACAAGCGTGTTCCGGATATTCATGATCACGAATCCTTCCTGGCGGATGGCTCACATCGGGCGACGGAAGCCTCGGATGGCGACCGCGGCGGCCATGGGGGCGATAAGCAGGCTGATCACGACCGCGGCGACAGCGCTGCCGCCGACTGGCTGGGCAAGGGTGAGGTCCCTCGCCGCGTCGATCCCATAGGACATGGGGTTGAGCTGGGCCACTGTCCGCAGCCATCCAGGAAGGCTGCTCACCGGCACGAACGCGTTAGAGGCGAACATCAGCGGGAACATCACCAGCCCCGCGAAGGTTTGCATCATCTCCGCGTTTCGCACCCAACACGCGATCGCGATAAAGATCCAACCGAGGCCCCCACCGACGACCAGCGCGAGCCCCCACGCGCCGAGCGCGCCGATCACTCCCCCAGCGGGCCGGAAACCGAAAAGAAGGAACGCGGTCATCAACAGGAGCAGCAACTGCAGCCCACTACGGATGAGGTCCGCAAAGCTACGCGCGAGCAGCACCGAGCCCAACCAGATAGGTAACGAGCGAAACCGTGAGATGATCCCGTTCCTCATATCCTGCGCCAACCCGGCCCCAGTGTTAAGCCCGAACTGCATCACTGAATTGACCATGATCGCCGGCACGAGGAAGTCGATATACCTGACGTTCGCGGGGAAGCTCGACGTGTTCGCGACGCTGGCGAAGATCTGACTGAACACCAGCAGCATGAGAAGCGGGCCCATCAAGCTTGCCAGGACCATGCGCGGGTCGAGCACCAGCGGCCGCAGTGATCTCTTGACCAGCGTCAGGACCTGGGTCGGCACACCGCTCCCGTGCCACGTCGCCTCGCGGGAGGCTCGCGTCACCAGCTCGGCTCGATCAGGAGCCAAGGAAATCGCCATCACACACCTCCTGGGCCGGTGCACGCTCGACGCGTCACTGTCCGGTAGACCTCGTCGAGGCCGGGCTCGGCCAACGTCAGCCCTTCTGTCTCGACGGCGACGCCGTCAAGCGCGCGGACCACCGCGGCGACGCCCCGGGAGGCGGTGACCGGGACCGTCACGCTGCCGCGCTGACCGTCGCTGACCGGCCGCAGCCCCGCCCGCCGTAACGCTCCCACCGCCGCTGGCACATCCTGGGCGGCGGCGAACCTCACCGTGACACTGCGCCCGCCGACCTGCGCCTTCAGGTCCGCTGGCGCGCCCGACGCGACCACCCTGCCCTCGCAGAGCACGACGATCCAGTCCGCCAGCCGGTCAGCCTCGTCCAGGTGCTGCGTGGTGAGCAGCACCGTCCCGCCGTCGCGGACGAGGCTGCGCACGACCTGCCACATGTGCAGCCGGCTGGTGGGGTCCAGTCCTGTGGTCGGCTCGTCCAGGAAGACCACCTCCGGATGCCCCACCAAGCTGGCCGCCAGGTCCAACCGCCGCCGCATGCCCCCTGAGTACGTCCGCACGGGACGCGTCGCGGCGGCCGTCAGGTCGAAGAGCTCCAAGAGCTCCCCCGCGCGCTCCCGCGCATGCCGACCGCTGCCACCGAGCAGCCGCGCGATCAACACGAGATTGTCTCTGCCGGAGATCTGCTCGTCGAGCGCGGCGAACTGACCCGTCAATCCGATCCTGCGGCGCACCTGGTGGGCCTGGAGAACCACGTCGAAGCGCGCGACTCGCGCCGTACCGGAGCTCGGCTGCACCAGCGTCGCCAGGATGTTCACCAGCGTGGTCTTGCCAGCGCCGTTGTGCCCGAGCAGACCGAGCACCGACCCTGCGGGCACCGCGAGATCGACTCCCGCCAGCGCGGTCACCGCACCAAACCGCTTGCCGACTCCGACCGCCTCAATCATGACGTTTGACATGGTTTGGCCAGTGCTCAGAACCGGACGGGCAGCCGCTCGAGGCCGCGGAGAAAGTCCGGTCGCCAGGTCAGGCTGGTGGCGGGGACGGCCAGGCGCAGCTGGGGGTAGCGCTGGAGCAGGCTGGTGAGGGCGATCTGCCCCTCGACGCGCGCCAGAGGCGCTCCCAGGCAGAGATGCATCCCTTTGCCGAAGGCGACGTGCCGGCCGGCGTCGGGGCGCGTGATATCGAACACGTCGGCGGCGGGGAACCGGGCGGGATCGCGATCGGCGGATGCCAGGCTCACCGTCACGACCTCGCCGCGCTGGATGGCGGTCCCCGCCAGCTCGACGTCCTGCGTGGCGATCCGGGTGATGTTGTCCACCGGGCCCCAGTAGCGCAGCGTCTCCTCGATCGTTTCCTTGGCCAGGGTTGGATCCGCCTTGACCTTCGCGAGCTGGTCCGGGTGGGTCAACAGCGCGAGCACCGCGTTGCCGATCAGATGCATCGTCGTGGCATGCCCGGCGATGAAGAGCAGGAAGACCATGGACAGCAGCTCTTGCTCGTCCAACCGGTCGCCGTCCTGTGCGGCGTGGACCAGCCGGCTGATCATGTCGTCGGCCGGATACGCGCGCCTCTGCGCGAACAGTTGGCGCAGGTAGGCGACGAATTGCCGCAGGCTCGCTCGGGCCTGGACCGGCATCTGCGGGCCGCTGGCGGCCACCAGGCTCTCGGTCCACTCCAGGACCGTGGGATGGTCTCGCGCCGGGATGCCGAGCATCTCGCAGATCACGGTGACCGACAGCGGGTACGCAAAGGCCTCGATGAGGTCCATCCGCCGGTCCGGCTCACGCTCGCGCTGTTCGGCGGCGTCGCGCTCGGCACGGTCCAACAGCGCGTCCGCGATCGCCTGGACCCGCGGGCGCAATGCCCCCATCGCCCGCCCGGTGAAGCTCTGCTGTACCAGCTTGCGAAGACGCGTGTGGTCCGGCGGATCGAGGCTCAGCAGGCTTTGAGAGAGTGGAGGGGACTCCTCCGGCACCGGCACCGGCGGCGGCGGTGCTCGCCGCTCGCCGGTCCGCACGACGCCGGGATCCGACGAGAAACGGTCGTCCAGTAGGGTAGCCACACCCAGGGCATAGTGGGTCACCAGGGGCATTCCCCGCATAGGGCAGGCAGGTTGTCCGTTCCCGTCCGTGGACGAGCCGAAGGCCACCCGCACGACGGGTCCTCGGGCCCGCAGTCCCGCGTAGGCGGCGTCGATGTCAGCCCGGAAGGGGGAATGCGGGTCCGTCATGTCGATCAGGACTGGTTCCGCGTGATTAGCCATATCTCGGCTCCTTCGCGCCATAGGTGCCCGCATCCGACGACCGCCGCGTAAGGATCACTCGGACAACCGCGTCGAAATAGCGGACGAAAAAGAGCGCAAGCGCGAGACCAGCAGTCACCGCGAGCGCGATGTAGGTGGGCTCTGTCGCCGGCGCTGTGGGGCTCAGCACGATGCCCGGGACGGCGAACGCCATCAACAAGAGGTTGCGGACGATCATCGCCTTGCTCATCACGGAGCCCGACCGGCCGAAGCATCGGCATTCGGCCAGGACTCCGCCCCGCACGGCGCGGACCACCACCGCGACGAATATCGTCAGCAGGCCTACGGCGAACGCGAACCCGACTCTGAGTACGGGCTGAGAGGCGAGGGGGTACGCGAGCAAAGCGGCGGCGGCACCTTCGCAGATCGCGATCGATACGGCCACGAATCTCGCGGTCCCCGCGGGGAACCTCGTCAGCTTCTCTATCGAGATCACAAAGTTGCGAAATCTCGACGCATCGCGCGCCTTCCCGAGAACCGCGATAAAGAAGACGGCGGCGAGCAGGCACCGCTCACCCAGCAGGAGATAGCTCATGTTCTTCGCCCCCTCTCTTCATGCGGGCGGGAACGGTCATGACCTTGCGGTACAGCCGGATCTCCTCGCGCTCGCCGACAGGATCTCCGTCGACCTCCACCCAGGCGTGGGCGCGAAAGGGCTCGGTGCGGATGCCCGTGCACCAAACCGGCCAAGCGCCGGTCAGCCGGCACAGCAGGGCGGTCGCCACAGCTCGCTGCAGGCAGCCCTGCCCGGCGCACTGCACGCTGACGGAGACCACCGCCTGGCGGGCCGCCAGTGCTTGGGACCTATCAGCCGGACTGGCGCCGTAGCAGGCCGCGGAGAGCACCTGCCGAAGGCGTTGAGGGGACAGCCGGATCAGCACACGTGCCGCGGCCACGCATGACCGGGCGGCCATGCGCCGGTTCCACGGAACGCGGACGGACGGCTCGAGGGCAACGGGCATGCTCACGCCGCCACCACCTTCGCCGCACGCAGGGATCGCAGCAGGGCGTCGACGTCGGCAGCCACCCGTTGCGACGCCAGCGGATGCGCTTCGCACAATGTGGTGACCGCGTCCTCGACGGTTCCTCCCTCAAGAAGAAGCCGCACCACGGTCGCGCCGGTGTCGTTCAGCTGCCAGTAATGGCCCGCTCGCTCATCGAGCAGCACCATGCAGTTTTCTGTCTCGGTAAGGGATACGTGAGGAGCAAGGGCGAATGTCATCGTGGCCCTCCAGTCGAAGCGGCGACCGGCTCAAGCGCGGTCAGCGACCGGAGCCACATCTCGCAACCCAAGGTGCCGATCAAGGGAATCATCGTGAGCGACGAGGAATGCAGGCCGAGCAGCGCCGAGCGGAAGGCCTCAGCGTCGATCAGGCCCAGCCGTGCCAAGCGCATGTCCTCGCACACGTCGAGCAGCTCCTGCCTATGGCGGCGCAACCCCGTGTACGCTTCCGCGCTGTACTCGGCCTTGGTCGCGCGATCGAGGACCGCGTCGGGAACGATGCCCCGCATCGCCGCGGCGAGGGTTGGCTTGTACCGATCCGGCAGGGCGCAGTCCTCGAACCGGATGGACAGCGCGGCCTCCACCACCCGGTCGTCGATATAGGGCGCCTGCCACGAGACACCGAACCGTGAGGTCAACCTGTTGACCCGCCGCACCATGTCCCCGCACTGGCGCACATCCTGCAGGGCCGCGTGCTGCGCGCGCAGCGGGCACAGTGGGTCGGGATCGGACCCCGTCGCCTGGCGCAGATGGTGGCGGGCCGCCTCGACCGCATCCGGCGTCGCCCATGGAGGCATCTTGAACCCGATCCACCAACCGAAGTCCGGTATGCCCGAGAACTCCTTTACGGGGGTGGTGAGCGAGTCGACGGACGCCGCCAGCCACTGCCCGAAGGAGGGGTTGCGGAGCAGGCCGCGGACCGTGGCCCCGGCCTTCCAGCGATACAGGGCCCGGTAGGCGCGCACATAGCGGAGGGATCGCATGGGGTGAGCACGGACGAGCGTGTGGAGGTGCAGCGGCGAGGAGAAGAACAGCTCGTCGCCACCGTGACCGGTCAGGTGCGTCGCCGAACCCCCCGCGGCGATCTGCCGCGCTTGATAGGCCAGCCGGGCACGGGTGCGGATCCAGGCGAACGGCGCCTCGATGTCGGCGTCTGGCGCCGTCAGGTCGGCGAACCACGCTGGTGCGTGCTGGCGTGCGAGCACCTGGTGCTCGGCATCGGGTATCGCGGCGGCGGCACGCTCGGCCCACACCCGATCGTCGTCCGCCGGGTCCTCGGCCTCCCAGCGTGTCGTCAGCAGGCGAGCCGCACCGCCAGCCGCGAGGAAGCACAGGCTCGTGGAATCCATCCCCCCCGAAAGGTCCGCGCTGACGACGTCCCGTCCCCGCACACGAGCCGCGACCGCATCCCGCAACGCCGACCGCACAAGGCCGGCACCCACCGACAGTGAGATCTCCGGCTCGGGGGGCGTCCACCAGCGCACCGTCCGGCCGGTGCCTGTGGGGTCCATCTCCAGATAGCAGCCTGTGGGAAGAGATTCAATCCCCTCCCACAGGCAGTACTCGCTGAGCGGCCACGGCGGGCACGGCGCCAAGAGCCGCGTGGCGAGCAGCTCCTCGACGACGCCCGAGCCGATGAGGGACGCGAGGCTCTGCGGCCGATCGGCTGCCACGGTGGTCCCGGCCAGCTTGGTGGAGAAGATCTGGCACAGCGTGGACAGGCTGCCCTGAGCCCGGACCTTGCCGCCCATCGACGCGACCAGGTGGAAGCTGCCCGGCAAGGCACGAGCCAGCCTATCGAGGTCTCTGATGCTCTGGATACGGCTGAGCGCATGGCCAAGCCCGCTGGACGTCGCTGTGGTGCAGCCCAACACTGCGACCCGGCGTTGCCCGGTCGCGGTCCAGGTGATGTCCTGGTCCGACCAACGACCCACGATCCACGGGCGACCTGAACCGTGCGCGATCCTCTTGATGGACGCCTGATCGCCGATGTTTTGTGCGATGGCCTCGCCGGCCGCGCTGTCCGGAAGAATTAAGAATTCCATCTCTTCTCTGCCTTCTCATCCATCGATTCTTTTGATGAGGCCGTGCCGGCGCGGTATCAACCAACGCCGGCACGGCTATCCGAAGAATCAGCAGAACATGATGCAAGACCAGTCGTTCTCAAACCCCCAGTTCGGCCGACCGAGGGTCACCTTGGCGAAATCACCGACGCTAACCAGCGCAGGCGCCACGTACGCCGCAGATGCGTTCTTCACGTTGTCACCTCCCTCCCTCATCGCTTCGTTCCTCCCAAAGGCGTTACGGCGGGGAGGACGACGTCACGTCGGGCGAGACGGTTCCGGACCGCTCACGAACGGCTTCGCCCCGGCCCGACGAGCGTGTGAGGCATGACAGCGTTCCCCGAACAGGGATTTCCGGGCGTATCTGCCCCGAAATCCCTGTTCGGGGGGTGGACCGAACCCTGGCCATAAGGGGCGATGTACCAGGTCCGGTAGGCGATCGCCGGGTCGGTCGCTAACGTGGAAAGGCTGTTCGCTTCCGGGGCCGTGCTCACGAGCGCCGTGACACTCTGGCGAGAGGAATCCGCGTCGTGACCGCGATATCGACGAGCGCGCACGATCCTGGCGCAAGGATCGTGCGCCGGGGTTTGCGGGTTCTCAGGCACGCCATCGCCCGCGAGCCGCTCCCGTTTGCCGTGGCCATGGTCGGCTCGGCGCTCTACGCCGCCATGACCGTGGCCTCGGCTCTGGTCTTCGGCGCCGTCACCGACCGGGTGATCGTGCCGGCTTTCGCCACCGGCGAGACCACCCGCGGAGCGCTCGCGTTCGCGGGAGCGGCGCTCATGGGTGTCGCCGCGCTCAAGGCGGCGGGAATCGTCGGGCGCCGCCTCGGCGCGAGCTTCATGCAGCTCAAGCTGATCGCCAGCTACCGGCGGCAGGTGACCGCCCGGTACAACGAGCTGCCGCTCGCATGGCATCAGGCGCGCTCGACCGGGTCGTTGCTCAGCCACGCGAACGCCGACGTGGAGGCGGCCTTCTGGGTACTCGCGCCGCTGCCGCTGTCATGCGCCGCGCTCCTCATGCTGCTCATCGCGGGGATCGTCCTCGCGGCGACCGACTGGTTCCTCACCGCGGTCGCGCTGGTCATGGGCCCGCTGCTCGCCTTGCTGAACTGGCGGTACAACAAGGCGATCTCCGGTACTGCAACCCGGGTGCAGCAGCGACGCGCGGACGTGTCGTCTGTCGCCCACGAGAGCTTCGACGGGGCGCTCGTCACCAAGACGCTCGGCCAAGAGGGCGCCGAGACCGAACGCTTCGCCGCCCGATCCCAGCGGCTACGCGACGAGCTCGTCCAATACGGCCAGACGCGAGCGCGGTTCGACCCGCTCATCGAGGCCTTGCCCAACGTCACCGTGCTCGTCGTCTTCCTGATCGGAGCCTGGCGGCTGTCACAAGGGGTGCTCACCCAAGGGGATCTGGTCCAGTTCGGCTACCTGTTCACGTTGATGGCCTTCCCGATCCGCTCGATCGGCTGGGTACTGTCCGAGATGCCCCGCTCGGTCGTCGGCTGGGAGCGCGTCCAATCAGTCCTCGCCTCGGACGGGGAGCTGCGCTACGGCAAGCTTGACGAAGCGCTGCCCACGGAGCCGGCCGTAGCCGGCGTCCGGGAGGTCGGCTTCCGCTACGCGCACGAGCCCGTCCTCACGGACGTCACGTTCCAAGCCGATCGGGGTCAGACGATCGCGCTGGTCGGCCCGACCGGCTCAGGCAAGTCGACGATCGCGTCGTTGCTCGTGCGGCTGGCCGACCCCGACAGTGGCACGGTGACGTTGGACGGCACCGACCTCCGCGACTTGGCCCGAGGGGCGATCTCCCGGAGTACGGCGATCGTGTTCCAGCACTCCTTCCTCTTCGACGACAGCGTCCGGGAGAACATCACGCTGGGTGAGGAGTTCTCTGACGTCCAGGTGCGCGCCGCTTGCCGGCTCGCTCAGGCCGACGAGTTCATCTCCAGCTTGCCTGACGGTTACGACACCGTCGTCGGCGAGCAGGGCCTGTCGTTGTCAGGCGGCCAGCGGCAGCGGATCGCGCTCGCCCGCGCCCTCATACGGCGGCCCCGACTGCTCGTCCTCGACGACGCGACGTCCAGCGTCGACACGGTGGTCGAGGCCGAGATCCTGCGCGGCGTCCGCGCGGCGCGTCTCCCCTCGACGATCGTCGTCATCGCCTACCGCCAGGCCACCATCGCGCTGGCCGACGAGATCGTCTTCATCGATCACGGACAGATCCAAGCGCGCGGCAGCCACGCCGAGCTGATGGCGACGTTCCCGCAATACGCGGACCTGATCATGGCCTACAGTGACGGAAAACGCGGTCGCCAGCAGGCCAAGCCGTGAGGCGGGATGGTGCGGGCACCTGGTCCACACTCACGCGTGGCCTTCGGGGATCACCGGAGCTCCGCGAGGGATTGGCGTTCACGCTCGTGCTCGCCGTCGTCGCCACCGCGGGCCGTGTGGTCATTCCCATTACCATCCAACAGATCGTCGACAGGGCCCTGAGGCCGCTGGATGTCGCGCTGGTCGGGCGCCTCACGCTTCTCGCGCTCGCGGCTGTGGTGGTGACATCGACCGCGGGCTACGCGATGAGCTTCCGGCTCACGCGGGCGACTGAGACGGCGCTGTCAGCGCTCCGTGTGCGGACGTTCCGCCATATCCACGACCTCTCGCTCCTTCACCACACGAAGGAGCACCGTGGGACGCTCGTGTCACGCGTCACCGCCGACATCGACACGATCAGCCAGTTCATGCAGTGGGGCGCCCTGGTCTTGCTCGCCAACTTCGCCCAGCTTGCGCTGGCGATCACGGTGATGCTCGTCTACAGCTGGCGGCTGGCGCTTGTCGTCCTGGCGCTCTTGGGACCGTTCGTGTGCGTGCTGCGCTGGTTCCAGCGGCGGCTGTGGACCGCCTATTACGGACTTCGGCAGCGCGTCGGCGAGATGCTCGGCGTGATCAGCGAGACCATCCTGGGCGCGCCGGTCATCCGTGCCTACGCCATCGAGGATCGGGCCAACCGGCACGTCGCTCATGCCGTCGACGGCGTGTTCGACATCCATTTCCGAGCCACCAAGGTCGGCGCCCTCATGTTCTCGTCTGGCGAGCTGTTCGGGGCGGCGGCCAGCGCCGCGATCGTGATCGTCGGGGTACTGCTCGGCATCGACGGCCACATCACACAGGGAACCCTGATCGCCTTCCTGTTCCTCGTCACGCTGTTCGTGGGACCGGTACAGGTCTCCACCGAGATCCTCGACCAGGCACAGACCGCGATCGCCGGCTGGCGACGGGTGCTCGACGTCCTCGACACCCCTCCGGACGTCGCGGACCCTGGCGTCACGGGCCAGCCGATCCCTCCTGGCCCAATCGCCATCCGCTTCGAGCACGTCGGCTTCGCGTACCCCTCCCGCTCGGGTGAGCAGCCCGAGATGGTGCTGCACGACATCGACCTGGAGATCCCCGCGAAGAGGCGAGTCGCCATCGTCGGCGAGACCGGCTCCGGCAAGACCACGTTCGCCAAGCTGCTCACCCGCCTCATGGACCCGACATCTGGCCGGGTCCTCGCAAGCGGGGTGCCGCTGACCGACGTGCGCTTCGACAGCTTGCGCACGCGCATCGTGATGGTTCCGCAGGACGGGTTCCTGTTCGACGCCACGATCTTCTCCAACGTCGCTCGTGGCCGGCCCGGCATCGACGCCATCCAGGTACGGCGGGCGTTCCACGAGCTCGACCTCGACGAGTGGCTGGACGGCCTGCCACGTGGACTCGACACACCAGTCGGTGAGCGCGGCGAGTCGCTGTCTGTCGGAGAGCGCCAACTCGTCGCCCTGGCCCGCGCCTACGTCGCGAGCCCTGACCTCCTGGTCCTCGACGAGGCCACCTCCGCCGTCGACCCCACCACCGAGGCCCGCCTCCAACGCGCGATCAAAGGCCTCACCCACGGCCGCACCACCATCGCCATCGCCCACCGCCTGTCCACCGCCGAGACCGCCGACGAGATCCTCGTCTTCGACCACGGCCGGATCATCCAGCGCGGCCCCCACCACGAGCTCCTCCACCAACCCGGCCCCTACGCCACCCTCCACGCCCAGTGGGCCACCGACCAACGCCCCCCCACGGACGCTCCGGTACCCTCCTGCCCATGCCGCGAGTAACAACCTTCCGCGCCCTCGCCTGAAGGTGGCGTGGCGCCTGACCTCCTATCGCGGTCTTACGGAGGCGGGGGACCCTGAGGCCTAAGGGTCCCCCGCCTCTGCGTATCCGCGAGGCGAGCGACGCGAGCCCTCAATTCACTATGGAGTTGTCAAGGTGCAATGAACCGGCCGGTGCTGCCGCCGCGCGTTACTCGATGAGGACCGACCGGGGCCGGCTGTGCTCGCGGCGGCTCGCGGCGGCTTTGACCGTTGACCGTGTCGGGCGTTGAGGGCGTCTTCGCGGCCGGCGAGGTGGGTCTGGAGGCGGGTGGAAGGTCAGGGTGGCGTCTGCGTCACCGGTGACGGTCCACCCGCCTTCATGTACCGCGTGATGATGATGTGTACACAAAGGCCATATTCGGGGTCAAAGTGGGTCCGCCGTTGCCGTGGTGTTCGACATGATGCACATCGCTCCATTGCCAGGGCCGCTCGCACCGCACGCCGTCAGGGGTGGTGAACCGGCATGTCCGGTCCCGCTCGATCACGGCCAGGCGTTGCGCCGGGCTGGGATATCGCCGCACATCTATCCGACACGCCAACCTCCCCCACCCACCCGCCCTAAAGGAACGCGTCACTTTGCGGCGTACGACGTTTGGCGTCACAGGCGATCAGCCTGGCGGTCGCCCCACAGATTCTGCCCACCCAGTCCAGCTGAGCGGCCGGCGCTCCCGGGTCGCCGGCCAACGTCTCCGGCGTGAGGAACCCGCCAACGCGGTCGCCAGCCGCACCTGCCGCAGCGCCTGCCCGCCGGACAAACACCCGACCGTGCGCAACAGCCGCCGGGCTTCCTCCGTCCCCACGGCCGGGTCCACAGCGCGAGCGGCGACCTCGGCGACACACCGCAACCGCTCAGCCGCCACCCGCGCGCCGACACGTGCCAAGGCCTCTACATCCGCCTGCAGCCTCGCCCCGTCCAAGGCGGCGAGGTCGCGCGTGGCCAGCCGGTCACAGGCTGATCCCAGCGCGTCGACCGCGTCCGAGAGGCATTCCGCGTGCATCGAACTCATGTTCTATAGACTAGCCGATATCCCCGAACCCGAGGAGCCCTACGCCGGTTCCGAGAAACAACGCTTGCGAACCGATGGCCCCTTCGGGGCAGCCGGAGATCGGCCGGGTGTGTCGGCTCAGGTCCGGAATCCGGACC
>JBOGED010000503.1:0-4122 GCA_050743625.1 Egibacteraceae bacterium | reverse complement strand
ACTTGGGATCGTTCGTCGGGGGTCAGGTCGTCGAGGCCGTGGTGGATGCGGGTGATGAGACGACGGACGCGGCTGATTTCGTCTTTGGAGGGCGTGGCTTCGGCTCGGGCCCACTCGTCGATGTCGGTGGCGGCGAGGAGCCGTTCTCGGTTGCGGAGCAAGTCGTCCAGGTAGGCGTGGAGGTCGGGCAGGTAGGAGACGTCGGTGCGGAAATGGTCACAGCCGACGCAGCGGAATCGGAACGGGCAGGCGTTGCCGCCGGCTTTGACGTTGGACGGCTCGGCGCAGACGCCGTAGGGGACGGCGACCTCCCCGACGGCGTAGCGGGCGTGCTCGGATTCCAGCAGCGCGCGGGCGTCACGCCAGACGCGGGTGCCGTGCCTGTTGAAACTGAGCGCGGTCACCTGGTCGACGGCGGCGCGGCGACGATCCTCCCCGATGCGGTAATAGCCCCGAGTGACGGTGTAGCTGCGGTGGTCGAGGAGTTCGGCCAACACGTCGATGGGGACGCCGCCATCGGCGTGACGTTGCGCGTAGGTGTGCCGGTAGGCGTAGGGCACGGCCCTGGTCTTGTCGAACTCGACGCCGTCGCGGGTGCGCAGCGTCGGCAGGGAGTCGACCCACTCGCGGTGCCGCCGGTCGAGCATGGAGATGCTGATCGGCCTGCGCCCGTCGGGGTTGCGGCGTGGTGCTGGCAGTAGCTTCAGACGTCTGGACATCCGGCCTGTGAGCAGGAATTCGTGAGCTGGAAATTTCTTGAGGCAGATTGCCACGAGCGGGAGGGTTGTGTGCCGTAGTCTTGAGGGGTGTCCGAGCGCGCCGCCGACCCTCCCACGCTGTTCGACGTGCCAGCGGCGCCGGGTCAGCCGATCGGTCGGCGGCTGACACTGTTTGAGTCGGGCGGCCAGCGCGCGGTGTTCTTCGGGACGACGACGATCCACGTCTATGACGCAGCCGACAAGCAAGCCGAAGCAGCCTGCATCGCCACGCTGTCGCGTGCCGGGCTGGCGTCGGATGTGGACATCGCGGCCGGCTTCGGGATCCATCGCAACACTGTGGGGCGGTTGGTGTCGCGCTTCGAGCGCAACGGTATGGCCGCGGTGGTGGCGGCCAAGCGCGGCCCCAAAGGACCGTCGAAGGTGACGCCGGAGGTCACCGCGATCATCGCCGCCAGCGCTCACCTGCGGGGTCGGGATCTACAGAAGCGGATCGCCGAAGCGACCGGCGTGTCGTTGTCGTTGCCCTACGTGTATGAGCTCGCCGTCGCCTACCGGGCTCGTCAGCTCGAGCTCACCGCCGACGAGGAGGCACCGTCGGGCACCGATGAGCCGGAGGACACCGCGGTGGCCGACGGCGCCACCGACGAGCCAAGCCCCGGCGGCGACGGGACCGACGCGGCAGTGACCGAGGGCGCCACCGTCGACGAGGTGAGCCTCGCCGCCGTCTCCGATGAGACGACTGCGTTGGAGCCGCCGGCCATCTTGCCCGAGAAGGCTCGGGGTCCCTACATGGGTCTCGCCCTGTACTACCCGGCGCTCGCCGCGCTGGGACTGGTCGACGTTGCCCGGTCGGTGTTCGGTCTGCCTCGCTCGGAGCGCTTCGGGGTGCGAGCGGTGACGCTCACGCTGTTGTTCTTGACGCTGCTGGGCAAGGGAACGGTGGAGTCGGCCAAGCACCTTCGACGTGTGGCGTTCGGGGCGGTGGCGGGCTCGGGCCGGGCGCCGGCGGTCAAGACGCTGCGGCGCAAGCTGGTCGAGCTGGTCGGGCAACGCCGAGCCGCCGAGTTCGGCACCCGTCTGGCCCGGCGGTGGGTGCAGACGGGGATCGTGGCCACCGCCTACCTGTACGTCGATGGCCACATGCAGGTCTACAGCGGCAAGCGTCGCCTGCAACAGGTGTGGAACTCCCAGCGCCGCATGCCGCTGCCGGGCGTGCACACCTACCACGTCGCCGATGCCAACGGGCGGCCCCTGCTGTTTCTGACTGAGCAGCTGTCGGCCAACCTCGCCAAGGCCATGCCTCGCGTCATCGCGGCCATCCGGGCAGTCCTAGACGAGCGTCCTTTCACGGTGGTCTTCGACCGAGGCGGCTACGACGGCAAGCTCTTCAGCTGGCTTGATGGCGAACACATCAGCTTCATCACCTACCAGAAGGGCAGCCCCGCTCTTCCCGCTGACGCCTTCAAGCGCCGCGAGACGCGTTTCGAAGGCCGCCGGGTGCGGTTCCCAATCGCCGAAGACGAAGTCACCGTGGGCCGCCGCGGCCCGTGGCGGCGCATCGTGATGCGCACCGCCGATGGGCATCAGACCCCGATCCTCACCAACCTTGGGCCTGAGGTCGGCGCGGCCCGCATCCCTCTCTGTCATACTGGTAGTTGCCGAATGGATCGCCAACGACCGGAACGCCCGAGCGCTCCTCGCCAAAATGCGGGAGACGGCAGCCAAAGCCACCGAACTCATCCTCAACGAGGCCACCCGCGAAGCCAGCTGAGGTTTAATCGCAAGCGTGTGTCCTGAAAGGAACGTGATGACGATGTAGAGGATCGTTGGAATCGAACCGTGCTGTGCCAGTGATGAAGGTTTGGCCCTTCGGGTTCGCCGTGCAGGCGGAGAGCCCAAACCGCCGCAGTGTCATGTCGGTTAAGAGCCGGGGTGGGAAGCGACTGCGGAGACGGCCCGCTGACAGCGGGTCAGGTGTGCGACGAGAAGACGAACGTGAGTGAACCACTGATGACGCATCGACAAAAACAACGATGGCATCGAAACTGGGGCTGGCTTGTGGCCCTGGGACAACGACGCGCCTGGTGTGTGTCGGTAGCTGGGGAGCGGCCTGCGTGTGGCCTCGGTGATGCCCGGTGTAAAGGTGGCGTGAGTTCGTCGTGGGCGCTGGTGTGGAACAGGAGAACCTGTCGTTGCGATGTTGTCGGCTGGTGGGTGACAGCCTGCTGGTCGTTGAAGGGAGGACCCCGACCGGCAGAAACCGGCAGGGGCAGAGTACCGATGCGCAGCACAGGGGCGGACCGGCTTGTAGTAGCGATGAAGGCCCTGTAATGGGGTTGGAGCCAAGGGGCCGGGCAGGTCAGGTGGACTTGAGGGTCAACCCTGCGGGGGAGGAACCGGCGAGCGAACCGAAGCCGAAGGTGAAGTCGTTTGAGATACCGAAGCGCCTGGTCTTCCAGGCGTGGGAGAAGGTCCGGGTCAACGCTGGTGCGCCGGGTGTGGACGCGGTCAGCATCGCCGAGTTCGACAGCGACGCAAGGAACAACTTGTACAAGCTGTGGAACCGGATGAGTGCTGGCAGCTACATGCCTGGTGCGGTGCGGGCCGTGGAGATACCGAAAGATCACGGGGTTGGGGTCAGGACGCTTGGTGTGCCCAATGTGGTGGACCGGGTGGCCCAGACCGCGGTCGCGATGCTGCTGGAAGACCGGTTGGAGCCGGTCTTCCATCCCGACAGTTACGGCTACCGTCGTGGGCGCAGCGCCCATGATGCGTTGGCGGTGACGCGTCGGCGTTGTTGGAGACAGGACTGGGTGATCGATCTCGACATCCGGGCGTTCTTCGACAGCGTGCCGTGGGATCTGATGGTCAAAGCGGTCGCGCATCACACCGATGAACGTTGGGTGCTGTTGTACATCGATCGGTGGCTGCGAGCCCCGATACAGATGCCAGACGGGACACTGCGTGAACGGCAGATGGGGACCCCGCAAGGGTCGCCGGTCTCGCCGGTGTTGGCCAACCTGTTCATGCACTACGCGTTCGACCGGTGGTTGTCCCGGCAGTATCCGGGCTGCCCGTTCGAACGCTACGCGGATGACGCGGTCATCCACTGCGACACCGACCAACAGGCCCGACACCTGTTGGCAGATCTCGCTGAGCGGCTTGGGTCCCTCGGACTCGAACTGCACCCCGACAAGACGAAGATCGTGTACTGCAAAGACGCGAACCGCCCGCACGAGGCCGAGCACACCAGCTTCGACTTCTTGGGCTACACCTTCCGGGGTCGCCAGGCCAAAGGCAAACGAGGGTTCTTCGTGAACTTCTCACCCGCCATGAGCGCCAACGCGAAGAAGGCGAAGAGCCAACAGATCAGGGCATGGCACCTTCGACGACGCAGCAGATC
>JBOGED010000502.1:0-10672 GCA_050743625.1 Egibacteraceae bacterium | reverse complement strand
CCGCCACACAACCCTTCGAATGAGCCGAGCCTCCACTAGGTTGCACGTATGCTTTCACCTGATCGTCGGGCGCCTCCGGTGCTCGCTCGGGTCGTGCGTGACGAGGTGGTGGAGGCGGTACATCGAGGGCATCTCGTCATCACCGACGCCAGCGGCGCCGTCGTGACCGGTCTGGGCGACCCCGAATGCCTGGTCTACGCCCGGTCGGCGATCAAGCCGTTCCAGGCGTTGGGAAGCCTCGACCTGCTGGACAGCGCAGGAGTGACGTTGGATTCCGACGGTGTCGCGATCGCCTGCGCCTCGCACACCGGGAGCACGCTGCACCAGGTCGAGGTGGCGCAGATCCTCGCGCGCGCCGATCTGGACGAGGAGGCGCTGCGCTGCCCGGCGGTCCTCCCGCGGGACCTGGCCACCCTCCTTGACCAGCGCGCTCCCACCGTGCTCTCTCACAACTGCTCCGGCAAGCACGCGGGCTTCCTGCTTGCGACAAAGGCGGCGGGTGCGGATCTTGCCGAGTATCTGCACCCCGACGCTCCCGTCCAACGAGCGGCGCGGGCGCGGTTAGCCGAGGCGACGTCGACCAAGCTGCGGGGGCCCGGTGTAGATGGCTGTGGCGCGCCCGCGTGGATCCTCCCCCTGGGAAGCCTAGCCACGGCGTTCGCGCGCTTGGTGAGAGGCGACGAGCCGTACCGCCGGGTCAGAGACGCGATGCTCGCCCGGCCTCACCTGGTGGGTGGACCGGGCCGGACGGATACGACACTGATGCTCGGTGACCACCGTGTCGTCGCGAAGGTCGGCGCCGAGGCCGTGCTCGCCGTGGGCTTTTACCACGAGTGGCACGGACCGTTGGGGCTGGCGGTGAAGATCGAGGATGGGCGGCACCGGGCCACCGGGCCGGTCGTGGGGGCCACGCTCAAAGCGCTCGGCGGCCAGGTCCGTCGAAGCCTGCTCCGCCCGGCCGTGCTCGGTGGGGGTGTTCCGCACGGGGCGGTCGAGCCCGAGCCGTCGGTGGTCGCGATGGTCCGCGCGGTCTTCGACGACGATCCGGCCGATTCGAAACTCGCGACATAAAGACATAAAGGAGAGGGACCACTCGTGACCACGACAGGTACAAGCCGATTGCGTGACCTCGGCGCGTTCATCCGCGAGCAGCGCAAGACCGCGCAGCTCTCGCTCCGCAATCTCGCCGCTCAGGCTGGCGTGTCGAACCCGTACCTGTCACAGATCGAGCGCGGCCTGCGCAAACCGTCGGCCGAGATCCTCCAGGCGATCGCCCGGGCCCTGCGGATCAGCGCGGAGACACTTTATATCAAGGCGGGCATCCTCGAGGAGCGCTCCAGCGACCTCGAGACCGCGATCCGCTCCGACCCCACGATCACCGAGCGCCAGCGCGCCGCGCTGATCGAGGTCTACCGCTCGTTCCAGCTCCTGACGGCTCACACCCGCGCCGAACGCGAAGGCTCTAGCCCCCGAACAGAGATTTAGGGGCAGATACGCCCCGAAATCCCTGTTCGGGGAACGGGGGTCATGCCCCGCTAGCATTGGTCCGCGCGAGCAGGCATTCGGGGCTGTACGAAAGGGCTAGGCGTGGAGCTTTCTCCAGCATGCGAAGATCAGCGTCCCTCCGATCGGGCGGGTCCCGGTGCCGGGCCACGGCGGATCGGGTTGCTCTCGGTCCATACGTCGCCCTTGGAGCAGCCCGGGACTGGTGACAGCGGGGGCATGAACGTGTACCTCGTGCAGGTCGCCCGTCGCTTGGTGGCGCTCGGGACGGCGGTCGACATCTTCACGCGGGCATCAGGGCGAGACCTTCCGCCGACCATGCGGCTGGACGACGGGCTTGCGGTCCATCATGTCGAGGCGGGACCGCCGGGGGTACGCAAGGGCGACCTCGCCTCGCATCTCTGTGCCTTCTACCTCGGCCTCGCCGCGCACCCCGCCATCCGCGACCTCGAGCTGCTGCACGGGCACTACTGGATGAGCGGCTGGGTGGGTCGGCAGGCCAGCCGGCGGCTGGATCTGCCCTTGGTGCAGACGTTCCACACGCTGGCCCGCGCGAAGAACGCGGCGCTGGCGCCTGGCGACGTGCCGGAGCCGACCCTGCGGCTCGTGGCCGAGGACCGCATCGTCGGCGCCGCGGACGCGATCATCGCGCCGACGCCGCTAGAGGCGAGCCTGCTGCGTGAGCGGTACCCATCCCGCCCCGGCCAGGTACATGTCGTCGCGCCTGGCGTCGACCTGTCCGTGTTCCGGCCCTCCGCCGACCGTCACGCCGCGCGGCAGGATCTGGGTGGCGGTCGCATCGTCCTGTTCGCCGGGCGCCTCCAGCCGCTTAAGGGACCCGACATCGCGATCCGCACGCTCGCGGCGCTCGACCGGCTTGTACCTGACGACGGCATCCCGACCCGCCTCGTGATCGTGGGCGGAGCGAGCGGCAACGGTCATGAGGGCACGGACCCCGCCAGCCTGCGCCACCTCGCCGCTGAGCTGGGGGTGGCCGACCGCGTCGCGCTGCTTCGCCCGCGCCCTCAGCACGAGCTGGCCGCCCTCTACCGTGCGGCGGACGCGGTCATCGTGCCGAGTCACTCCGAGAGCTTCGGGCTCGTCGCGTTGGAAGCCCAAGCCTGCGGGACGCCGGTCGTCGCCGCCGCGGTTGGTGGGCTCGTGCATGTGATCGGCGATGACGGGGGTGGAGTCGTCGTCGAGGGGCACGATCCGGCGGCCTACGCGGCCGCGCTGCTGCCGTACCTCTGCGATGCTCGTGCCCGCGCCGCGGCCAGCGAGGCTGGGCGCCGCCGCGCGGGGCGCTTCACCTGGGAGCGCACCGCGGAGGCGAGCCTCCAGGTCTACCGGCGGGTGCTCTGCCGCCGCCGTGCCGCCTGCGTCGGACAGGCCAGCGGATGCCAGGGCGCGTAACGCCTCCGGCAGCGGAGATCATCCAGGCTTGGCTGGACGCGCAACCAGACCTGCAGGCAGAGCGCGTCGGCGACGGCGGTTGGTTCGTGGCGCTCCGCGGTGAGCGGAAGCGCACGATCCCCGCGCACCTGTTGCTCGGTGCCCACACGTTGGTGATCGAATCGCTGTTCATGCGCGCGCCGGACGAGAATCCAGGTGCCGTCTACGCCTACCTGCTCCGGCGCAACCTCCGGAGCTACCTGTTCCGGTTCGCCCTGAGCGACGCGGGCGACGTGCTCCTCGTCGCTGTCGTGCCGGTTCACGCCGTGACCGCCGACGAGCTGGACCGGCTGATCGGCGCCCTCCTGTACACCGCGGACGAGACGTTCAACGCCGCCCTGCGGATCGGCTTCGCCTCCTACATCGATCGGGAGCAGGACTGGCGCCGGCGGGTCGGCGCGCCTGTAAATCCCATCACCCGTGACTTACAGTAACGTCATGGCAGCGAAGGCCCTGATCGTCGTCGACATGCAGAACGGGTTCCTCCGCGAGGGCGCGCTGGCCAGCGACCGCTGCCTCGCCGTGCTACCGGCGGTGATCGCGGAGGTCGAGGCGGCGCTCGAGCGGGGCGAGCACGTGATCTTCACGGCCGACACGCACGAGGTAGGCGACCGCGAGTTCGAGATCTTCCCGGTCCACTGCCTGCGAGGGACCGCCGAGGCGGACCTGGTCGGCGAGCTGGAGCCATACCTCGTCCACGAGCGGGTGCACAAGGTCGTGAAACGCCGGTACTCGGCGATGTTCGAGACCGAGCTGGAGGGTTTGCTGCACCGCCACGGCATTGGCCGTATCCGTATCTGCGGAGTCTGTACCGATATCTGCGTCCTCCACACGACAGCGGACCTTCGCAATCGGGACATCGCCGTGACGGTCGCCGCAACCGCCACGGCCACCTTCGACGCGCCGGGACACCCGGGCGACGAGGCGCAGGCGTCCAGCCTCGCCCACCTCCGCGGGATCCTCGGGGCGACGGTCGAGGCGTAGGTGCTCCGGACCGCGCTGCTCCACGCCTCTGAGAGCGCGCTGGCCAAGCGGGCGGTGACGGGTTGGGCGTTGCCACGCCGGCTCGCGTTGCGGTTCGTGGCCGGTGACACGCTGGAGGAGGGGATCTCCGCGGCGATTGCCCTGGGCGGGCGAGGGAAGTCGTCCACCCTCGACTACCTCGGCGAGAGCGTCGCGACCGCCAGCGAGGCCCGCGCCGCGGCGCGCGTGTACCGCGAGGCCCTCGCGCGGATCGCCGGCGAGCGGCTCGATTGTGGCGTCTCGGTGAAGCCGACGCAGATGGGGCTGCACGTCGATTCCGGCCTCGCGCGGGACCTCATCGCCGGGATCGTCGCCGCCGCCGAGCAAGCGGGCGCCCACGTGACCCTCGACATGGAGGGCAGTGACGTCACCGAGGCGACGATCGGGCTCGTGGAGGACCTGAGGGCCGCCGGCCACCGCGAGATCGGCTGCGCGGTCCAGGCCTACCTGCGTCGGACGCGGGACGATCTCGGCCGCCTGAATGCCGCCCGCGCGAGCGCCCGCCTGTGCAAGGGCGCCTACGCCGAGCCGCCCGCCGTCGCGTTCCCGACCAAGGCCGAGGTCGACGTCAACTACGCCGTGTGCGCCGATCTCCTCCTGCGCGAGGGCGCCTACCCGCGTATCGCCACCCACGACCACGTGCAGATCGACAACGTGAGGCAGCTCGCCACCCATCTCGGCGTCCCCCGCGACGCGTTCGAGTTCCAGATGCTCCACGGCGTCCGTACCCCGCTGCAGGACCAGCTGGTCCGTGACGGCTATCGCGTCCGCGTCTACGTGCCGTTCGGTGAGCAGTGGTACCCGTACCTCATGCGCCGCCTCGCCGAGCGCCCCGCCAACCTCGCATTCTTCCTGCGGGCTCTTCGAGGAAGGTAGGACGAGCGGACCTCCCTCGTATGCCGCGGCCGAGCTAATCGATGGAAACGCTGCACTCCACCTCGTCACTGGACAGCACGCCCCAACCTGGTCGCACTGCTCTGGTTCGCTGACGAAGAAGACGCACACCCGACTATCCACAACCGAGCCCGCGGAGGGCACGGCCGCAGGACCGCAGCCGCATCCATGGGACGTTCCGTGCGGACCGTTAGCATCGGTCTCCTATGGAGGGAACTCTTGCGATCCTCGGGGCTGGGCGCATGGGGGAAGCGCTGCTTTCGGGCCTTCTGCGCTCGGGCTGGGCTACCCCCGATCAGGTGCGGTGCACCGTCCGGACGCCGTCACGTGCCAGCCTGCTCACGCGGACCTACGGCATCCATGCGGACACTGACTCACCGGCGGCCGCGAGCGAGGTCGACGTGCTGGTGCTCGCCCCGAAGCCGCAGAGCCTGAGCGCTCTGCTGGAGCAGATCGCACCAAAGGTGCGCGCTGGCCAGATGGTGATCAGCGTCGTCGCCGGGGTACCGACCGCGGTGATCGAGGACGCGCTGGCCACCGACATCGCCGTCGTGCGCGTGATGTCCAACGTGCCCGTTCAGGTCGATGAGGCGATGAGCGCGGTCGCGCCGGGCCGTTTCGCCGGGCCGGAGCATCTCGCGATCGCGGAGCGCCTGCTCGGGCACGTCGGCCGGGTCGTGCACCTCGCCGAGGAGCACCTCGACGCCGTCACCGCGCTGTCCGGCTCCGGCCCCGCCTACTTCGCGCTCATCGCCGAGTCGATGATCGACGCCGGCATCCTGCTGGGCCTGTCTCGTGAAATCGCCACCGAGCTGATCGTGCAGACCATGGTCGGCACCGCGAAGATGCTCCGCGACACCGGCCGCCACCCCGTCGAGATCCGCGAGTCCGTCACCTCACCCGGCGGCACCACGATCGCCGCCATCCGCGTCCTGGAGCAAGAACGCGTCCGCGCCGCCTTCATCAACGCCATCGAGGCCGCCAAAATCCGCTCCGAGGAACTCGGCGCCCTCGGCCGGCGGCGCTCCTGACAGTGACCGCGGCGAGATCGCCGCGGGCGGTGAAAGCTCCTGGGCGATCAGCTGGTCCATCGGATCGGTTGCTCGTCGGCGTCCTCGGCTACGGGCGGCGCGGAGCCCGGCAAACAATGCCGGCTGGTCCCGGCCGCGGAGTGTGGGCAGCAGGAACGGGTCGGCGTCGAACTCCTGCGCCAGGAGGACTGGTCAACCCTATGGATCTCACGACCCCGAACTCCGATTTTTGTGCGCATACACCCCAAAGTCGGAGTTCGGGACGGCGAAGCGGTGACCGAGCGGAAACCGGGTGTGTATGCGCCACCGGCTGTCTCGGTGTTCCATCAGCCACACTTGGGTGGCTCGGGCGTGGATCGGGAGAGCGCGCGTGACGTCGCGTTCGATCCGAGCGAGCACGTCCTCGTCAGCGCTGGCGGCGACGGTGAGATGCGGAACCACGTCGTCGAATGCGCCACCGTAGGGTTGGTACTGGGGGAAGGCGCCGGTGAGCGCGGCGGTCATCGCTCGGAAGGCAGCGTCTGGCACGGGCTCAAGGAAAAGCACCGTGCTGGTGCCAGCGAAGCGTGCCGCCGAGGTCAGCGTGAGCTTCACCGGCCCGAACCTTCTGAGAACGGCACCGACTCTCTCAGGGATGACGACACCCGGATCCGCGAACGGGTACAGCAAGGTGATGTGGGCCGGCATACCCTCGGCGCCGTCGTCCGTGCAGCGCTGGCGCCACCTCTGGACGACCGGCTCGGCCTCCGGGACGGGAACGACGATGGCTGTCGCGCTCATCCATCTCCTTGATCGAGCGCGCGGTACAGGCTGAGGCCGCCGTCGGCGGCGAGGGTGTGGCCGGTGACCCAGTCCATGCGCAGGAGCCCGACCACGACGTCGGCGATCGTCGCCGGAGCGGCGATGCCACTCAGGGGTGTACGGCTGCTCATCCGGTCCACCATGCCGGGGACGGCGCGGAACTCGGCGTTCATCGTGGTCTCGGTGATACCCGGCGCGACGGCGTTAACCCGGACGCCGTGGGCGCCGAGCTCGATGGCGGCGACCTTCACGAGCATGTCGATGCCCGCCTTCGAGCAGCGATATGCGGCCGTGCCACGGCCGGGCATCCGCCCGGAGATGCTCGACACGCGGTCGATAGAGCCTCCACCGTGTCGGCTCAAGTCCGGATTCCGGACCTCAGTCGACACACCGGCGCTCGCCTCCATCACGGTCGTCCAAGCGCGACGGGTCCAGGGTGGTCTCGTGGAGGACGGTGCCGGCCAGGTCTCGGAGGCGGACGGTCATCACCTCCGTGTCGCCCGCGATCGCGACCTCGCCGAAGAACTGGAGGCCGTCGGCGGGGCTGGCGCCGGCGACGTCGGAGGCTTTCGCGAACACGACCTCGGGGCCGAAGGTGGGGTCGAGCTCGTTGACGTCGCCGGTGCCGGCGTGGATCGGCCCCGAGACGAACTCCCAGAACGGGTCGAAGTCGCTGAACGCCGCTCGGCTGGGGTCGTACCGGTGCGCGGCGGTGTAGTGGACGTCGGCGGTGAGCCATACGAGGTTGGCGATGCGCTGCCGCTGGATATGGGCGAGCAGGTCCGCCAGCTCACGCTCCCGGCCGAGCGGCGGGCCGCCCTGGGCGTTCGCCACACCCTCGAACGCCGCGTCGCCGTCTCGCACGACGAGACCGATCGGAATATCCGCGGCGATCACCTTCCAGGTCGCGGTCGAACGCTCCAGCTCGCGCTTCACCCAGGCAAGCTGGGCCGCCCCCAAGATCGGGCTGCCGGACGCCTGGTCATTCGCGCTGTTCGGGCCCCGATTCGTCCGCATGTCGAGGAAGATCACGTCCAGCGACGGTCCGTAGGCGACGACCCGGTTGACGCGCGACTGGCCGCGCAGTGGCATGTACTCGAAGAAGGCTTGGCGTCCTCGCGCGGCCAGCATGTCGACGTCACGGACGGTGTACCGGTCGTCGTCCAGGATCTCGCCTGGCCACCAGTTGTTCGTGGTCTCGTGGTCGTCCCACTGCGCGAGCACGGGCACCTGCGCGTTGAACCGGCGGACGTGCTCGTCCATCAAGCTATACCGGTACTGGCCGCGGAACTCGTCGAGCGTCTCCGCGACCTTTGCCTTGGCGGGCGTCACGATGTTCCGCCACATGCCGCCGCCCTCCAGGTCCACCCGCTCCTCGAGCGGCCCGTCCGCGTAGACCGTATCGCCGGAGTGCAGCAGGAAATCCGGGTCGGCCGCTCGCATCGTCTCGTACATGCGCAGGCCACCGAAGTCAGGGTTGATACCCCAGCCCTGGCCGCAGGTATCACCGGACCACACGAAGCGGACATCCTGCCGGCCCGCGGGCGCCGTGCGGAGGTGCCCGACGACGGGCTCGCCGCGCACACCGCCGTCGGAGAACGAGACGCGGTAGTACACGTCCTGGCCCGGGGGAAGGCCGGCGAGATCCAGCTTCGCGGTGAAGTCGGTCTCCGCTGTCGCGAACGGGCCGGGATGCATCCGGGCGGTGGCGAACGACTCGGTCGGCGCGGTCTCGACCAGCATCCGCGCCATACGGTCCGCGCGAGCCCAGACCACCGCCGAGCGCGCGGTCACGTCCCCGCTCTGGACACCGTCGGTGATCCTCGGCCGCTCGGCCCGCCTGAGGGCGGGCATGCCCAGCACAAGGGCAGCGGCTCCGGTCTGCTCGAGAAACCCGCGGCGAGTCACCATGCGCCCGGAGTACCGGCGAGATCCGACGCCCCGATGACAGCCAAGTGAACGCTCGCGTGCGGGCACTCGTCCCAGCTCGCCGACGCTCCTTGGCCCTTGACCTCAAGCGAGGTTGAGGTGCGATTCTCATGGCATGGAGATGAACTTCAGTCATTGGATGGCGCTTGAGAGCGCCATGCAGGGTGACCAGCCGCAGCGGGCGTTCAGTCGGGCCACCCTGCGACGTATCGGCGCCTTCGCTCGACCTCACCGGCGGGCACTCGTCGCGTTTCTCGCGTTGAGTGTGGTGGCCGCGCTCCTGACCGTCGCCACGCCGGTGCTCGCCGGTCGGGTAGTCGATGAGATCGTGGGGGGTCGGAGCGAGGGCCGGGTCGTCGGGCTGGCTGTCCTGATCGCGCTCATCGCCGTCCTCGACGCCGTGGTCGGGGTAGCCGAGCGCTGGCAGTCGTCCAAGATCGGCGAAGGACTGATCCTCGACCTGCGTCGCGCCGTGTTCGGTCACGTGCAGCGGATGCCGGTGGCGTTCTTCACCCGCACCCGGACCGGAGCGTTGGTCAGCCGGCTGAACAACGACGTGATCGGCGCGCAGCGAGCCTTCACCTGGACCCTGTCCGGTATCGTGAGCAACCTCATCACGCTCATCCTCACGCTGGCCGTGATGCTGGTGCGCTCCTGGGAGATCACCGTGCTGGCGCTCGTCCTGCTCCCGCTCTTCGTGCTGCCGGCGCGAAAGATCGGCGGCCGGCTGGCCCACCTGGAGCGAGAGGCGGCCGATCACAACTCGGCGATGACCACCCAGATGACCGAGCGCTTCTCCGCGCCCGGCGCGACGCTGGTAAAGCTGTTCGGCCGGCCGGCCCGCGAGGAGGCGGAGTTCGGGAAACGGGCGGAGCGGGTCGCCGAGATCGGCGTGCGTACCGCCATGGGCCAGCATGTGTTCCTGACCGCCCTCGCGTCGGTGTCGGCCCTCGCCCTGGCCTTGGTCTATGGCCTCGGGGGCTACATGGCCATACGGGGTCGGCTCGACCCGGGCACCGTCGTCACGCTTGCCTTGCTGCTCACTCAGCTCTACGCGCCCTTGACCGCGCTCGCCAGCGCGCGGGTCGACGCCATGACGGCACTAGTCAGCTTCGAGCGGGTCTTCGAGGTCCTCGACCTGCCGCCCTTGATCACCGAGAAGCCAGGCGCCGCCGGGGTGCCGGACGGACCGGTCTCGGTGGAGTTCGACGGCGTACGGTTCGCGTACCCGTCCGCGGAGAGCGTGTCCCTCGCCTCCCTCGAGGAGGTCGCCACGCTGGACACGCGAGGTGGGACGGAGGTCTTGCACGGCGTGTCCTTCCGGGTCGAACCGGGGCAGCTGGTCGCCCTCGTCGGCTCCTCAGGCGGCGGGAAGTCCACCATCGCGTCGCTGGCACCGCGCCTCTACGACGTCGACAGTGGCGCCGTGCGGCTGTCCGGTATCGACGTGCGGGACCTGTCCTTCGACTCCATCCGCGACACGTTGGGGATGGTCACCCAGGACGGCCACCTGTTCCACGACACGGTCCGCGAAAACTTGCGTTACGCCCGACCCGACGCCACCGACTCGGACCTGTGGGACGCGCTGCGCAACGCGCGCCTCGCCAACCTGGTCGAGTCACTGCCCGACGGCCTGGACACCGTGGTCGGCGAGCGCGGCTACCGGTTCTCCGGTGGGGAGCGCCAGCGGCTGACCATCGCCCGCCTCCTGCTGGCCCGACCGCGGGTCGTCGTCCTTGACGAGGCCACCGCTCACCTCGACTCGACCTCCGAGGCGGACGTCCAAGCGGCGTTGGCCGGCGCCCTGGCGGGCCGGACCGCCATCGTCATCGCCCACCGTCTCTCCACCGTCAGGGACGCCGACGCCATCCTCGTCATCGAGCAAGGTCGTGTGGTCGAGCGCGGCACTCACGCCGAGCTGCTCATGGCCGGTGGCCGGTACGCCGAGCTGTACCAGACCCAGTTCGAGGACGAGCGCCCGGCCCCGGCAGAGGCGATGGCCTGACGCGGCGATTCCCACGCGTCTCGTTCGTTGTGTG
>JBOGED010000501.1:0-1611 GCA_050743625.1 Egibacteraceae bacterium | reverse complement strand
CACCTAGCACGGCGCGAGGTGTGACGGGGGCGCCGAGCAGGCCGAACGCCCGCTCGACCATCAACGCGGCGACGACGGCGGCGCCGGCCTGGCCGAGCCCGTTCGCGACGAGCAGGGCGAGCAGGCGCCAGCGGCCCTCGCCGGCGATCTTGGGCAGTCGTGATTCCATGGCGCTACGCGCTCCGCACCAGGCGCGGGCGGGCGTGCCGGTCGAGGAGGACCCGCACCGCCTCCGACGGCGCGAAGCCACAGAGCTCCTCGAAGGTGAGCACCGGGACGTCGATGCTTGCGCGGGCCTCACGCACGGCCAGCGGGGAGGCGGTCAGCAAACCGGACGCGGCGATCACGGGCAGGCTGAGCTGCCGCATCCTGGTGACTCCCGCGACCGCCCCGAGCGCGTCGCCCGCGGCGAACACCACACCGTCCACCAGGCGGGCGAACACCGGCGACGCCAGCAGCGCCGCGGTCTCGGCTTGGAACACGCCGTCCGCGACCTCGAGCACGATGACGTCGACGTCCGCGGCGGCCAGGTGACCGGTCAGCGTGCGTAGGATCCCCTCGACCTCGAGCCTGTTGCAGCGGTAGGTGGTTGCCCACCCCGCGTGGGTGAAGTCGAGCACCGGCTGCGCGCCAGCGTCGGTCAGGAGCCACGGGTCGCCGCCGGCGCCGGTCCCGGTGACCTTTGCCGCCCCCACAGAGTGCCCCGCCCGCACGAGCCCGCGCACGATCCCCGCGGCCGCCGTGGTCTTCCCCGCGTTCATGGCGGCGCCGACGACCGCGATCGTGCGCGGCCTCCTCCCGGAGTGCCGCGCGGCAGGCACCGGCAGCCGCCAGTCCCGCAGGTTGAGCGGCACGCCCTCGGCGTTGGCGGCCAGCCCGAGGGGCTCGATCTCGGTCGGCTGGTCCATGTCGACATGCCAGGACACGACCCTGCCAGCTACGCCGCCAGCGGCGACGAGGTGGCAGGGTCCCAGGTCGGCCGGCACCTCGGCCTCGAACTGGTCGGGGGCGTAACGGGCCCCGTAGCACACGAGGATCTCGTCGCCCGGGAACATGCAGGCCTTGCGGCCGTCGGGCCGCTCGATCCGCTGATGCTGCCCGATCCTTCCGACGCGAGCGAGCACGAGGTCCCCGGGGCGGGGGTGGCGGTCGGTGCCGGTCAGCGCCACGAAGCTCTCCGGACGGACGTGGCGAGTGGTGTACGCGGTCTTGACGCGAGCGAGCCGCTCGCTGTCGAGGGGCATGGCCATGAGCAAATCTCCCGTCGTGCTCATTGCGATGAGTTCCTTCACTGTCGCAAGGTAAGCACGGACCGTGAGACGACGATGAGACGCTCATGAGGGGTTCCTTACCTCCCCGGCACCTCACGGGCAGGCTCTTGTCACCGCCACTGGCGTTTGCGTTCATCGCCCGTTCACTCGCGTCCAACCGTTCCAGGCGGGCAGTAGTATGCCCATACGGGCAAGAAAGCGCCCATGGAGTTCCTTATGAGCCTCGCTGAGCCAGTACTCATGATGTCGCCCGGCGCTCGTGGTCGAGTTTTGGCGGTCCTGGCGCGTACTCGAAAGCCGCTGACCGGTCGGGGAGTTGCGCGTCTAGTCGGGGACAGCG
>JBOGED010000500.1:0-4079 GCA_050743625.1 Egibacteraceae bacterium | reverse complement strand
CGGACGCCACACACGCGATGGACCCCGCCTAAGTTGGTGGCATTGGACTTAGATCAGTGGCTGCTCGGACCTATCGTGCGTTCGCGAGGGTCGCTGCATCAGGACGTCTGGCGTGGCACGGCGGCGGACCTCGCGGCACGCGGGGTCGTTGCGGTCTTCCCCGTCTCCGGCTGGTGGAAGGAGCTTCCCGCGCGAGATCGGAGCGATCAAGGTGTCCGTTACGCACTGATCGTCTCGATAGAGACTCCCGAGGTGGGAGTCGACCTCTGGACGCCGGTCAGCGTCAAGGCCGCAGCCGCAGTGAGCATCGTGGAGACATGAGAAGGCATGAGCAGCCCGAGATCGCTTGGCTCATGCTTTGCCGGTCAGCCACCCTGCTCTTCCGCTCCCTCCAAGCCGCCGCGACCAGCTCCGGCCGGTTGGTGCTCGCCAGGGCCGGGTAGCCCTTACCCCATGGAGATCGAGCGTAGCCAACTCGTCGAGATGTTCCTCGATCGAGGCGAGCTCTCCCTCGCCGAGCAAGCCGAGCGCGACCTCCCCAAGCGCGTCGATCCTCTTCTCCATGGCGAGGTGCTGCGAGCCCTGGGCATCGACCCCGGCTTGCTGCTTACACAGGCGGACAACCTGGAGGCTGGATCATCGTAGGGCTATCATAGGGCTATGTCGCGAACGCAAACCATGGTGCAACTGAACGACGAGCTCGTCGCCCTCCTCGACCGTCGGGCCGCCAAGGAGGGCGTGTCGAGGTCTCAGATGATCCGTGAGGCGATCGAAGCCTTCCTCAGCGAGGATCGAGAGCGCGAGATCGATCGCCAGATCGTCGAGGGGTATACGCGGATGCCGCAAGGCGGCGAGTACGACGTCGATGAGTGGGGTGATCTCGCCGGCATGGTGACGGCGCTCACGGTGGATGCGCTCCGCCAACTCGACGCAGAAGAGCGCGCGGCTGGGTTCGACCCGTGGTGAAGCGCGGCGACGTCTACTTCGTGGAGCACCCGGAGTGGGGCCGCCGGCCGGTCCTCGTGTTGACCCGCGACGCGGCGATCCCTGTGCTCAAGCGGGTGACGGTCGCGTCGATCTCGCGCCAGGTCCGAGGCGTTCCTACCGAGGTGGCGCTCGATGAGACAGACGGCATGCCCGCGCAGTGCGCCGTCAGTCTCGACAACCTCAATGATGTGTGGAAGGCGCTGCTTGTCCAACAGGTCACCGTATTGCCCTACGAGCGGATGCAGGAGGTCTGCCGAGCGCTCAACTGGGCGCTCGGCTGTTGAGACGAACAGGAACGAACCGAGCGGCCGGTCCGGATCGGCCAACCCCGCGCGGCCGGGCAGCCCTAAGTCCATGCTCTCCACGGCGACGCACTGCGAGCCCTTCGGCATTGGCCACATTGGGTCAACCCGCCGGGGGGTCGTCGTACAACTCGGTCGCGGTGGCTAGCACGACTCGGCTGGTGGCTTGTGCGGCCCTCAGCTCGGCGGAGAAACCTGCGGTCGAAACCAGCACGTACACCAGCTCGTCTCCTGCCACGCCTCGCTGTTTCAGTAGGTGGTGGACGTGGCGGAGACGCTCGAGCTGATCGATGCCCGCCGTCTCGCGCCGATGCTTCACCTCGCCGAGCAACACCACCCGCTCCCCTGTGCCAGGCGGTGCGATGCCGACGATATCCACCTCATGACCGGCGCGTAGGGAATCGTCGGGCACCACCGTCGTGCCGACCCGGGATAGGCCGGTGGGGGTAAGCTCCGAACCACGCTCGGCAACCCACTCTCGGGAGAGCTCCTCGACATGGGGCCCAAGGACCGCGCTCGCCAAGTTGGCTGCGCGTCACGCCAGACCTGCTCCGCCTTGCCCTGCTCCAGTCGAGCCCAATCTCGGCGCATCACCGATGTGTAGAGCCGCAACAGCGGGTCCGCGATGCGCCAGCTCGGCCGCCCGCGGCGGATGGCATCGTCGCTGCGTGTGACGAGCCGCATGTCGGTCAGCGTCGCCAAGGGGTGTGCGACGCGAGCGGCATCACGACCGATCCGACCGGCGATCGCTCCAGTCCTGGTGGCGCCGTCCGCGATCGCCCCAAGCACGCTGAGCAGGACCGCCTTGTCCCGCAGCCGAGGCTCCTCGTCGAGTAGGTGGCGCGCCTCGTAGAGCAGCGGCCGAGTCGTGCTCAGCGGTCCTCGTACCATCCAGGCGTCGAAGTCGTGGCCACCGGCAGGGACGTCACCGGCCAACAGATCCCCGTAATAACCGGGAACTCCTCCACACACCGCGTGAACCGCGAGCGCAAGCTGGGGGTCACGGTCGATCCCGAGGAACCGAGCCGCGTCGCGGTAGCCGAACGGGCCCACGCTGAGCTCGGTCGATGCTCGGCCCCGCAACGGCGCTTGACCGGTGAGCAGTGAGGCCATCACGGTCATCGTCGATCCGCACAGCACGAGCCGGGCACGTGGACCTTCGCCACGGGCGCCGTCAAGGGCCCGCTGGATGCGCGACGGCAGACTGGGAGCGGCGGCCACGAGATATGGGAACTCATCCAGCACGACGGGCAGCGGGGGCCCCTCGCCGGGCAGCGCCAGCAGCGCCGCGATCGCCTGGTCCCAGTCGGTGAACACGGGAGCGGCCGGCAACTTGAGGTAACTGCGTCGCAGCCGACAGCTCCCGTGGTGAGCTGCGTCATCATCGCCTCTGGCGGTGGGTTGTAACGTCGAGGACTCGGGCGGCGGCGCGACCGTCGAGGTATCGGCGAACCCGTGCTTTGGTGCGGCGGATGCGTATCGTGGTGATGGCGGCTCCGGCCGACCGACCCGGCGACGACCGCGACGAGCAGGAGCACGATCACGTGGTGTTGCCTGCCCGAGCGGCTGCTGTCGTGAGAAGCAGCTTGTAGGTGGCGGCCACGCAGGCGACACAGTCCATCTGCCCGGACGTGACGAGGTGGTCGAGTTCTGCGATGGGCACAAGTTCCGTCGTGAGATATTCGCCGGGCTGAGGGCTCTTGGCTGCGCCGGGGTCGTGATCGCAGTCGACGAGGAAGATGTGGACCCGGCCGGTCTCGACGGCGGGATCTGGGCGAACGCGCCGATCGCGGTCACGGTATGGGGCGACAGGCCGGTCTCCTCCAGTAGCTCGCGCATGGCGCCGCGAAGGGGCGAGTCGTCACCTGGCTCGAGCCGGCCTCCTGGATGACAAAGGGTGTCTTTCGCGATGCCGGGTCGGTACTGACGTACGAGTAGCGCGTCGCCGCCGATTCGGCAGACGCAGATCGCCGAGTCCGGACGCTCGACGATGTAGTACTCGGGGATGCGCCTGCCGTCAGGAGCGATGAAGCTGTGCTGGGTGACCCGCAGCCAGCAGGACTCCAGTACCGATCGGGTAGACACCTCTTGCCAGTCGCGCATCTGAAGCTCTCCGAGCCCTACCGCGGCCTACGCGGCAACGGCGAAAGCGTCATGAGAGGGAGGGACGTGGCGGGGTCGACAACCTGGGAACACAATGCATCACAGAGACGCCGTTGGTCGGTGGCCGCAGCTCGGTGGCGATAGGCTGCCGCTTGTCGGCTATTCCACACTTCCAGGAACGGCCTGGTGTGCAGATCTCCGAAGTCGATTTGAGGAATGGTTACGCATCCCAAGAGTTGCCCTCGGGGAGAGACGTAGCAGGTCTCGAACCCCGCGCCGCAGTTGGGCTGATCGTTGTCGCGCAGTTTCGGGTCATTGGCGTCGGCAGCAGAGACGGGAAAGTCGTCTGACGACAGCTGGACACGCAGATCCTGTGCTTGTCCGAGGGCCATGAGCGCGGCGATGGCCTGTTGGCCGGAGCGGTAGATTTTTGTCTTAAGAGCGGCGGCGTCAGCCAGCGTAATCCTGCACTGAGATGAGAATAGGCCGCACGCGCCCGGTTTGCCGGATCTCGCTCCTCGGGTGACGGCGCTAGCCGGCATTTTCCTGCACTGTGCAGAGTGAGACGAAAATAGCCTTGAGGCGCGCGGGTTGGGAGGGTTTTGGGTTGGTTTGGGTTTGGCTGGTGAGAACGTCATGCGGCTGGTTCCAATGTGACCTTGTGCCCGAGCTTTTCTAGCTGTGTGA
>JBOGED010000499.1:0-17609 GCA_050743625.1 Egibacteraceae bacterium | reverse complement strand
GTTGACCTATGCATGGTACGGAGTATTGATTTAGCGGGGGGGGGTTGGTGGGGTGGGTTGAGTAGGGTGTCGGCGATGAGGTGGGCGAGGTCGTGGACGTGTTCGGGTGTCCCGCCGTGGCCTTGTTGACCGGTGAGTCTGCCGTTGCGGGCATGGCCGATCACGGCGACGAAGGCGTCGCCCTCAGCGTCGAGCACGACCGTGGTGGTGTCGTCGTCGAGGCGCTGGGTGATGACCATCCGGTAGCGGCCGGGCTGGCGGTCCAGAGCGCGTCGGCGCTGTTGGGGCCGGGCCATTACGCGGCGCGGGGCGGGGCCGGACCGGGTTGGGCGGGTGTGATTAGGTTGGTGGGGTCCCGGCCGGGGATGACCAGGCCGGCCACGATCGGGGTGGGGCTGGTCAGCAGCGGGGTGAGTACCTCGACGGGGTCGCGGTGCTGTTGGCGGGCGCTGCGTAGCAGGCTGGCCAGCACCTGTGTGGTGTCCGCGCCTTGGCGGGTGCGGTTGCCGCCCCACTGTTTGCGGTTGACCACGATCGGGCGGATGCCCTGCTCGGCCCGCCAGTTCGTGGCCGCCACCCCAGGGAGGGCGAGGAACGTGAACAGCGCGTCCCGCTCGTTACGCAGGTGCTTGACGAGCCTGCGGTCAGGCTGGCAGCAGGCCACCTCGCCCGCCAGCAGCAAGTCGACGCGCTCGTTGAGGTCGACCACGCGTTGGGCTAGGGCCTGGGGGTCGAGGTGGCCGGCGTCGCGGGCGGCGCGTAGGACCAGCGCGTCTTGCAAGATCTTGGCGACGGCGGCGGGGATGTGGGTGTGGCCCTCGGCGGCGTCGGCGATCATCTCGCGGCAACGTCGCGCCAGGTGCGCGTAGCACGTTTGATGTGACGCTTTGGCGAATTTGCGGTAGGGCGCCCAGCCGTCGCGCTCTAACACGCCGGAGAAGTCTTCGCCGAGCACCTGTTCGGCGTGGTCGTAGCCGCAGCTGTCGAAGATCCGGTAGACCGTGATGCCTTGGCCGGCGAACACCCACAGCCACTTCTTGGCCCCGTTGACCCGCCAGCCGGTCTCGTCCGGCGCCACCACCGGGCTGTGGCGGATCCCGGCGACGAGCGCGTCGTCGGTCGCCTGGGCGCGGCGCGCGGCGCGGGCCAACGCCTGGGACAACCCGTCCGGGGTGATCGATAGCCCGCCGAGCTGGGCCAACACCTTGGCGGTTTTGGCGTGGGGGATGCCCAGCTCGTGGTGGAGGACCGCGGCCAGCGCGAGCGCGCGGGGGCCGATCTGGGCGGCGGCGGCGCCGGTAGCATCGGAGACTTGGCCGGCGTCGCGGCCTACCACCCGGTGGTGGCAGTCGGCGCAGCGGCCCTGCTCGATGTCATAGCGGGTCACATGCGTGAGGACCGGGGGGATGCCCTCGACGTACTGGGTACGGGCAGGCCACACCCTCGATGCTGACATCTCCGCCGCAATCCGGGCACACCTCGGGGGCGGGCGCCGCCACGACCTCGTCGACGTGGTCAGGGATCGGGCGGTGCGCCTTGCGGTCGTACGCCTGGCCGGGTTTGCGGCCCGGCCGCCCCGGAGCGCTCTTGGGCTTGCCTTTGGAGAACGGCGCCGCCTGGCGTTTGCCCGCCCGCCGCTCGGCCTCGACCTTGCCCTCCAACTCGCCGACCCGGGCCCGCGACCCCGTGTTCTCAGCCTCCAACTCGACCGTCCGCGCCCGCAACCCCTCGACCTGGACCTGTAGCTCAGCGATACGCCCCGCGGACAGGCGGACCTGCCTCACGCACAACCCGACCAGCGGGTCGACCCCCCGGCTTGCGGTCCCTGACGCCACATCCATACACACGAGCCACACAGTCACAGCCGTGTAACTCCAAGTCAAGGACCCGCCCCACCCCCCGCTAAATCAATACGGTACGGATTCCCCACAGTGCCGCTCGAGGGAGCTCGGGGTGCCGTCGACCTGATCGGCAACGCGGTCTTCGCCCTCGGCGCGGTCGTCCTACTCGCGGCCGCCGCTCGTACGGTCTGCGGGACCGATCAGGCATAGCCGCCGGCCTTTCGGCTATTGGCCACAAGGGAGATACCGCCAGGATGGCGGCATCATGGTGGCGATGACCCTACCCGCCGCCGTGATCTTCGACGTCGACGGCACCATGGTCGACAGCGAGCGTCACGGGCACCGCGTGGCGTTCAATGTGGCGTTCGAAGAGCGGGGGCTGCCCGACCGTTGGGACGAGGCCACCTACGGGCGGCTGCTGGAGATCACCGGTGGCAAGCGCCGGCTCACCCACTACCTCCTCGACAAGGGCTATCCCCAGGACCAGGCGTGCAGCCTCGCCGCGAGCCTGCATGCCCGCAAGACCGAGCTGTTCCGCCAGCTCATCGACGCGGGTGAGGTACCCGCGAGGCCCGGCGTCACGCGGCTGCTCGACGAGCTGGCCGAGGCGGAGGTTCCCGTTGCGGTCGCGACGACAGGGTCGAGAGCCTGGGTCGAGCCATTGCTCAAGCGGCTCTTCGGCCTCGACCGGTTCACGGTGATTCTCACCGGCACTGAGGTGCCGGACCGCAAGCCCGATCCCGCCGTCTACGTCGAGGCGCTGGAGCGGCTCGGGGCCCCTGCCGGCCAGGTCGTCGCCGTCGAGGACTCCGCGAACGGCCTGGCCGCCGCCCGCTCGGCCGCGATCGGGTGCCTCGTGGTCACCAACGACTACACCGCTGGCCAGGACTTCGACGGTGCCGCGCTGGTCGTCGACGGCTTCGACGCGCCCGAGGCGGTGACACTCGAGACCCTCGCGGGAATCCTGCCCGGCCCGGGATCGTGAACGCCTGGGTGTATTCTCACGCTACGGTCAGGGGGAAGGAGCCAGGGTGCGGGGTGTGATGGCGGGTGCCATGGCCTACCAGCGGCTCATGGACCGGGTTTCGGACTTCCTCGGCGGGATCTCCCAGTACCTGGTGCTCGTCCTGATCGTGGTCGGGTTCGCGAACGTGGTGCTCCGCTACGTCGGTGAGGCTATCGGTCGCAGGCTCACGACGAACGATCTCATCGAGGCGCAGTGGTACCTGTTTGGGACGCTGTTCCTGCTCGCCCTCCCCTACGTGCTGCGCCACCAGATCAACGTGCGCGTCGACTTCTGGTTCGCCGACCAGCCAGCGCGGCGCAAGGCGTGGATCGACTTCGCCGGTCACCTGATCGGGCTACTCCCCTTCGCGCTGCTCGGCATTCTCATCTCGTTGCCGGCGGTGCGGAGGTCATGGCGCATCGGCGAAACCACTCCCGAGGGTGGCCTTCCCCTGGCGCCGATCAAGACGCTGATCCTCGCGGCGATGGTGCTCCTGCTGCTCCAGGGCTTGGCCGAGCTGGTGAAGCTCGCCGTCGTCCTAAGGGGCCGTGAGGATCTGGTCGAGCTCGAGGAGCACGACGCACCGCTGCGGATCGAGTAAGCGGTGGAGTGGCTCGCCATCGTGATGTTCGTGCTGTTCCTCGGGCTGCTGCTGTCCGGCTACCCGGTCGCGTTCTCGTTCGCGGGCACCGCCATCGTGTTCGGCCTGCTGGGGATCGCCCTCGACGTGTTCTCCAGCGCGAACCTGAACCTGCTGTTCAACCGGTGGTTCGGGGACGCGGTGAGCAACTTCGTCCTGGTGGCGATTCCCTTCTTCGTGTTTATGGGAGCGGTGTTCGAGAAGTCCGGCCTGGCCCAGCGCCTGCTCGAGACCATCGGCCTGCTGATGGGGCCGCTGAAGGGCGGGCTCGCGCTCGCGGTCGTCGTGGTCGGCACCATCCTGGCGGCCGCGACCGGTGTGGTCGCCGCGACCGTGATCGTCATGGGCCTGCTCTCGCTGCCGGTGATGTTGCGCTACGGCTACGACCACCGGTTGGCGACCGGGGTGATCACGGCCTCGGGAACATTGGCGCAGCTGATCCCGCCAAGCCTGGTGCTCATCATCATCTCCAGCCAGATGCCCGACGTCTCGGTCGGGGAGCTGTTCGCCGGTGCGCTTATCCCTGGCGTGATCCTGGCCGTGCTCTACGCCGTCTACGCGGTGGTCATCGCCTATCTCCGACCCGGGGTTGCCCCCGCGCTCCCACCAGAGGCCCGCATCTTGCGAGGGATGGCGCTCGCCAAGGAGACCCTCGTCGCCGTGGTCCCCCCGCTCCTGCTTATCCTCGCGGTGCTCGGGAGCATCTTCTTCGGCATCGCCACCCCCACGGAAGCCGGGTCGGTCGGCGCCATCGGGGCGTGCATCCTGGCGGCGCTCAACCGGACCTTCAGCTGGAGGATGCTCTCCGACGCCGCGCAATCAACCGTGAGGATCACGGGCCTGGTGCTCCAGATCCTGCTGGCGTCGACCTTCTTCGCGCTGGTGTTCGACCGTCTTGGCGGCCAGGACCTCATCACGAGCCTGCTCACCGACATCCCCGGCGGGTTCTGGGGGTTCATCATCGTCGCGAACATCGTCGTGTTCCTGCTGGGTATCAACCTGGAGTTCCTCGAGATCAGCTTCATCGTGCTGCCCCTCTTCGTGCCGGCGGCACAGGCGCTGGGGGTCGACCTCACCTGGTTCAGCGTGATGATGGCGATCAACCTCAACATCGCCTTCATCTCACCGCCCGTGGGCTTCTCGCTCTTCTACCTCCAGTCCGTGGCGCCGCCCGAGGTGTCCACCGCCGACATCCACCGGGGAGCGCTCCCATTCATGGCGCTGCAAGGAGCCGCGCTCGTGATCGTGGCGCTCTTCCCGCAAACCGTGCTCTGGCTCGTGAGAGTGAGCGGCCTCAGCTAGGCGGCGCGGTGGCGTAGTCGAGGAACGAGCGCTCCGCCACCCCGAACCACGAGTGGATCGAGTCGCGGAACGTCCTCCACTGGCCGTAGACCTCCCGGAACCTCGCGTCGCTCGCCGACAGCTCGTCGAACAGCTCGAACGAGGCGTTCTGGGCTGCGTCCATGACCTCGGTGGAGAAAGGCAGCAGCTCGACGTTGGGGTTAGCCGCCAGCTCTTGCATCGCTTGGGAGTTCTGGAAGTCGTAGCGCGCCATCATCTCGACGTTCGCTTCCCTCGCCGCCGTCCTGACCACGTCCTGGTAGATCGACGGCAGCCGGTTCCACTCGTCGAGTCCGATCTGGACCTCCAGCGACGGTCCGGGCTCCCACCAACCAGGGTAGTAGTAGTAGCGGGCGACCGCCGGGAAGTCGAGCTTCAGGTCGTCATAGGGGCCGACCCACTCCGCGGCGTCGATCGCTCCGGTCTGCAGCGCCTGGAAGATCTCGGCGCCTGGGAGGGTCTGGACCGTCACGCCGAGCTTGCCAAGCACCTGAGCGGCCAGCCCCGCCGTCCGCATCCGCAAGCCCTGCAGGTCGGCGACCGAGTTGACTTGCCGGTTGAACCATCCTCCCATCTGCACGCCAGTGTTGCCCGCGGGGAACTGGATGAGGTTGAAGGTCTCGGCGTAGAACTCCTGGAGCATCTCGAGCCCGCCCGCCTGGTAGAGCCAGGCGTTCTGCTCCCGGTACGTGAGCCCGAACGGGAGCGTCGTACCGAAGGCGGTGACCGGGCTCAGGCCGACGTAGTAGTAGGCCGCGGTATGGCCCGCGGGGATTCCTCCGCTTTGCACCGACTGGAGCACCTCCAACGGCGGTACCAGCTCACCCCCCTCCCGCGCCGAGATCCTGAATCGCCCGCCCGTGAGGGCGGAGACCCGCTCCGCGAAGGTCACGGCCCCGCCGTAGATGGTGTCTAACGACGCCGGCCAGCTTGTGGGTAGGTCCCATTCGATCTCCGGCAGGTTGCGCTCGCCCGCCACCTCCCCGGCCAGATCACCGCTCGCGCCGCCGGTACAGGCCACCAGGCCGGCGGTGGCGGCCCCAGCGGCTCCCGCCATCCCAAGAAACCCTCGCCGGTCCCACCTGTTCGTTTTACCCATACAAACCTCCAGCCCATCCAGAATGAATCCCGTACGGCTCACTACCCCCTCTTCTCCGCGAGTGTACGGCCGTTCTCGTTCAGCGATGGGTCGGCGACGGGCGCAGCGGGGGTCCCGCGATGGCGCAGTGGTGCTCGGGTTTTGGCGCGGCGGGCGCCGCCAGGTCGTTGCTGATCGTCAGCCAGGCCAAGACTCCTCCGACGGCCGCCAACACCGCGGAGATCAGCGTCGCCCGGATGAACCCGGCGGCGAACACCGCGGGCTCCTCGTACGCGTCTCCGGTGAGCCCGGCCAGGACGGGGATGATCGCGACGGCCAGCAGCCCAGCGGCGCGAGCGACGGCATTGTTCACACCGGAGGCGATCCCCGCGTGACGCGCGTCCGCCGCCGCGAGCACCGCCGCGGTCAGCGGCGCGACCGTGACCACCAGGCCCGAGCCGAAGAGGAGCACCGCGGGAAGGATGTCGCTCACGTATCCGCTACCGGGACCCACCCTGGCCATCATGAGCAACCCGGTCGCCAACAGCAACGGCCCCACGGTCATCGGGACACGGGGGCCGATTCGCTGAGCGACCTGCCCCGCGCGTGCCGACAAGACGAGCATCAGCATCGTGATGGGCAGCGTCGCCGCGCCAGCCTGCAAGGGCGTGAAGCCCACAACCTGCTGGAGGTGGACCACGAGCAGGAAGAACGTCCCGCTCATCGCGCCGTACACCGCGAACGTCACGAGGTTGGCCGCGGTGAACTGGCGGGACGCGAAGATGTCGAGCGGCAGCATGGGGTGGCTACTGCGACGCTCGACCATGACGAAGCCCGCCAGGCTGGCGAGCCCAGCAACGGCCGCCGCAAGGATCAACGGTGAGGTGGCTCCCCGTTCCGGGGCCTCGATCAGCGCGTAGGTGACGCCCGCCAGCCCGACCGCGGCGAGCACCGAGCCCGCGATGTCCATATGGCGGCCCTCCGCCGTCGGATCGGTGGTCTCGGGCACGTGACGCGACGCGACGGCGACCACCAACGCCGCCAGCGGAAGGTTGAGCAGGAAGACCCACCGCCACGAGGCCGCGTCCACGAGGACACCGCCGAGGAGCGGGCCAACCGCCGCCGCGACCCCGCCGAGCCCCGACCATGCCCCGATCGCTCGGGATCGGTCCTCCGGCACGAACGACGCCTGCAGGATGGCGAGGCTGCCAGGGGTCAGCAGCGCGCCACCGATGCCTTGCAGTGCACGGGCCGCCACGAGCATCGGCACGTTGACCGCGGCTCCGCAGAGCGCGGAGGCCACCGCGAACCAGATCACGCCGATGACGAAGACCCGGCGCCGGCCGTACCGGTCACCCAGGGAGCCACCCAGCAGGATCAGCGCTGCCAGCGTGAGAAGATAGCCGTTCAACGTCCACTGCAGCCCTGACACATTCGCGCCCAACTCGGCGCCAATCTGGGGGAGGGCCACGTTGACCACGGTCGCGTCGAGCGCCGCGACCCCGCTGCCCAGCACCGTCGCGAACAGCACCCACCGCCCGGCAGGCGTCCCATAGCGGACACCAGAGTCGGCGTATTCGGTCTCGGTCATCGCGATTGTCCTCTCCGGCCCGAGCGCTCGCTTGTCCCTCACTAGCTAGTGCGTTAGGATCATGACTAAAGTGATATTTTGTCCCCTTTTCTCAGGAAATACGACAGAAGGAGCACGGTATGGGAAGTCTCGCAGCCTCCCGTTGGCTGCGCTCACCGTCGCGGTCACACTGTTCACGGTCATCGCGTACGTAACCGTATCCGGTGTCACGAAGGCCGACCTGGGACCCGGCCACAGCGCGGCTCTCGCCCAGGAGCTGTGCGGACCAAACGAACTCTGCATCTGGTCAGGTCCTAACTTCACAGGCGAACGACGGTTCGGGGACCCCCAAGCCCCCGGCACCCCAACTTGCGGTCCCTTGACAATCCCGACTCGCTCCGCGATCAACAACACGGGCATAGATCTGGTCTTTCGCGACACGGAGTGCGGTCAGCCTGGGGAGTCCCTCATTATCAACGCTGGGGGGCAGAACCCCGACTTTCCGTTCGTAGCGATATCTCTCTTCACTTGCCTGTCGTGCTGAGCAGTCCTACACACGCTCATGCTGACGGCCTTCAGGCTACGCGCGGGTCTGGGAGGTCGGGGTTGATCCCGTAGAGCGTGATGGCCTCGTCTACCTCTCGCGCCTTGGCGTCACCGTCGAGCAGCGCCGGCCCGTTCATCTCCGACCGCTGGCGCTGGGCAAGTGCCGGCACGGCTCTGGCGGTATCCGCGGACCGCCTCCACTCGGCGACGCATGCCTGCCCATCCGGCCAATCCGCGGCCATCCCACGCCGCATCCCCGCATCTCCCGCGCACGCCGAGTTTCGGGCATCCCGCGCGAGACCTCCCAGAGCCAACAGCCCGATAGCGCGGTACTGGGATACACCGTCGCGCCTGGGCAGACCCTCAGGCCGGCCCGCATCGCGAACAATTCACAAAGAGACCGATTGTCTTCCGCGATTCTGGAGCTCTGAGCACCAAACCTGCTCCCAGCTTGGTTCCATGTTCATTACGTCATCTGTCTCCGCAGGAAGTGATGCTCTATCTCCGTCAATGCCAGCGCAGGTTTCCTCCCATCAGCGACGCGCGAAACCAAGGAACACCGCAGTCCCCTCTATGGCCCACATCTCCACGAGACTTCACTATGGTGAAGACCGCGAGAACGCTCGGTCGCGGTCACGTTTCTGGTTGCGGCATCGTGATACCCGAGAACATGCTGCGCATACTGACGCATGACTCAGCAGGTCCGAACGCGGCCACCGATCGGTACACTCTCCCAGACGTAAGCAACCGGGAGGATGGGGGCACCGTGTCGGACGACCAGCCGGATCTGATGACTCTTAGCGACCTGACGACGCCGTGGGCGATCAGGGTCGCGGCGACGTTGCGGATCGCCGACCTGCTCGCCGAGGGTGTGACCGAGCTAGACGAGCTCGCCGGCAAGGCCGCCGTCGACGCCCGAGCGCTTGGCCGGGTGCTGCGCTATCTCACCTGCCGTGGGATATTCAGCGAACCGGAGCGGGGGAGGTTCGCGCTCACCGATGCGGCCCTCCCGCTTCAGGACAGCCATCCCGGAGGGCTGCGCGCATGGTTCGACATCGAGGGGGCAGGCGGTCGCATGGACAAGGCCACGAGCAGCATGCTCGAGGCCGTTCGGACCGGCGAGCCCTCCTACTCCCTCGTGCACGGGCGCGGAATATGGGACGACTTCGCCGCCGATCCCGGCGTGGCCGCCTCCTTCGACCGTCTCATGGTGATCAAGTCGTCGTGGCTCATCGCCGACGTCGTCAACGGCTACGACTGGCCCTCGGTAGGCCACGTGGTGGACGTGGGTGGGGGCGCTGGCCTGCTGCTCACCGAGATCTTGCGCGCGCACGAGGGGGTGCGCGGGACGATCGTCGAGCAGGCCCCCACGGTCACGCGGGCTCGCGACGCGATCGCCACCGCCGGGCTCGCCGACCGCTGTGAGGCGGTGGTGGGCAGTTTCTTCGACCCGTTGCCAACGGTCGGGGACCTCTACGTGCTGTGGAACGTCCTCCATGACTGGACGGACGCGGAGGCTGCCGCCATCCTCCGCCGCTGCGCCGAGGCCGCCGGGGATGCCGGACGCGTGCTCATCGTCGAGTTCGGCGAGCAGGATCCCCACTCGTTCACGTCGATGGACCTACTGATGTTGGTCGTGAACAGCGGTCACGAGCGCACCGTCGAGGAGTTCACGGCGCTCGCGGCGTCGGCCGGCCTGACCATGGCCTCAGCGACGCCGACACCCTCCGGTCTGTCGCTGATCGAGCTCACGAAGGCGCGGTCGACATCGCTCGCCTCGTCGAAGACCGGCACAATAGGCCCGTGACCACCCGCTTCCGTCCCGCGTTCGCCGCAGGCCAGCCGAGCTTGCACCACTTCGTTCAGGTCGACGATCTCGGCGAGCCAACCTGGGAGCCCGGCCATGTCGCACGGGCACTCTGCGGAGCCTACGTCGACGTCGTCGAGCCTCGGCGCCCCTTATGGAAAGCAGGCGGCGAGCCGTGTGGGCATTGCGCCTCGACCTTCGACGGGTTGCCTCACGATGTCCGGGCTCCTAGCCGGTAGCCCCCGTTAGAGCCCCGCGAGACGGCGGAGGGTGTCCGGGTCGCGCAGGATGTACCGTCGCCCCTTGCGTTCGACAAGACCCCGGCGCTGGAACTCCGCGAGGACTCGGCTCATGTTCTCCCGTGTCGTACCGCAAAAGCTTGCCAGCTGGGTTTGGCTCAGCTCCCACGGCACGGCGATCCCCTCTCCGGACGCCTCTGTGGGAGACTGATCGGCCAGCGCGAGGAGCCTCTTGGCGATCCGGCCTTTCACGTCGAGGAACAGTAGGTCTTCGACCGTCGCGTCCACCGCGACGACCTGGCGCGCCAGTGCGCTCATCAACGCCCGTGCGACCTCGAAGTGGTTGGCGAGGAACTCCAGGAAGACCTCCCCGCTGACGCCCCACAGGGTGCAGTCCTCCAGCGACTCCGCCGTGGCGGAGCGTGGCATGTCGCCAACCACGCCGAGGTCACCGAACAGCTCGCCGGGATTCAACAGGGCATAGAGCTGCTGGCGGCCCTCTGGCGTCGTCGCGTACACGCTGACCCTGCCCTCGACAACGCAGAACACCTCGTCCGCGCGGTCACCCTGCAGAAAGATCAGGGCGCGGGTACGGTACCGGCGCAACTGACCCCGGGCGACGAGGGAGTGAAGGTCGTCATCGTGCAACGGGGCGAACAGCGGGTTCTTGGCGAGCGCGAGCATCACGCTTGGATCCGGCTTGGGACGACCGGCTGCCATGGCTATCGCTCCGCGTGAGGAACAGGCACGCCGGCACATCCGGTTGTGGGCATGGCGGGGACGCTCGGTGCACCGCACCGCAGCGTGTGCGTTTCGGCACTGCAGGGTGTGCCAGGCGGCAACGACCCCATGGCCCCTTCCTCTTATCGTGGGTCTCTCACGGGCGGAGGGTCGAGAGCACCCACCATCGGGCCATCTCACCGCCGTCAGAAGGTGATTCGTTGCGGAACCGGAGGCGGTTCGCATGCTCTTGCAGGTGCAGGCTAACCCGAGCACAGTGCCCCGCAAACCCCAAAGTCACAAGGAAGGGAGTAGCACTTCCCCAAGATCCACGGCCGAACTTATACGGGCAGCGGCCGCTGGTGACGAAGAGGGTTGGGAGGCGCTCGTACGCCGCTACAACGGCCTGGTTTGGGCCGTGATACGCGCGCACCGGCTGCACCACCATGAAGCCGCTGATGTCGCGCAAACTACGTGGCTCCGCCTTGTCCAACACCTCAATCATATCCGCCGCCCGGAAGCCGCCGGCGCGTGGCTCGCAACAACCGCGCGTAGGGAGTCGCTCCGCGTGTTGCGGCGGATCGATCGGGAGTGCCCGACCGACGACAGCCGCCTCGACTACCCGGACGCCGTCAATCACGGCCCGGAGGCTCAAACGCTTGCCGCGGAGGTTGACCGCGTCCTCCACGATTGCGTCGACGAGCTTCCCACGCACTGTCAGGCGCTATTGCGGGCCCTGATGAGTGACCCTCTGCCCAGCTACAAGGAGATCAGCGACGCCCTCGATCTCCCGGTAGGGAGCATCGGCCCCACCCGCGGTCGTTGCTTGGAATGCCTACGGCGCATCATCGAGCGGGCCAAGGTGACCGAGGACCTGCAGGACGTGGCGCTCTAGAGAACCTAGATCTGGACGCACGGATCACCCGGAGATGTGAGCGCGAGATCGCCGACGACGGCAGCGCTCGACGCCTCACCGCTGGAAGACCCAAGGCATAGCTCACCGACACACATCGACAACTTTTTGTCGATCATGGTTTCCCAAGCGCCTGGAGTCGCCGCTGGAGCGTCTCGTCTCCGCCAAGCGCCGCCATCATGGCCGGCCATGCTTTTCGGAACTCGAAGTAGCGTGGCACTCCCGCAGCCGCATGGCGGCGGGCCTGTTCGACGATCTCCTCAGGCTCGGGCCAGCCATCGTCAGGGGTAGGGCGGAGATCCCGTAACGCCTGGAGCGCCTGAGGCTCGAGGTCGTCGATGAGGAAATCGCCAGGGTAGGGCGCGAGCGTCGCGGGGTTCACCGACTCCAGGTCGGGCTCCGCGGCCGCGGCCGTGAGCTTCTCCCGCTCGTACAGGAAGCGGACGACATCCTGCTGGAGTTTGGAGTAGGAGATGTCCTTGTACGAGGCTCCACTCGGTGGTAGGTGAACGATGCTCAGCTGCTTGTCGAGAAAGAACCACAGACCCTCGAGACGGGCGTTGATCAGGTAGTCGATGTCTTCGCCACGAGTGATCGAGGGGTCGAACCCGACCCGCTCGAACAGCCCCCGAGTGAACGTCATGTTGCCGCCCAGCACGAAGCTCGTCGCGATTACCTCCCCAGGTTGCGCCTCGATCTCCGCCGTACAGGCGTTCATAATCGCCGATTTCCGGATGAACACGTTCTCCGAATCCGCCGCGTCCGGTGCCACCCGCAACTTGTTGCTGCCGGTGGCGTCCAGGTAGAACCCCGCCAACCCCGCGGCATGGCGTCCATTGAACCGGGCGCCGGCGTGGCGGCGGATCCGTGTCAGGTAGCCGGCGTCCTCCACGACCTCGTCATCGTCCAACGCGACGATCAGGTCATATCCAAGCACATGTGGGACGACGAGCTGAAGGTTACGGACACCCGCATACCCCTCCAGCCGGAGGTAGGGCTGGCAGTGCCCCAATCCGAGCGCCCCGAGCCGGGCGTGAATCTCCTGTAGCCCACGCGCGGTAAACAGCATCGCCTTCAGGGAAGGGAAGCGCTCCAAGATCGCGGATACCCGCGTTTCGGCCAGCCCGGCCACCTCCGGCGCGGTGACGGCCACCAGGATCAGCACGCAGTCGGGCTTCTCGTCCAACCGCGTCAAGCTCTCCAACAGCCGCTCGAGGTCGCGGTTATCACTGTCGACGGCATTCGGGTGGTCATAGACGGCATCGCCGGGCTGCCGATCTCCACCCGGCCGGCTCCAGTAAGTCGGTACCACGATCGCGAGTCGGGACATCTCCACCCCATCAGATCCTCGGGAGCCTAAGACTCTACAGGTTCGTGGCGACAACTATGATCGACCGGTGGAGCCCCACGATGACATCACGATCTGGTTCAACCCCGCCTGCTCAAAGAGCCGGGCCGCGGCCGGCCTGCTCGCCGAGCGTGGTATCGAGGCAGGCGTGTTCCGGTATCTCGACGAAGCTCCGATGCGACGGCAGTTGGAGGACCTGCTGGTCAAGCTTGGGACAGACGATCCGCTCACGATCACTCGCGCTACCGAGCGGTCGTACGTCGAGCTCGGCCTCGACGGCGCGGACCGTGACACCCTGCTGGATGCCCTGGTCGCGCATCCAAACCTCATCGAGCGCCCGATCGTGGTCCGAGGCGGGCGCGCCGTCGTCGCCCGTCCCCCAGAACGACTTGCGGAGCTGTTGGACAACCGCTGACGACGCCATCACACCGCATTGACAATAATCGTTGTCAGGGCGATAGTGGATCGCATGCACGATGTGGAGGTAATCGAGAACCCCGCTGCCGCGGCGGTGGCGCTGGACCCGATACGGGCTCGGCTGCTCGCTGAGCTCGTGGAGCCCCACTCCGCGGCCTCCCTGGCTGCTCGGGTCGGTATCGCCCGCCAGAAGGTCAACTACCACGTGAGGGCGCTCGAGGCCTGTGGCCTCGTCGAGCTGACCGAGGAGCGCAAACGGGGCGGCATCACCGAGCGGGTGCTGCGGGCCACCGCCGCGAGCTACGTCATCTCGCCGGCCGCCCTCGGCGAGACGGCCGCCGATCCCGATCGGACGGCCGACCACTTCTCGGCCCGGTACCTCATCGCCCTCGCCGGCCGTATGGTGCGCGAGGTCGGCAGCCTCGCCCGCCGGGCCGACGCCGCGGGGAAGCGACTGCCCACCATGACCATCGACACCGAGATCCGTTTCCGCTCGGCCACCGACCGCGCCGCGTTCGCCGACGAGCTGACCGCCGCGGTGCTCGACCTCGCGGCCCGGTACCACCACCACGACGGCCGCCCGCACAGGCTCGTCGTCGCCGCCCACCCCAAACCTCAGGAGGAGTCATGACCACCCCCGACGTCCCGCTGCGCATGGAGTTCACCTTCGAGCTGCCCGGCACAGCCGAGCAGGTGTGGGAGGCCATCGCCACTGCCAACGGCATCAGCTCGTGGATGATGCCCACCGAGCTCGAGGAGCGCGAGGGCGGCGCCGTGTGCTTCCACATGGGTGAGGAGATGTCCTCTCCCGGCACGGTGACCGGCTGGGACCCGCCTCGCCGCCTCGCCTACTCAGAGCCCGGGTGGGCGGCGCTCGCCGGCCATCCCGACGCCCCGGTCACCCCGCTGGTCAGCGAGTTCCTCGTCGAAGCGCGGTCGGGCGGCACGTGCGTGCTCCGCGTCGTGAGCAGCGCGTTCGGCACGGGCGCCGACTGGGAGCGCGAGTTCTTCACCGACGTGGAGAAGATGTGGAGGCCGTACTTCGAGAACCTCCGCCTCTACCTCACCCACTTCCCAGGCCAGCGGGTCACGTCGCTATCAGCCCAGACCATCGTGCCGGGCACGGGTGACGCGGTGTGGTCGGCGATGCGCCAAGACATCGGCGCTGAAGGGGTCGGGCGGCCGGTCGAAACCCGCGGCCTGCGCGGGCACGTCGAGCGGATCGGCGATCAGCAGCTCCTCGTGCGCCTCTCCGACCCGGTTCCCGGCCTCCTCGGGCTCGTCGCTATGGACCAGGGCGACGGCACGACCTGGACGCAGATCGAGGGCTACCTGTTCTCCCAGGACGCCCCCGACTACGTCAAGCGCGAGCAGCCGGCATGGAAGGCTTGGCTGGAAGGCCTCGCCATCCCCGCCTCATGAGCTGTGCTAACCCCCCGCCATGGCCCCCACCACCAAAAAGGGCTCCGCTCCCATCGCGACCGCGGCGGGGAGCGGGGCGTCCGGTAGCTCGTGGGACAGATCCTGCTCGCAGGCGAAGAACCTCACCAGCGGCCGGCGCTGAGCCGTGACGCGGTCTCGGATCGTCCCGCGCAGCATCGGATAACGGGCCTCCAGCGCGTCGAGAACCGCGCGCTGTGTGGCCGGCCCCTCGATGTGGAGCTCCACCTCTCTGTCGACGCGCGCGAGCGTCCGCAGGTGTGTGGGGAGCACGACGCGGATCATGGCAGTGTCTGGACTTCCACCGACAGCACGGCCGGGAGATCCCTGACAATGGGCGCCCAGCTGTCCCCGGCATCGGCCGATACGTACACCTGCCCGCCGGTGGTACCGAAGTACACGCCGCACGAGTCCAGCGAGTCGACGGCCATCGCGTCACGCAATACGTTGACGTAGCAGTCGCGTTGCGGCAGGCCTGTCGTGAGAGCCTCCCATTCGGTTCCGCCCGTCCGGCTGCGATAGACGCGCAGCCTCCCGTCGGGCGGGTAATGCTCCGAGTCGCTCTTGATCGGAACGACATAGATGGTGTCTGGCTCGTGCGCGTGAACGTCGATCGGGAACCCGAAGTCGGTCGGCAGGTTGCCGCTGATGTCTTGCCATGACTCGCCGGCGTCGTCGCTGCGCATGACGTCCCAGTGTTTCTGCATGAACAGCACCTCTGGGCGTGACGGATGCATCGCGAGACGGTGGACGCAGTGGCCGACCTCGGCATAAGGGTCGGGGATACCTTCGGAGTGCAGACCGCGGTTCGCCGGCCGCCACGTCTTGCCGGCGTCATCGGTCCGGAACACACCCGCGGCCGAGATGGCGACGATGATACGCCCGGGGTCGGTGGGATCGAGAACGATCGTGTGCAAGCACATCCCACCGGCACCTGGTTGCCAGGCGGGTCCCGAGCCGTGGCCGCGCAGTCCGGCAAGCTCCTGCCACGTCTGCCCGCCGTCGATCGAGCGGAACAAGGCGGCATCTTCAACCCCGGCATAGATCGTGTCTGGATCGGTCACCGATGGCTCAAGATGCCACACTCGGGCGAACTCCCAAGGGTGCGGCGTGCCGTCATACCATTGGTGAGTGCCAGGGACGCCGTCGTACTCAAACTGGTTGCCCACCGGCTCCCAGGTCAGACCACCGTCGTTGGAGCGCTGGATCACCTGGCCGAACCAGCCACCGGCTTGCGATGCGTACAGCCGGTTCGGGTCCGCGGGGGATCCCGTGAGGTGGTAGATCTCCCAACCGGCAAAGTGTGGGCCGCTGATGTCCCACCGCTCGCGCTTCCCATCCGACGTCAAGACGAACGCGCCCTTGCGCGTCCCGGCCAATACCCTTACCCCGCTCATCCGCACCCCTTTCGCTTCTTCACCACGTCGCCCTGCGGCGACCATCATCGGTGTGACGATCGCCATACCCAAAACTCATCGCCCGCCGGTCAATATGGACACGGACCGATGAGCATAGGAGCCACCCACGCCGCCCGTCCACCATGCGGCAACCTTCCCTGAACAGACATTTCTGATCGCATACGCCCCAAAGCAACAAAGCGCGCCAGCCTAATCCTGCTGCCCGGCCTAATCCTGCACTGTGCAGACCCATGAGGCGGGTGGCCCAGCCGTGACCTACGGACGTACTAGGCTGGGACCGGACCCGTGCTGGCACGTACGAGGCCATTGATCCTCATGACCGGCAGCGCGGGATGCTCTTCTACCACCTCCATAGGGAGGTCTTGCAGCCGGCCAATGCGAGCAGCGGCGCGGACGGGAGCGTTTGATGACCGAGACCGCGTATGTGCAGGTCATGACGACGACCGACCAGGAGCAAGAGGCAGCTTCCTTGGCCGAGACCTTGCTACAGGCTCGGTTAGCCGCTTGTGTGCAAGTGCTTGGACCGATGACCAGCCGGTACTGGTGGCAAGGCGAGCTGGAGAAAGCCACCGAGTACTTGCTCATCATCAAGACCCGGGCAGACTTGCTGGACCAGTTGGTCGAGACGTTGCGGGAGAACCACTCCTACGACGTGCCGGAGATCACGGCGACCTCGATTGTGGGTGGCAATCCGGCGTATTTGAAGTGGGTGGGAGCCCAGACACGGTAGCCCTCCCAACATAACCACCAACCTAGGAGAAACTATGCAATCAAGACTCAATCCCTACCTCGGCTTTAAGAACAACGCCCGCGAAGCCATGGAGTTTTATAAAACCGTCTTTGGTGGCAAGCTTGCGATGCACACGTTTAAAGAATTTCACGCGTCACAAGACCCGAGCGAAGACGAGAAGATCATGCATTCCATGCTAGAGGCTGACAATGGTATTACGTTTATGGCGGCCGACACGCCGAACGGCATGGAATATAGCGCCGGCACGAATATGAGCATGTCGCTCACTGGCGACAATGAAGCAGAGTTGAGGTCCTACTGGGAGAAACTTTTGGCCGGCGGCACGGCGGTAATGCCACTGGAAAACGCCCCCTGGGGTGACACATTTGGTATGTGTACCGACAAGTTCGGCGTCCAATGGATGGTGAACATCGCCAGCCAAAAAGCGTAGCGCACCAGCAACCTCGCGCGACGTGGGCCGCATAGGTGGCGATGATGCTCCCAACTCCGACTAGGGCCGTATACGCCCAACTCGGAGGAGGGGCGAGGGTGGCA
>JBOGED010000498.1:0-9274 GCA_050743625.1 Egibacteraceae bacterium | reverse complement strand
CGCAGCACTGGCCGTGGTTGAAGAAGATCGCATTGGCGGCACCGGCGGTCGCCAGCGCGGGGTCGGCGTCGTCCAGGACGAAGTTCGGGCTCTTCCCACCCAGCTCCAGCGTGTCACCAGGTACCTCGACTCCGGTCGAGAGGACGGCGCCGAGATCATCGCTGGTGGCGCCCGGCAGGGCTCCCAGGGGTACTTCGTCGAGCCGACCGTGATCACGAACACCCGCCCCGACATGGCGATCGTCCGCGAGGAGATCTTCGGCCCAGTCGTGGTCGCCGAGCCCTTCTCCGACCTCGAGGAGATCGCCAAGACGGCCAACGACTCGACCTACGGGCTGGGTGCCGGGGTCTGGACGAAGGACATCGGCAAAGCGCATGCCATGGCGAAGTTGCTCCGGGCAGGGACGGTCTGGGTCAACTGCTGGAACGTGTTCGACGCCGCGATGCCGTTCGGTGGCTACAAGCAGTCCGGCTGGGGGCGTGAGATGGGTCACGAGGTCCTCGAGGCGTACACCGAGGTCAAGGCCGTCTGCGTCCAGCTGTAGAGCGGTCCGCGGAGGAGGTCTGACCGGGAAACCTGGGCCTCTTCGACAAGACCACGCTCCGTGCCCTCCTCGGAGCGTGGGCATCACTGAGGGAGGGGCCCGTTGGAGCCGGGCCCCTCCCGCCCCTTTTCCTGGTGTGAGGTATCGTCCCCTGCGCGTGGACCCAGTAGCTTGACCGGGTTGGCGAGGAAGGGGGCTTTCCCGATGCCGAACGACCAGGCCGAACTCGAGGCGCTGCTCATGAGTCGGTCGCTGACCGACGAGGAGCTGCTCCGGGCGACCGACTCCGCACCCGACTACCGGATCCTGCCCGATGCGACCGTGCTCAAGATCGGCGGGCAGAGCCTCATCGACCGGGGCCGGGAAGCGGTGTACCCCATTGTCGAGGAGCTGGTGGCGGCTCGGAAGGACCACCAGCTACTGATCGGCACGGGTGCCGGGACCCGCGCCCGGCATCTCTACTCGCTGGCCGCCGACCTGGGTCTCCCGACCGGTGTGCTGACCGACATCGGCATGGCCGTGGCCGGTCAGAACGCGCTGATGCTAGGCCATCTCATGGCTCGGTACGGGATCCCGGTCGTCGATGGCGCCGGGTTGAGTGCCCTGCCCCTCTACCTGGCAGAGGCCCACGCCGTCATCTTCGCCGGCATGCCCCCCTACGAGATGTGGCAGCGAGTTCCGGCCGAGGGCCTGATCCCGCCCTACCGCACCGACGCTGGCTGCTACTTGGTGGCCGAGGTGTTCGGGTGCAAGGGCATGATCTACGTCAAGGACGAGGACGGCCTCTACACGGCCAATCCCAAGACGCACGCCGACGCCGAGTTCATCCCCCGCATCACGGCCGGCGAACTCGCCGACCTCTCGCCCGACGACCTGATCATCGAGCGTCCCGTCCTCGACCTCATGCGCAATGCCCGGCACGTCCGGTCGGTGCAGATCGTCAACGGGCTCAAGCCGGGCCTGATCACCCGGGCGCTGGCCGGCGAGCACGTCGGCACCATCATCACGGCCCACTGAGGAGACCGGCCATGACCGACGCCACTTGCGAGGCGAAGCACCTGCCCTCGTCCCTCATGCGCCAGACGCTCCTCGACCGAGACCTGGTGGCCCCGGTCACCGCTCGGCCGCCCGTCCGGCTATTTCCTTGGCTGAACGTGGTCAAGATCGGCGGCCGGTCGATCATGGACCGCGGCCGGGACGCCATCCTCCCACTGGTCGATGAAGTCCGGCGGGCGCTCCCCGAGCACCGCATGCTTCTCCTCACCGGGGCGGGGATCCGGGCACGTCACCTCTACAGTGTGGGTCTCGACCTCGGGCTGCCGACCGGGGTCCTGGCCGGCCTCGCCGCCACCGAGGCGGCGCAGAACGGGCAAATCCTGGCCGCCCTGTTGGCCAACGATGGCGTCTCGTACCTGACCCAGGGTACGGTCAGCCACCAGTTGGCCAACCACCTGGCGGCCAGCCGGGCCGTCGTCGGCAACGCCCTCCCGCCCTACCACCACCACGAGTTCCCACCCGCCGTCGGGCGTATCCCACCACATCGGACCGACACTGGAGCCTTCCTCATCGCCGATGCCTGCGGCGCCCAGCGGCTCACCATCGTGGAGGACGTCGACGGCCTCTACACGGCCGACCCGAACGACCCGGGCGGCGCTTCCCCCGAGTTCATCCCCAGGATCTCCGTATCGGAACTGGTGGCGATGAGCCTGAAGACCCTGCCGGTGGACCGGATGCTCCTCGAGGTGATGGGCACGGCCAAGCATTTGAGGAGCGTCCAGGTCATCAACGGCCTCGTGCCGGGCAACGTGGTCCGCGCGCTGCGGGGCGAGCACGTGGGGACGATGATCTACTCCGACTGATGGATCCAGGGGGGACCGCCGGTGATCACCCCCGTAGCGACCTGGCGCTCAGCGGCCTGAGCCTGGATCCACCGCTGGAGCTGGGGGCACGTCGTCGACCTGTGAACATGCGGCATCTGCGCACCCACGCGCAAAGCGGCCAGCCACTGGCCGATCCATGGGACGCCCGCTGTTGGACCCCTAAAAATTGCGCGTTGGCGCGCATTCCCGGTGGATTCAGGCTAAGCGTACGCGTGACCAGGCTGGCGAGTAGGTGATTTTCCCGACAGGGAGCCCGCCAGACCAAATGGCAGAGTACGGGAGGACGGTCATGCGGCCGATACACGCGCAGCGCGTCGGTCGTCCGCAACCGTCCGAACCGGCCAGTGCGAAGAGGAGCGCAACGATGGATGCTCAAACCCAAGAGCTCGGCAGTGTGTATGAGTCTCCGATGTTAGCGGAGATGGGCGCCTTCGCCGATCTCACCCGTGGGGATCCCCAAGGGCCTGACATGGAAGAGTTCGGTTTCTACTGCCGCGTTTGCTGATTTGCCGTCGATGCCTGCCGTCAGCGAAGACCAAGACTGGTTTGCGGTCTTCGCTGACCATGACGCCCGCGCCGAGCTGACCGAGCCACTACGCCCGCAGGCGCCTCAGGTCGTGACCCACGACTCGGGAAGGCCGTGGCTGATGGGCCGCTGGCGCGCCGACCAACTCGTGCGCGGACGGGCAGGGCGAGTCCGGGTGGCCGTGATCGGATGTTGCCCGGTCACCACAGCCGCGTTGTCGGCGGCGGCCGGCCGGATACGAACCGCAGGCGATGTGGACCGGCTTGCCGCCCAGCTGCCGGGCAGTTTCCATCTGGTCGCTGCCATTGGCGGCCAGATCCGGCTACAGGGCAGCGTGTCCGGGTTGCGACGAGTGTTCTTTACCCATGTCGGCCCCCGGGTCTGTGGTGTGACTGTGGCCTCGGATCGGGCGGACGTCCTGGCCGGTCTGGCGGGATCGAAGGTAGACGAACGGCAACTCGCGGGCTTGCTGCTGACTCCGTCCGCCCCTCACCCGCTGGGCGGCACGTGCGGCTGGCGAGGAGTGCATGCGGTTCCGGACGGGCACTACCTGCTGTTCGACCCGGACAGGTCCGACAGGTCCGACAGCTTCGGCCGGGTCATCGGCTGGTGGGATCCGCCGGACCCGGTGCTGCCATTGACCGAGGGAGCGCCCGCCGTGGCGGAGACGCTGGCGGTGGCCGTAGCCGCGCGTACCAGTGCGGGCGGGACGATCAGCACCGACCTGTCCGGCGGCCTGGACTCCACCACACTGTGTTGTCTCGCCATGGACGGTCCCGCCCGGCTGATCGCAGTGACCCTAGATGGCTGCGACCCACACAACGACGATACGGCCTGGGCCAAGCAAGCCGCCGCCGGATTGGGCGATGTCGAGCATCAGCTGTTCGACCCCGCGCAGCTGCCGCCAAGATATGCGGACATCCGCGCCGCCGGGCACGGGCAGGACACCCCTTTCACCAGGGTCCGTAATGCCACCCGGGACACCCACCTGGCGCGGCTGCTCGTCGAGCGCGGTGCCCGATCGCATCTTGCCGGCCACGGCGGAGACGAGGTGCTGCAGGCCCCATCTCCCTACCTCCACACCGCGTTCCGTGCCCAGCCCCGGATCGCCGCCAACCATCTGCGGGGGTGGCGCACTCGGGCGGGGTGGCCGCTCGCCGCGACAGCGCGACAGTTGGCCGACCGGCGCGGGTACCAGGAATGGCTGGCTCACACCGCCGCCACGCTGACCGCTCCCCCAGCGCCGCGCCGTACGCCAGATCTGGGTTGGGGACACGCGTTACGGGCTGTGCCCTGGGCGACCCCGGACGCGGTCGACGCCGCCATCAGCTTGCTGCGCGAAGCCGCCGCCAACGCGCAGCCTTTTGCGCCTACCCGCGGCCAACATGCCGCTTTGCAGGCGATCCGCACCGGCGCACGTTTTGCTCGCCACCTCAGCCAGATCACCGCTCGCGCTGGCTTGGTGTTGGAGTTGCCATATTTCGACGACAGGGTCGTCGAAGCGTGCCTGGCGGTGCGCCTCGACGAACGTGCCACTCCTTGGCGGTACAAACCGCTGCTCGTCGAGGCGATGGCTGGCGTCGTCCCCGCGCCATTGCTCGCACGTACGACCAAAGGCGCGTACAACGCCGACGTCCGTGCCGGGCTACGCCGCCACCGCGCCGACTTGGCCGCCCTCTGCGACGATCTCTTCCTAGCCCAGTTGGGGTTGGTCGACGCCGAAGCGTTGCGTGCGGTCTGCCTTGGGCTCTACCCGCCGAATGTGTCCATGCCCGCCTTCGAGACGACGTTGGGCGCCGAGGCGTGGCTGCGCATCCACCGCGACTCCCCCGTCCCCGCCTCACCGACCGGAGCGCCACGATGACACTACAGCTGCGCGCCGACGTCTCCACCGTCGACACCGATGACGGTTTGGTGCTACTCGACGAGCGCGCCGGCCGCTACTGGCAGCTCAACGCCAGCGGCGCATTCGTGCTCCGCGCCCTGCTCGACGGCTCATGCGCGCAGGAGGCGGCTGGCAAGCTGACCGACCAGCACGCGGTGACCTCTGAAAAGGCAGCCACCGACGTCGCCGCCCTGCTGGAACACCTCCGCGCCGCCGGGCTCGTGACCGGATGAGCGTCCAAATGCCGGTAGAGCGCCCCGCGCCAGTGCCGCTTCAACACCGCCCCGCTGCGCTCGTCGCGGTCGGCCTCGCCCGTATGCTCGCCGATCTGCCGCCACGGCGCATCCGCGCCGTGCTTACCGCCTTACGTCGTCGCGCCACGCCGTCGAGCTATGACCAGGCGCTGGCCGCCCGCGACGCCGTCGTCGCCACCAGCACGCGGTGCGCCGGCGACGGCTGCCTGCAACGCGCGCTCGCCACCACGCTGCTGTGCCGCCTCCACGGGGTATGGCCAACCTGGTGCACCGGTGTTCGCACCACCCCCTTCACCGCCCACGCCTGGGTCGAAGCGGACGGCCGACCGGTCGGCGAACCCCACGGTCCCGGCTATTACCACCCGATCATCACCGTCCCGCCCACACCGCCAGATGCTTAGGCGGGCGACGTCTTCTAGACTGTTGCTGGCACGATGGCCGCTGAGACGCTTCGCTGCGCATCGGGGCCAAGAGCCACCGCCGGGGTAGCTCAGTCGGCAGAGCGGCGCTCTCGTAAAGCGCAGGTCACGGGTTCGATTCCCGTCCCCGGCTCCATTTAAAGATGCAGGTCAGAGGCGGTTCCCGCCTCACGCTCGTCTCGGCAGCCGCGCTTGTGCTGACGGCAATGCTGACGGTTCTGTGTTACGGTCGTCAGCATGGCGCGCGGTTCTATCCGGGAGCGGGCGGGCAGCTTCGAGGTCAACGTCTACGCCGGCCGCGATCCGCTGACGGGCAAGGAGCGCCGGCGCACCGGCACCAGGAAGACCCGCCGGGAGGCCGAGGCGCTCCTCGCGAAGCTCCTCACCGAGGTCGCCGAGGGCCGGGTCAGCAACAGCAAGGCCACGCTCGCCGAGCTGCTGGAGCGCTGGCTGGAGACCGCCGACCACGAGTTCACGACCCGTACCGGCTACGAGCGGTACATCGCCACCAAGATCCTCCCGGCGCTCGGCGACGTCCAGGTCCGCAAGATCCGCACCGAGACGCTCGACCAGTTCTACGTCGAGCTGCGCAAGCGCGGCGGCGCGAACGGGGGTCCGCTCGCTGGCTCCACCGTTCGCAAGATCCACTTCATCCTCCGCGCCGCGCTCGGGCAGGCCGTGAAGTGGGAGTGGATCCCTTCGAACCCGGCCGAGCGCGCGACGATCCCGAAGCACATCCGTCAGGAGCTCGTGCTTCCGAGCCCCGACGAGGTCGCGCGGTTCATGCAGGCGGCGTGGGACCGCGACCCCGACTTCGCGGCGCTCCTGTGGGTCGCGATGGTCACCGGCGCTCGGCGCGGCGAGCTGTGCGGCCTGCGATGGTCGCATCTCCGCCTCGACGAAGGCCGGCTCCAGATCTCCAGGAACATCGTCCAGCGCGGCGGTCAGCGGCGCGAGAAGGACACCAAGACGCATCAGAGCCGGCTGCTCGAGGTCGACGAGCTGACGGCCGAGATCCTCGCCGAGCACGCGGCTCGCTGCGAGGCGCGCGCGGCGGCGTGCAATGTCCTCGTGCGCCCGGACGGCTTCGTGTTCTCGACCAGCCCGGATGGCGCAGAGCCGATCGTCCCGGACTCCGTCACCCAGCGGATCAACCGGCTCGCCCGCCGCCTCGAGGTCCCGGTCACGCTCCGCGCTCTGCGCCATTACGCCGCGACCCAGATGCTCACCAGGGGAGTGGATCTGCGCACGGCCGCCGGCCGCCTCGGCCACGGCGACGGCGGCACCACCACCCTGCGCGTGTACACGCACTTCCTCCGCGGGCCTGATCGGCGCGCCGCCGAGCTGCTGGCCGGATCCATCCCTCGCCCTCGGACCGAGCTACCCTCAGACAACATTCACGACGAGGGTGGTCGATCGCGATGAGCCCGGCACGACCCGCGGCCGAGCCGTGGCTCTGGCTGCCGTCCTCGGAGCTGCCCGCCCCGCCGAGCGTTGGCGAGATCCTGCGGACCTATCGCGGCGTCCACGACATGTCACAGCAGGAGCTGGCCGACTTCCTGGGATTCGACCAGTCGTACATCTCGCGACTCGAAAGCGGCCGGCGGAAGATCCGCGACGTCGGGCATCTGAGACACATGGCCGAGCGGCTCGCGATCCCGGTCGAGGAGCTGGGCATCGCCGCCGGGATGTATGGCCGCGTCACCGAGGAGCGATCTTTGCCCATCGGCCACGTCGACGACGAGCGCGCCGCCGCCCTCGCCCAGACCATCGGGGTCAGCCAGCGCCAATGGCGCCTGGTTCGCCAGGGCATGAACCGCCGCCGCGTGCCGCTGACCGAGATCGCCGCGGTGCTCCACGCCGACGTCACGAAGGTCCCGCGCACGTCGCTGCTGATGCGCGAGGACTGGTTCGCCTCCGAGCCCGTCGACCTCGGCGAGATCAGCCTCGTGTGGGACGGTAACGCCCCTCCGCCGGCGCTCGCCGGCTCCGAATCCGAGACCGAGGCGGTGCGGCCGTTCGCTGCGGTTGGCAAGCGCTTCGAGCGCTACTCCCGCGCGATCCGCGACGTCGACGCCCCGACGCTGTTCGAGAACCGGCTCAGCTACCGACTGCTCGAGGTCGAGCCGGGCGCGAAGACGCTGCGGTTCGGCCTCACGACGTACTTCGACATGGTCGATGTGTGCGAGGCGGTCGCCCACGAGCTGGCCGCGCCCTGGCTCAGGGACACGCCGGCGCCCGATCGAACGGTCTCGCAGCTGTGGTCCGAGCTTCCCTTCCGGCGGCTGATCGGCGACGTCTTCGACCTCACCCGCCGGCCGGTGCTTCCGTCCATCAGCATCCTGACGATCCGCCGTTCTGCTAGCTCGGCCGCGTTCATCCTGCACGACCGCGATCCCGCGCGCGTTGCTGTCGCCGGCGGCATGTTCCAGGTCATGCCCTCAGGCGTGTTTCAGCCGTCGAGCATCTCGCCGCTCGACCTGCAGCACGACTTCGACCTGTGGCACAACATCCTCCGCGAGTTCAGCGAGGAGTACCTGGGCAACCCCGAGCACGACGGCAGCGCCGTCCGGCCGATCGACTATGAGGCCAGCGAGCCTTTCCGATCGCTCAGCAAGGCCCGACGCGAAGGCAAGCTGCGGATCTACTTCTTCGGGATCGGCATGGACCCGCTCACGCTCGCCGGGGAGATCATCGGCGTCGCGGTGATCGACGACGATGTCTTCGAGTCCGTGTTCGAGGCTTTCGTCGACCGCAACGCCGAGGGGATCGCGGTCGCCGCCGGCAGCGAGGCGCGTGCCGCCGACGGGATCCCGTTCACCCGCCCGAGCATCGACCGCCTGCGAGACGGCGCGGTGATGGCCCCGGCCGGATCCGCCTGCCTCGAGCTGGCCTGGCGGAGCCGCGCGCTGCTGCTCGACGGCTGATCACCACCTGGAATTCCACCTCTGAGGTTATGCCCGGACGGCATTGGACGACCCCTGCATTCGCACGGATCCTGGCCTCCGTTCTCGGTGATGGCGATAGGGAGCGAGACGCTCTGAATCCTCGTCACTGAGAACCAAGCGGCCCCGGCGTGGTGGTCAGACCGCGCCGAGGCCTTCGCATCGAGGTCTTGGAGTGTCCTGATGCAACGCAAGCGTAGTGCGCCACCGCATGCCCAGGAACCCCCCGAGGGTGCCCAGGAGAGCGAGCGGGTGGCGCTGACCGTCCGTGAAACCAGCCTCTGCCTCGGGCTGCCTCAGCCCACGGTCTACGCCTACATCAAGAAGGGGCACCTGCCCGCGATCAAGATCGGCGGGCGGCTCCTCGTTCCTCGGGCCGCAGTGCTCGCGCTCCTCGACGACGCGATGGACAAGTGGGACGGTCCCGATGGCAAGTAGTCGGTCGTCCCAGTCATCGAGCGGCTTCGATCCCCAGGCGCCCGTCGCCCTGGTCTGCGGGCTCGCGATCTGCTCTGCGTTGGTGTGGCTGTCGGGTCAGCTCGCGGCGCTGCTGTTCTCCCGCGAGCTGTTGCCGCTCGGGTTCGCCGAGCTGCCGCTCGTGGTGTTCGGGTGGTTCCGCGAGTGGCGCAACCCGGCGCTCGCGTTCCCCAGCGACGCGCGCGAGCTGCTGCCCGGGCCGGGCGGCATGTACTTCTGCCTCGGCCTGGTGGCGGCCGCGCCGCTGTCGCTGGTCTACGGCGTGCGGCTGCACTGGCGGCGGCCACGCTCGAAGCGCTCGGCCGCGTCGACGGCCTGGGCGTCCCGCTGGAAGGTCCGTCACC
>JBOGED010000497.1:0-4510 GCA_050743625.1 Egibacteraceae bacterium | reverse complement strand
GCACTATTGCCCCGAAATCCCTGTTCGGGGTGGTACACCAGACGTGGCACACCGATGACCCGGCTGAGGGGCGGGTCACCGATCGCCGTTTTGGCTACAGTCATAGGTGGGCGACTGAGCCCGACCGTCTCGCGGACGGGGAGAGAGTCGCATTGGTCAAGGCGCTTCGTACATTTCGTGTCCGGCCGTCTCTACCGGCCGAGCTGCAGCCGCTTTCCGGTCTGGCGCTGAACCTGCGCTGGGCGTGGCACGTGCCGACGCGGGAGCTGTTCCGCTGGGTCGAGCCCGGCACGTGGGAGGATGTCGGGCAGAACCCGGTGGCCTTGCTCGGCCGGCTGAGCCCGGCTCGGATGCGCGCGTTGATCCAGGATGCGGCGTTCATGGACGAGATGGGCGCGGTCTATAACGACCTGTTGCGCTACCTGCAGAGTCACCGGTGGGCGCAACGGCAGGCGCAGCTGCCGCCGCGGATCTCCTACTTCTCGCCCGAGTTCGGCCTCACGCACGCGATGCAAACCTACTCGGGCGGCCTGGGAGTGCTCGCGGGCGACCATCTGAAGGCTGCGAGCGATCTGGGCCTGCACCTTACGGGTGTTGGCTTGCTCTACCGCAAGGGCTATTTCCGGCAGTTCTTGGACGCGAACGGCTGGCAGAGGGAGCGGTACCCGGACCTCAACCCGTACTCGCTGCCCCTGGAGCGGCTGGAGACCGACGGTGCCCCCGCCGCCGTAGAGGTCCAGATGGCCGACCGGACCGTCGCGTGCCAGGTGTGGCGCGCGCAGGTCGGTCGGATCCCGCTCTTGCTGCTGGACTCCGACCACCCGCAGAACGCGCCCGAGGACCGGTCGATCACGGACGCCCTGTACGGAGGCGACGTCGAGCACCGGCTGCGCCAAGAGATCGTGCTCGGGATCGCCGGTGTGCGCGCGCTCGACGTCGCCCGTGGCCTGGGGGCGGTGGGCCAGCCGCCGGAGATCTTCCACATGAACGAGGGCCACGCGGGCTTCCTGCAGCTGGAGCGCATCCGCCGCCTGGTGGTGGACGAGGGAATGGGCTTCGAGGAGGCGATCGAGACGGCGAGAGCGGCCTGCCTCTTCACGACGCACACGCCGGTTCCGGCGGGTATCGACGTATTTGCCCGGCCGCTGATCGAGCGCTACCTCGGGGGGTTCGCGCGGGACTGCGGGATCTCGATGGACCGCCTGATGGCGGTCGGCCAACCCGACGGCGCGCACCCGTGGAGCGACTTCAACATGGCGGTGATGGGACTGCGCCTGTCCGCCGCCGCCAACGGTGTGTCCCTGCTTCACGGGCAGGTAGCGCGAAGGATGTTCTCGGGTTTGTGGTCGGGGATCGACGAACGGGAGGTGCCGATCACCTCGATCACGAACGGGGTCCACGCCAGCACTTGGGTCGGCCCGGAGATGGCGGCGGTCTATACGCGGTACCTGGCGCCCGACTGGATGCACAACGCCGACGCGTGGGGTCGCGCGAACGAGATCAGCGACGACGTGCTGTGGCGGGCGCGCGGTCGCGCGCGTGAGCGCATGATCCAGCGCGTACGCGCCCTTGTCAGGGCGCAGCACGAGCGGCGTGGGGAGTCCACGTCGTCGTTGGCCTGGACCGAGGAGATCTTCGATCCCGACGTCTTGACGATTGGCTTCGCGCGCCGGTTCGCCGAGTATAAGCGAGGGTCGCTCCTGCTCCGACAGCCGGAGCGGCTACGCGCGCTGCTCACGTCGACCGACCGGCCTATCCAGTTCGTGTTCGCGGGCAAGGCGCACCCGAGAGACGAGATCGGGAAGGGAATCATCCGCGACCTCGTCCACTACAGCGCCGATCCACGGCTGCGCACCCGCATCGTGTTCGTCGAGGACTACGACATGGAGCTCGCGCGGGTGCTCGTGCAGGGGTGCGACCTGTGGCTGAACAACCCACGCCGGCCACACGAGGCCTCTGGCACCTCGGGGGAGAAGGCGGTGCTGAACGGCGGCTTGCACTGCTCGACGCTGGACGGCTGGTGGGACGAGATGTACGACGGCGAGAATGGCTTCGCCTTCGGTGGGACCGACGACCGTGGGGACGTCAGCCAGCAGGACGCGGCCGACGCGCAGGCCCTGTTCGACCTGCTGGAGCGTACGGTCCTGCCGATGTTCTACGACCGCGCCGAAGGGCCGCTGCCGCGCCGGTGGCTCATGCGCGTGCGGCGATCGATCGCCACATTGGGGCCGCGGATGCTCGCGGCTCGCATGGTCAGCGAATACGTCGACGAGCTGTACAACCCCATCGCGTCCAGAGCCCGGCGCCTGGCCGATGACAGCTACCACCGGGCTCGCGCGCTTGCGACCTGGCGGGCCAGGCTCATTGCCTGTTGGGGTGGCGTGCGAGTGTTGCAGGTCGGCGGCGAGGACGGTGCGGCCGAGATTGGCGATCGTCGCGAGCTGGCGGTGACCGTGCGCCTTGGCGCGCTGCGTCCCGATGACGTCCAGGTCGAGCTCTTGCACGGGCTAGTGCGCGGCGACGGGCAGATCTTGGAGCCCGGCGTCACGCCCCTGACCCTGGACGGCGAGGCGCCGCCGGTCGACCCGGGCGATGGCATCTACCGCTACCGTGGCAGCTTCGACCTGGTGGCGGCGGGGGAGTATGGGCTGACGCTGCGGGTCGTGCCCCATCACGACGACCTGATGTCGTGGGCGGACACTGGCCTGGTCGTCTGGGCCGAAGACGCCGTCATGGCGGGTGAGGGGCGCTGACGTCTCGCTGGTGGGAGCGCTCGGTCGGATACGAGGTCTACCTGCGCTCCTTCGCCGACAGCGACGGTGACGGCGTCGGCGACCTGCGTGGAGTCCTGCACCGGCTCGACTATCTCGCCTGGCTCGGGATCGACCTGGTCTGGGTCACCCCCTTCTACCCGTCGCCGATGCGGGACAACGGGTACGACGTCGCGGACTACACCGGCGTCGACGAGGAGTTCGGCACCCTCGCGGACCTCGACGAGATCTCCAAGCGCGCCCACGAGCTGGGGATCCGGCTGATCATCGACCTCGTCCCCAACCACTCGTCCTCCGAGCACCCGTGGTTCTGCGAGGCCCGGTCGTCGCGGGCCAACCCGTACCGCGACTACTACGTGTGGCGGGATCCCCGGCCTGACGGTGGGCGGCCGAACAACTGGGCCAGCGTGTTCGGCGGGCCGGCGTGGACGCTCGACGAGGCCAGCGGCCAGTACTGGCTGCACTCGTTCCTCCCCGAGCAGCCGGACCTCAACTGGGCCAACCCGAAGGTAGCTGACGAGTTCGATAGGATCATCCGGTTCTGGCTGGACCGCGGAGTGGACGGCTTCCGTATCGACGTCGCGCATGGGCTCGCGAAGCACCCGGACCTGCCGGACAACCCTTCCGCCGCCCTGACGGGCGCCGATCCCGATGCAACCTCGGCGGTCGCGTGGCGAGCCCTCGAGCACCGGTACGACCGGGACCAGCCGGAGGTGCTCGACGTGTACCGGCGCTGGCGGCGCGTCGTGGCGCCCTGCGAGGGGCTGCTGGTCGGCGAGGTGTACCTGTTCGAGGCCGATCGCCTGTCCCGCTACGTCCAGGGTGACGGGCTCGACCTTGCCTTCTGGTTCCCCCCATTGCACGTCTCTTGGGACGCCGATCGTCTCCGCGCGGTGCTCCAGGAGGGCTCGTCCCTCGCGCCAGGCAGTGTGGCCTGGGTGACGGGGAGCCACGACCGCCCGCGAGCCGTGTCGCGCTTCGGTGGGGGCAGGCTCGGGCAGGAACGCGCCCTCGCGCTGTCCACGCTGCAGTTCGGCTTGCCGGGGGTCCCGTTCCTCTACCAAGGCGAGGAGCTGGGCTTGGCGGACGGCGTCGTGCCCGCCGACGAGATCAATGACATGGTCGGTCGGGACGTCGCCCGCACGCCGATGCCGTGGGCCGCCGGCCCTGGCCTGGGGTTCACGAGCGCGGACCGCGCGTGGCTGCCGTTCGGGGGCCGGGTCCCCGCGGACACGGTCGAGCGCCAGCGCGCCGACGACCGTTCGGTCCTGCACCGCTACCGCAGGCTGATCGAGGTGCGGCGCGACTCGCTCTCCGGATCAGGTCCGGTCGAGTGGCTCACCGAGGAAGGACCCGTGATCGCCTACCGGCGCGGCGACGCCGTGGTCGCCGCCAACTGCGCCGAGGCCCCCACCCGCCTGCCCCTCGCCGACCGCTTCCAGGTGCGCTTCAGCAGCTTGCGAGCCGGGGAAGGTGACCTCGTGGCCGGCGGGATCCCGCTGGCCGCCCACGAGGCGCGCATCGCCGTCGAACAGGCTATGGACGGGAGGGACGGATGACGTCGAGATCGGTGGCGGCGAAGTCATCGCCGACGCAGAGCACTGGACAGCCGGTCACGGCTGCCAGCGCGTAGGTGAAGCAGTCACCGAAGTTTAGACCCGCGGCGTGTCGTCCCTTGCCGAAACGCCGCCAACCCTCGAGAGCGCGGTCGGCCTGGTCTCGGTCGACCGAGACCACAT
>JBOGED010000496.1:0-3399 GCA_050743625.1 Egibacteraceae bacterium | reverse complement strand
GCGAAGATCGTGCGCACCAGCGAGGCGGCCATGGGTTGGGCGTGGCGGGGATCTTGGCCAACAGGTTGCGCATGAAGCGGGTCCGGCAACGCTGCCAAGACGCGCCGTCCAGCACGGCCGCGATGGCATTCTTCAAGCCGCCGTGAGAGTCGGAGATGACTAGCTTGACTCCCGACAGGCCTCGGGCGACCAGGCCGCGCAGAAAGCTGGTCCAGGTGGCGCCGTCCTCCGCCGAGCCGATGTCGACGCCGAGAATCTCGCGCTGGCCTTGGGCGTTGACCGCGGTCGCGACCAGCACGGCGGTGTTGGCGATGCGACCGCCCTCGCGGACGCGCATGGCCAACGCGTCGATCCACACGAAGTGTACGGGCCGGCGTCCAACGGCCGGTTACGCCACGCTGCCACGATCTCGTCCAGCCGCTGGCAGATCCGGGATACCTCCGATTTCGAGATGCCGTCGATGCCCATCGCTTTGGCCAGGTCATCGACTCGGCGGGTGGACACGCCCTCTACGTAGGCCTGGGCGACGACCGCGCACAATGCCTGCTCGGACCGTCGGCGGGCGTCGAGGAACGAGGGGAAGTAGTTGCCGGTCCGCAACTTGGGGATGCGCAGGTCGATGCTGCCGACGCGGGTGTCCCAGCGGCGTGGGTCTCGGTATCCGTTGCGTTGGGCCGTGCGTTTGTCGGGGGCGCGCTCGCCCTACTCGGCGCCGATCTGGGCATTCACCTCCTCGTTCATCAACGCCTCGGCCAGCACACGCACGCCCTCGCGGAGGAAGTCCACCTCCGTGTTCAGCTTGCCGAGCAGGTCCACAAGGTCCACCTTGGTGTCAGCCACCGTGTCTCCATTCTCGAGATCTGTTGCACGACCTCGAAGGAAACGCGGTGGCCTTCGCCTTTCACCAACTCACGCACGGTCACCGCACAACCCGCCTCCCGGACGCTCCGCCCGGGTACTACAGGCTGTGATTCCTGTGATTACCGTGCTGTTACACCAGCTCCTGGGACTCTAACGAGGACCGTCGTCACCCGCTGTGCCCGAGAGCGAGATGACAAGCCCTCTCCGGACTCGCGAAGTTGCACTGTGACCCACACGGCTGCGCCTTGCCTGGGACAATCCTGTCATGAGGATCAGCGCACGGGCACTCAACCGGGCTACGCTCGGGCGGCAGCTGCTGCTCCGGCGGGAGGAGCTCGGTGTCGCCGACGCGGTGCGCCGTGTGGTGGCCTTGCAGGGCCAGCAGCCCGCCTCGCCATACCTCGCGCTGTGGAACCGGCTCACCGACCTGGACCCCGCCGACCTCGACGCCGCCTTCGCCGGCTACACGGTCGTCAAAACGCCGCTGATGCGGATGACGCTGCACGTCGTACACGCCGACGACTATCCGGCATTCCGTGAAGCCATCGAGCCGACGCTGCATGCCACCCATCTGAACGGGCGCTTCACGCCGGCCGGGCTTACCCTCGAGGACGCGGGCGCCCTGGTCCTGGACCTGCTCGAGTTCGCCGACCGGCCCCGGACCGCCGGCGAGCTGGAGGCATGGCTCGACCCACGGCTCGGCACGCTCTCGAAGCCCGCGGTGTGGCGGATGTTGCGGGGGTACGCGCCGCTGCTGCGCGTCCCCACCGGTGGCCCGTGGTCGTTCACCCCACGGCTGTCGTACATCGCGGCGAGAACGCGACCCGCGCTCAACCGGGACACCTCCGCCGGCTCCTTGCAGGTGTTGGTGCAACGTTACCTGGCAGGGTTCGGGCCGGCGTCGGTCGCGGACATCGCGCAGTTCGCTCTCGTCCAGCAGGCCAGGGTCAAGGATGCCCTGTGCGCGCTTTCTGGCGCCGTCGAGCAGCTGGTAGGACCCGACGGCAAGACGCTGTTCGACGTCCCCGGCGCGCCGCGTCCTGCCGAGGACACATCGGCGCCTCCAAGGCTGATGGCCATGTGGGACAGCACGCTGCTCGCCTATGCCGACCGCAGCCGGGTCATCCCACCCAACTACCGCAAGCTCGTCATCCGGTCCAACGGCGACGTGCTCGCGACGCTCCTCGCCGACGGGTACGTCGCCGGCGTCTGGCATCGCGTCGACGACGGCATCGAAGCCACCGCCTTCCATCCGCTGCCGGACGAGACCTGGGACGAACTCGCCGCAGAAGCCGAGGCGCTGCTGGCACTGCTCGCCGACCGCGAACCCCAGGTCTACCGCCGCTACGACCGGTGGTGGGCCGACCTGCCCGCCGCCGAGGTGCGCATGCTCCCCGGCCGGTAGCCCCTCCCGGTATGGGGCCCCGCAGTGCGGACGTCGTGGACGGTCCCGTCTACGACCCGTTCTCCTGCCACGTGCCCGAGGACCCGTACCCGTGTACGCGTGGATGCGCGAACATGCACCCCTCTACCGCAACGCCGAGCGCGACTTCTAGGCGCTGTCCCGGTACGACGACGTGCTGCCCGCGCTCCGGAGCCGCGACGTTGTTCTCCACCCGCAACGGCATCTCCCCTCGAGCCGGACCTGTGGGGCGTTCAAGACCAGCCTCTTCCTCGCCATGGACCACCCCCGAGCACGGCACGATGCGCCGGCTCACGGCGGGCGTGTTCAGCCGCAGCGGGTCGCCGCGCTCGAGCCTGGGTCCGTGCGCTGACGCGTGCGTGGCTGGAACCGCTGAGCAACCTCACCGCCGCGCTGCCGGACGACTCGGCGATCACGTTGTGGCTGAACTCGGGCGTGCTGCTGAAGACGGCGCAGCGGTGGAGTGGGCACTGGACCGCATCGGTCCTGCTCGACACGTATCTGGGCGTGATGCGTGACGACGCGGTCGTATCGCTCACTCGCGTCGAGGCAGCGTTCGACGCAGCGCTCCAGGACCCGAACGCTTCGCGGGCTGATCGCGGCGCTCATGGAACGAGGGACAGGAGGAGGTCAACGGTGGCAACGAGCAACGCTCGTCACAGGGGTGTGTTTCCGCTGGTAGGCAACCAGATTAAGGTGAACTGCGAGGCCAACCTGGAGTGGGCCCCGGCAGGGATCGAACCTGCGACCAACCACTTCGCCGCTGGTGGTTCAACGCCGGAGGCCCTGCCCGTTCGGGGCAGCTACCGGGCGGGCTCCCGGCCTATGTGGGCGGGCGGTGGCGTGGGGAGGGAAGACGCTGCCGCACCGTCAGGGAAGGATGACGGCCCGACCAACCGCAGGGCCATTCCCTCCCCCGATCTATAGAGCGCACCCCGGGCACCTCCCGGTCGGGGAGGACGTCCAGGGCGTAGGCCAACAGGACCGCGGGCAGGTCCAACCCGGCGTTCGCGCAGATCTCTAACTGGGCTTCGCCCCGGCGACGAGCGTCATCGCCAGTCAGCTCGTAACTCGTGCAACACCTGTAACACGACTCACACACTTGACTCACGCGC
>JBOGED010000495.1:0-11048 GCA_050743625.1 Egibacteraceae bacterium | reverse complement strand
GGCTGGAGGGGCTGCTGGGCCCACGGCCGGACTCGCGTCGTGGTCAGCGTGTCTGGCGTGCCGCGGCCGAGCAGGTCGCCGGCTACCGCGACCGCTACGAGATCGTCGACGAGCGCGACGCCCTCGGTCCCCAGCCCTGTGAGTTCGACCAGCGCCGCGCGTGGCGGGCCTGCCACGAGTCCATCGAACGAGTCACCAACCGCGGCCGTGACACCGGCCGCGGGATGAGCATCAGCATGTAGGAGTCGAAACGCGTGAACTTCCCCCAAGACCACAACCCCGACCCTGCTGACGACTACCGGCCTCGCATCACCGTCCGACCGCTTTACGCCGAAGATCTCGATGACTACCTCGCGTTCTTCGCGACCAGGAGGCCACACAGGAGGCGAAGCCCGCGCCAGCACCGGCTCCACCCTCGCCGGCGATCGTGTCGGTGACCACGGTGTTGCCATCCTCACCGACCCTGTAGGGCCGATGCTGGGCGGTGTTGGCCTCCAGCGCGGCGGTGTACTCAGGGTTGCGATCCTCACCGAGCCTCCACGAAGGCCGGGGCAGTTCAGTCGGTTGGTTGGTTTTGGGTTTGGCGGAGGATGGCGAGTAGGCCTTGTCTGGCGTCGGGGTTGAGTTTGGCGAGGGATGACAGGTGCACGAGCTGGTCTTGAAAGCGGGCCACGGTGTCGCGGCCTGCTTGGGTCGGGGCGATCTGTTTGACCCGCCGGTCTGAGGGATCGGCGAGGCGTTCGACCAGGCCTTTGTCTTCTAGCCGGTCGACGATGCCGGTGATGTTGGACGGGTCGCAGCCCATGCGCGTGGCGAGGTTGCGCATTGATGTGGGCTCAGACAGCAAGGTCAGCAGGGTGGCCTGTGCTGGTGTGAGGCTGGCGGAGGCGGCGGCTTCTTCGTGTTCGCCGCGCAGCCGTTCCATGAACTCATACAGCAGCATGGCGAACTCGGTGATCTCCACGCCGGGGGCGCCGGGCCTGGCAAGGGCGCTCATGGCGCCAGTCTAGCCGGATGGTTGTGGTCTTCAACGGTTGACATCTTCACGTTTATCCGCGATGCTTGGGCTCGTCAAAGGTTGAAGACCTCAACTAGGGAGGGTGCCGTGCGTACCGCTGTCATCGGGCTGTTCATCCTCGACGCCTTGGTGTTCGTGACGTCGGGGACCAGGAACATTCGCATCCCAGCCGGCGACCTCGACCTGGCCACCAAGCAGCTGTTGGGCCTGCGGGTCGGCCTGCCGCTGTATCGGGCGATCGGCTCACTCGAGCTGCTCGCCGCCGCCGGCTTGCTGGCCGGGCTCGCCTTCGTGCCCTTGGGGATCGCCGCCGCGGCCGGGCTGGTCCTGCTCATGTCCGGGGCGATCGTCTACCACGTCCGCGCCGGCGACCCGCCGACGAAACTCGCCTACGCCGGCGTGCCGCTACTGCTGAGCGCAGCCGCCTTCACCGCCGGGCTCGCAGCCCTCTAGCCGCCGGGACACGACCATGCGGATCTTGATCGCGACCAACGCCCTCACCGGGCACTTCCGCCCGCTGCTGCCGTTCGCGGACGCCTGCCGACGCGCCGGCCACGAGCTGCTGGTCGTGGCGCCCGAATCATTCGCACCCGCCGTCGCCGACGCCGGCCTGCCCCACCACCCCTGCGCCGACGTCTCCGCCGAGGCACGGGCCGCCGCCATGGCAACGCTGTCGGGGCTGCCACCGGACCAGGCCGCCACCCGGCTTGGGGTGGAGATCTTCTCCCGGCTCGGCCCGCGAGCCGCGCTGCCCTGCATGACCGACGCCATCCGCACCTGGCGACCCCACGTGATCCTGCGCGAAACCGCCGAACTAGCCTCCCTGCTCGCAGCCGAACGCGAAGGTCTACCCCACGTGACCGTGAGGATCGAGCTCGCCGCGGTCATCGATCAGGGCACACGGCAACACGCCGCACCCGTGGCCCAGATGCGAGCCGAGGCCGGCTTACCCCCGGCCTACGAAGGCCAGTGGCTACGCCGCGGCCCCTACTTCACACTCGTGCCGGCGTCCCTGGAAGATCCGACAATCCCCGGGTCGGCCAACACCCTGCGGTTCCGCGCACCGCGCGAACACCGCCGCACGAAGCCGCCGTGGCTGCCACCAGGAGACGACCCGCTGATCTACCTCAGCTTCGGCACGGTCGCCGGCATGGCCCCGCCCTACTCACACCTGTATCCCGCCGCCATCAACGCCCTGGCCGCCCTCCCAATCCGTGTGGTCGTCGGCCTCGGCGACACCGGCGACCCCGCCACGCTCGGGCCGCTGCCCCCACACGTCCGGGTCGAGCGCTGGCTGCCCCAAGACCAGGCCATGCCCCACGCCGCGGCCATGGTCTGCCACGGCGGCGCCGGTTCGGTCATCACCGGCCTGGCCGCAGGCGTGCCCATGGCGCTGCTACCCCTATTCGGCGACCAACCCGACAACGCCCGCAGGGTGGCCGCACTCGGCGCCGGCATCGCCCTTGACGGACCCGCGGCAATCGGCCAGCTGCCCCAGGCCGTCCGCACCCTCCTCCACGACAGTTCCTACCGGCAAGCAGCCCAACGCCTAGCCGCCGAGATCGACCACCTGCCGCCAGTCGACCAGGCCGTTATCACACTCGAGACAATCGCCAGGAACGTGTTGCGATGAAGACGAAAAGCTTTCGGCGGTCGCCTGCAATCGCCGGGCTCATCGCCGCCGCCCTGGGACTCGTGGTCGTCACTGCGGCCCTCGCCCACAGCATCGCCGTCACCGGCGTCGCCTTGACCGCAGACGGCTGGAGGCTCCACCGAAGCGCCCCCGGCGCAGGCAGCCACGTAATCGGGCCACGGCCCGCGATGGTCCTCATCTGCCTGATCCTGGCACCCATCAATCACGGCTTCCGCCTAGGAGTCGCCATCACAGCCACCGCCCTCCACCACGGAACTGGGATCACTCGCATGGCAGCGAACATCCGCCACGATCGCCTGTCGGGCCGGTCAACGAGTAGCGGATACATCCCGGTGACACCAAGACGTCTGACGGCGGTGCACCTTCTCGGGTTTGACGGCGCGGTGCGCCGGCCGGCTGGCTGAGCGTGATGGCCGACACATTGCGAGCGTCACCGCCGGGACAGATCTGCCCCCCGAGACCTCGGACAACCCTCATGACGAAGCGGCAACGATGCCGCTTCAAGGAGAACACCATGCACTACACCCAGATGATCGGCCGGCGCGCCCGGCTTGCTGCCGTGCTGGCAACCCTGACCGCCGCGGTCGCAGTGTCGGCTTTGCTGCCGACAACGCCCGCGCTGGCCTTCCAGACCTGCGACGAACCGATACCGCCACCGAGCTGCCAAGAGCCGCCCCCGCCGCCGCCGGGACCGCCGCCTTGCCAGCTATTCGTCGAACAGCCGACCGACACATATTTCCCCGGACAGCTAGAGCCCAACATCGTCACCGGCGGTGGCGGACGGCTGGAGGGTGCGTGCGGCTCACAAACCTCGACAGTCACGGTGCGGCTCCGTCAGGACAAGCCGTTGCAGCTCGACCGCACGCTGGCGCAAGAGACCAGCTCCGACGGATTCGTCAATCTGCCGGTCTCATACGTCTGCGACGACCACGACGCGATGAAGATCTTCACCGAGACCCTGACCAGCAGCGGCCAGAAGCTTCGGTCCCCGACGCTCTACACCTACTGCGGCTGACGAGCGTCCCATGCGCCCCGTCCCCTCCGCCCGTGCCAGGCGAAGCGCGCGGGAGCTGCCTCCGCTAGCGCACCCACATCTTCGCGGGGTCATCACTCTGGTTGGAAGGAGTACCAAGAAAAGGTCCCAAACGCCACGAGCGCTGCGGTCACCACCTATAGCCAGAGGGGAGCCCGCAACTATAGGTGGACTAAGGGTTAGTCCACCAGGTTTCGCCGTCGTGTTCACCGCCATGGCAGAAATGCTCCCAGGAACCTGTCTCGTCCAACCACGACGACACGTATCCCCCACCATTGACACAGTCTGAGAAGTCGACCGCCACAGCCGTCTCGGGAGCGCCGAGAAGGACTGCGATGATCAAGCTCACTACCGCTGCCACGCAACCCACCCCCCGCCGTCACCGTCCTCCACGAACGGTCGGGGCTAACTACTCAACAAATAGGAGCACAACCATGACTATACAGGTACAAAGTTTCGCCAATGTCCAGCAAATGGAGGTCGTCGTCAATGGGCCTGGGAACGCTAATCGTCTATTTATCATTAGCGGCACGGCAGTGTTCAATTTCACCCCGCTCGGCGATGAAAGCCAAGCGGTCGACGACCTCATCTTTGCCATTGGCCCCTTCTTCCAGCCAGGCCAATTAATCAATTTAACTGCGGGTGCATCATTGGCGAGTATTTCTAATCAGGGTACAGCCATCGGTGCGTTGTGGGCTGTGGATTCAGTGAATGCTGGCTTGAATGAAGCCGGGCGTGTACAAGTAATTGCTCGACTCGTGGTCAGAGACACTGATGGATTTATCAACCGGCTCGGTTTCCAGGTCCATATTCTGGCGGCATTATAAAGGTTGCACTTCGCGGGCTCCGTCGCGGGATCCGCTAGTGGTCCGTAGTTGAAGTTGTTGGGTGTTTGCGTTGGGGTCTGCGAGACTGCGGGGTATGGCGAATCGGGTCAGGACGGTGTCGGTGTCGTCGGCAGACCGCGCCGAGTTGGAGCGCCGGGTCAGGTCGCAGACCGGTTCGGCGCGGGACGCGCGACGAGCGCGGATCGTGCTCCTGGCAGATGAGGGCCGGTCGGCGGCCGAGATCGCTGAGTTGGTCGGCTGTTCGGTCAACACCGTGGGGTCGTGGCGGGCGGCGTACGTCGTTGGGGGGTTGGCGGGCCTGGAGGATCGGCCGCGGTCGGGGCGTCCGCCGCGTGTGGTCGATGCCGACAAGCAGCGCGAGGTGTTGTGGCACACGCTGCTCAGGCCGCCGCAGGATCTGGGGGTGATATGGTGACGCACTGGTCGTCGCGTCTGCTCGCCCGACGTGTGGGGTTGCATTTCACGCAGGTCGCGGCGATCTGGCGGCACTGGGGCATCCAGCCGTGGCGCGAGGAGACGTTCAAGTTCTCCACCGACCCCGAGTTGGAGGCCAAGGTTGGCGACGTCGTCGGGTTGTACCTGGACCCGCCGGCCAAAGCGATCGTGCTGTGTGTGGATGAGAAGTCCCAGCTCCAGGCGTTGGACCGTACCCAGCCGATGCTGCCGGTGCGCCCGGGGCTGCCGGCCAGCCGCACCCACGACTACGTCCGGCACGGGGTGACCACGCTGTACGCCGCGCTGGAGGTGGCCACTGGCAAGGTGGTCGACGCCTGCTACCCCCGCCACCGTCACCAAGAGTTCCTCCGCTTCCTCCGCCAGGTCGCCAAGGCCTACCCGCGCCGACGGCTGCATATCGTCTGCGACAACTACGCAACCCATAAACACCCCAAGGTCCGCACCTGGCTCGACAAGCACCCGCGGATCACGCTGCATTTCACACCGACGTCGGCGAGCTGGCTGAACCTGGTCGAGGCGTTCTTCTCCATCATCACCCGACAGGCCATCCAACGCGGCAGCTTCGCGTCCGTGCCAGACCTGATCGACGTCATCCGCCGCTACATCGACGCCTACAACGAACGCTGTGAACCGTTCGTGTGGACCAAAACCGCCGATGAGATCCTCGCCCACTGCAAACCACCAAAGACATTAACTACAGACCACTAGCGAGAGACAACCATGGACCCGACCCGCCCGGGCTACCAGCCGCAGCCATTTAGATAACCCAACCTAAGTGCCGCCTAGTATTAAGCGTCAAGACGCCTTGACCCTAGCCCCCAAGGCCGCCGGGATCGCTAAGCCAGCGACCACGCCGTCTAACCCGAGGGAGCCCATGATGCCCCTGGTCCGGATCGACCTAGCCCGCGACAAGCCGCCCGAGTACCGGCACGCCATCGCCGACGTCATCTACACCGCCATGATCGACGTGCTCAGCGTGCCCCAAGACGACCGTTTCATGGTTATCACCGAGCACGACCAGGCCGACCTCGTGGTCAGCCCCGAATACCTCGGCATCGAGCACACCGCCGACGTCGTGCTGATCGAGGTCACGCTCAACGAAGGCCGCACCGTGCCGGTGAAACAGGACTTCTACCGGGCCGTGGCGGACGGCCTGCACGAGCGGACCGGCCTGCGCCGCGAGGACGTCATCATCTGCCTGGTCGAGGTGAAAAAGGAAAACTGGTCGTTCGGCAACGGCATCGCCCAGTACGCCTAGTGGTCCGTAGTTGAAGTTGTTGGGTGTTTGCGTTGGGGTCTGCGAGACCGCCTGGGGCGGCAAATATCCGGTGATCCGGTTATGGGAGAACAGCTGGAGCGAGTTCGCCCCGTTCTTGGACTACACACCCCGAAATCCGCCGGGTGATCTACCCCACCAACGCGGTCGAGGCGCTGCATGCCCGCTTCCGCCGCGCGACCAGAGCCCGGGGACATTTCCCTAACGAGCACGCCGCCATCAAATGCCTCTACCTTGTGATCCGCAGCCTCGACCCCACCGGCAAGGGACGCAAACGCTGGATAAACCGCTGGAAACCCGCACTCAACGCCTTCGCCATCACCTTCGAAGGCCGCATCCTCCCAACCAGCACATGAACACCGCCACCGTCAGTTACACCGAAAATCGGACAGCCCCATACTCCCCGGTCCGTGGACCACACGGCTGTGGGCGTGCTGTGCTACCCCACTGTGCAGCTGGGTGGGGGCCTCGACCGCAGGCGTTCGAGGCTCCACCGAGCAAACGAGTCTCGTCTAGAAGGGTACGTCGGCGTCTTCGCGGGCTGGGGCATCGCGTTCGGGGGCGCGGACGCGTTCTGGTTTCCGGATGCGGTCGACGGTGTGGAAGCGCAGGGAGGGGCCGACCTCATCGGCGTCGAGTTCGGTGACTGACCGCTTCTCGCCGGCTTCGGTCACCCAGGAGCGGGTGCGCAGCCTGCCAGCGACGATCGCGCGGTCGCCTTTGTGCAGGCTAGCGGTGACGTGTTCGGCGGGGTCGCGCCAGACGTTGACGGGGATGAACGAGGTGTCCCCGTCACGCCAGCCGTTGGCGTCTTTGACCCTGGGGGTGACGGCGAGGCGGAAGTTCGCTACGGCGACCCCGTTGGGGGTGTATCGCAGTTCGGGGTCGTCGGTAAGGTTGCCGACGAGGACGGTGAGGTTGTCAGCGGGCATGGCGAGGGTCCTCCTATCGATTCGTGGGGGCGCGAGACCTGGTGCGGTCGACGGCCGTGACCTCGATCACCGGCGGCCCGTCCGTCACGTGTGCGGGCCAGCCGGCGCGGTGTTGATGGTGTTCGGCGAGATCGACGAGCAGCTGGCCGAGGACAGCCGCGGGGTCGGGCTCGTGAGTCGGGGGGCAGAGTTCGTCGACGAGGATTGCGCCGCCGGCGGACAACGCGACGGCGGCGGCGAGCAGGAGTAGGCCGAGGCCGGCGATCATGGCGATCAGGAACAGCAGCCCGGCGATGACGAACCCGATATCCGGGGTCATCGTTCGATCCCCTCGCGCTCGGGCGGACGCATCGGCGCGTAATGGGCGCTGCGGTGGTGGGCGCGGACGCGGGCGTCGTCGCCGCGCTGCCGGATGGCGTCGTTGCGACGGTGGGCGGGGCCGGTGTTCTCCGCGCGCAGCTCGAGGACGTGGCGCAGCCCGAGGCTGATCGCTTGTTCGCGGTCGTAGGCGAGCCGATGCTGCCCGGCATGGTCGTGTTCGGGGATCACGCCGAAGTCGGGATTGAGCGCGAGGAACGCGTCCTCGAGCCGGCGTCGCCGGTCGGCCTCGACGAGCGGTTGCGCGGGCAGGACCTCGATCAGCCGGACCGAGTTCACGTGATCGGGGGGTTGGCGGCGGTGGGCCAGCCAGTCGCCGCCCAGCCACGGCGCCGCGGTCATGCCCACCACCGCGATCCCTCGAGCGTGGCCTCGAGGACGGCCGGCGACGCTGCGGCCGCGGCGTGCTCGGTGCCGGTGCATTGGCCGGTGAGGGTGGTGAGCAGCGCGAGGATGATCAGCCAGTAGGTGCGCGGTCTCATCGTTCGGTCCCTCCTCGACGACGGGCTTGGCGGGCGATCTCTCGGGGATGTATGAGCCCGGCGGCCCGGGCCGACCGCAGGGTCCTGGCGATCTCGGCGTGGCCGAGGCCGACATCGCGAGCGGCCGCGGTGAACGCAGCGGTGACGTCGGCCTCATCGAGCAGACCGGCGGCGGCCAGCTGGTAGCAGCGGAACGCGGCGCGGTTCAGCGTCCAGTTACGCCCACGTTCAGTGCCGGGTTCGGCGGCGCGGAGGCGAGCGAGTTCGGCGTTGAGCGCGGCCCGGCCATACCGGTCCCCCCGGCGTAAGTCAGTGGGCGGCGGCTCAGGTTCGCGGCTGGGGCGGCTGAGCAGGTCGCGCAGCGCGACGGGCGCGGTGGGCAGCCGGTGCAAATCGATCGACAGCGGCCGGGTCCAGCTGTAGACGTGGCCGGTGATGTGGCGCGAGGGTGGCGCGATGACGTAGCCGCCCGCGCCGCGCCAGTCCACGCCGGGCAGGATCCCGACCCGAGAGCTCTCGCCGGTCGGGGCGAACAGGACGTGCCAGCCGCTGCCGGTGCGCACGACCGGCGCGGCGGTCAGGTCGAGCCCGTGGCGGGCCGCCAAGGCACGGATCGCGGAGCGGCCGGTGGGACCGTCGACGTCGAGGACGTCGAACGCGGCCCCGGTGGGGATGGCCAGGTTCGCGTCTGGCACCCGTGCGACCCATCGTTCGATGACGTCGGGTCGGCTGGTGGCGTCGTGGAAGCCGTGCGGCGTGAGCGGATGCTTCGCGGGCCGCGAGCACGCTCGATCGCCGCAGGAGCAGACGAGACCATTCGCGGTCGCCCGAGGCCAGTGGCACGGAAACACCGGGATCCCGCGCTCGGCGTAGTCCAGCGCCGCGGCCGCCAGGGGGCCCTTCACCGTTCCCACCCCTCCAGCTCGCGAACGATGCGTTCGCGCGGGCGGATACCCAAGTCGGGGGTGCGTCGAGGCGTGTCGAGATCCCAGCCGGCGGCGCGGTCGGGCGGTTCTGTCGAGCCGCCCGTGGGGGCGCCGAGGCGCAGCTCGAACGTGGGTCCGTAGCGCTGTTCCGCCCAGTCAACCGCGGCGGCAAGGTGGTCCCAGCACACAGCGCGTTCGGTGACCGTTCCGGCCAGCTGGTAGCCGTCCTCGTCGACCACCGGGTGGCCGTGTTCGTCGGTCTGCCAGACGGTGACGGTGCGGGCGGCCCAGCGGGCGCACCGTCCGGCGCGGTCGTGGCGAGCGTCGCAGCGCTGGCGCGACCCGTGGGGGCCGTGGATGGCGACACAGTTCTCGGCGCGGTGGGGCATGTCGCCGGGCGGGTCGACGCCGTGGTCCTCGGACACGGTCACGTACGGAACGCCCCGGTGGTGCCAGGCGGCGTTGACGCGGCCGGCGGTGCCGGCGGAGGTGTAGACGCAGTCGCCCACCTGCACGGGTTCGAGGCCTTGGCCGCGGCGCGGGTCGAACCGCGACCGCCACCCCTGCGGCTGCTGTCGGCCGGTCACCGCAGGCCTCCGGTGCTACCGCGCCGGCGCAGGCCGGGGGTGCGCCACCAGGCACGCAGGCGGACGACGGTGGGCGGGAGGTTGCCGTAGACCAGAACGCCTTGGCGTTGCGGGAGCTGGCGGATCTGGTCGGCCGGGAGAAGCGGCCGGAAGTGCTTGGCGACGGTGCGCCCGTCGGGTTCGTCGGGCAGCGGGAACGGCGAGCGCAGCGAGACCGAGGCTTCGGTGGTGTCCTCCTCGCCGATCAGCTCGGCGGCGAGGCGCAGGGTGGCGAGGTCGGCTTGGGCGGACAGGATCAGCTTGCCGCGGTGGCCGTTCACGACGGTGTGCGCGTTGCGTCCGTAGCGGGCCTCGACCTGGCCGAAGTCGTGGAAGATCGACAGCAGCGCGATCCCCTGCCCACGCCCGGTGGTGGCAAGTTCCGGGAGGTCGGGGATCGAGGCGATGTTGCCGGCCTCGTCGAGGCAGAGCAGGAGGCGTGGGTCGAGGAGCCCGCCGGGTTGAGTAGCGGCTTGTTCTTGGGCGCGGCGGACGACCGCGGTGATCAGCGCGATGAACAGCGGCCGCAGGCGGCGTTGCTGCGCGGGTGGGGCGTAGAGGTACAGCGTGTGATCGCCTGACAGGAGCTGGTCGATGTCGATCTCGCAGCCAGAGGCGGAGCGTTGGACGCGCGGGTCGGCGAAGACGTCGAGGAGGGTTTCCGCGGTGCCGTACACGCTGCTCTTGGTGCGCTGCTCGCGGCCCTTGCAGGCGTCCCAGGCGTCCTGCGTGGCGGAGCATCCGAGGTCGGCGAGGGCCTCGTTGACCTCGTGTTCTTCTTGGGTGTCGACCCACCGGACGACGTCGGTGATGGCCCGGCCGGAGCCGGCGGCGGCGTACATGAGGACCGCGAGGAGCTTGCCACCCAGCGTGGTCCAGTAGTTGACGTCGTCGCGGCTCTGGCCGGTGAGATCGACCGCTTGGGCGAGCCAGGAGCCCATCTCCTTCGCGCCGGCCCAGGACCTGCAGGAGGCGAGCGGTGTCGCGGTGTGGGAGGCCAGGCGGCCGGCGGCGAGCGGGTTATAGATCCAGAGCTGCCGGCCAGGCCGGGAGCGCCAGGCGATCGTCGCGTGGATGACGTCCGGCTTGATCGCCGGGACCACGACCGGGCCCTCCCATTCGAGGATCGCGGGGATCGCCAGGCCACCGGTCTTGAACGACCCGGGCGGGCCGAAACAGATCACCGAGGCGCACGACTCGGCTGCGAGCAACGGGCGGCAGAGACCACGCCAGCGACGGCCGATCAGCACTCGCGCCCGGGGCGAGCCCTTGGTCACGCCGGCGAGATGGCAGCCCGCGCCGACGAGGCGCAGGGCCGAAGCGGCCGCGATCGCGGGGGTCACGAGCGCGGTGACGGCTGGCGAGCCCAGAACACTCGTGTCGCTGCGGGCGGCGAGCCCGCGAGCGCAGGCTGCGCGC
>JBOGED010000494.1:0-2842 GCA_050743625.1 Egibacteraceae bacterium | reverse complement strand
GCGGTATGGGGTGTCGCGCAACAGCGTGCGCAATGCGGTGGCGTTGTTACGGGTCGAGGGGCTGGTGGTGACCGAGCATGGCCGCGGCACGTTCGTGCGGGCGCAGCGGCCGCTGTGTCACCGGCGCTCGTCGCGCTACTCGAAGGCCAAGCGGCAGGGTCGCCGGGCGCCGTTGGAGGCAGAGGCCGCCGAGCACGGCGCGCGGGCCGACCAGCAGTTGCTCGGGGTCGAGGTCGTCGATCCACCGCAGGAGGTCGTTGACCGGCTCGTGCTGAGGCCAGACGAGCGTGTGTTGGTGCGCCGCTATCTGCTGTCTCTGGGAGGGGATCCGGTGCAGTTGGCGGACAGCTACTTCCCGCTCAGCATCGCGCAGGGCACGGCCATCGAGGGATCCGAGAAGCTTCAAGGTGGCGTGCATGCGCTGCTGGAGCAAGATCTCGGCTACCAGCTGGAGCGGTTCGTGGAGGAGCTGACGTTCCGGATGCCGACGCCGGAGGAGGCTCGGCAGCTGCGGATCGGTGCGGGCGTCCCGGTGGTGCGGCTGCTGCGCACCTTGTACGACACGGCAGGGCGGGCGTTGGAGGTCAGCGATTTCGTGTTGGCTGGGGATCAGCACGTGCTGGTGTACGAGGTGCCAGCAGGCTGATGTGCTCTAGCGTTTCGCGCCTTCGGGCCAGATGACTCTGGTGGGTGTGCCCTGTTCGCGGGCGTACGCGACGATGTCCGCGGTGCCGCCCCGCCCGCCCGCGGGCTGGCCGTCCCAGACGGCGATGAGGAGATCGCTGGTATCGACGATGCGCTGGCCGGCGGTCAGGTGCGATTCTTCGGTGGACTCGTCGAACGGGAGCCCGACCACCTGCGAGGCCATGGCGAAAAGCTCGTCGTAGGCCTCGCGTTCGCCGGGAAGGTCCAGGCTGTCGCGATACTGCCTCGCGGGGACCACGACCTCGAGTTGGCCTCCGAGGTCAAGGACCGCTCGGGCGAATAGTTGGTCAGCGCCGTCTGCCAGGCACGAGATGCCGACAAGATCCCCATCACTCAAGTCCTTGAGGACTCCGCGGAGGACCTCGTCGACCAGGTGCTTTGTATCTTGCGAGAGCCCGCGATGGCCGGTGACACCGACGCGAGTCATCGGGCGTCAGTGGGCCAGTGACGCAAGGAAGTCGTCGAGGTCGTGTACAGCGCGGCTCGAGTTGCAGGGCCGTAGCCGGTTACGCCCGTCACAGACTTCGCGCCACACGCGGGCTGAGCCTGTCGAGGCCGCGATCCCACCCGCCTCGGTAAGTAGTTGGCAGACCTCGTCCACGTCAGGCTTCGTGCTGTTGAGGTGCGTGGTGGTGAGATCTATGAGGACCGTCGCGCGCTCTCGGGTGCCGCTGGGTCGAAAGCGAAGGGCCTCGTTGAAAGCTGCGTGGGCATCGGCGGCGCGGCCGAGGCGGAGATGACACGATCCGCGAAAGGCGGCCAGCTTGTGCGAGCTGAAGGGGTAGAGCCATGGCCAGGCAGGAGCCTCTGATGCGGCGCGTTGAACTGCCTCAGCCCCGGTTTCCAGAAGTCGGAGAGACTTCAGCGCGTCATTGACGGCGGCGTAGGCGAGGGCTTCATGAACGGCAAGCCATGCCACGCTAGTTGCCGGAGTGTCCAGCCCGATCGGGCCGACCCTGGCCTTGGCGGTCTGGATCAGGGCGATGGCAGAGGCGCCGTCGCCGAGGTACGCGGCTAACCAGCCGAGGCTGCCCAGCATGTAGCCGCTCAGCATGGGGTAGCCAGCGGCGTCGGCGGCACGGATCGCGTGCTGGTAGTGGCGTTGGGCACCACGTGTGTCATCTAGGTCCATGGCGAGCCATGCAGCGAATCCCGCGGCCTCGCTTACCGCTGCCGCGAGTTCCCGGCGGTAGGACGAGACCGGGGCGTCACGGTAGAGGCCGTCGAGGAACCGCAAGTGGTTGGTCACAGGCTCGGCGAGCTTCCACGATGGCAGCTGCTGATCCCATCGGCGGTAGCGGTGAGTGACCGCGGTGAGCTCCTCGACGGGAGGCAGCGAGTAGCCGGAGATCTTAGGCAAGAGCAGCTGGCCGACAGCAGTCAAGCCGGCCTTGAGGGCGTAGCGGCGGTCCGTATTGTCCTCCTCGAGGTCGAGCACCAAGTCTGCCAGGCCCTGTGGGGGATCGCCGCCCAAGAGCAGCCTGAGGTCGGCGAGGGTGGGGCGGAGCGCACCGACGAGACAGCGCAGGTTGCGCCGCCCGACGCGGGAACGAGCGCCCGTCTCGTACTTGGTGATCGTGGCCTTGTCCAGCCCGCATTGCCGGTCGTTCTCGCTGGCTGCGAAGCGGCGGGCGAGGGCAGCCAGGTCTTCTTGGGACCACAGTCGATCCTCGCGCAGGCGGCGCAGGACCTTGCCGTCGATGGGTATCCCAGTCGGCATATTGAGTCCTCCCCCGTCGTGTAGCCCCTCGGCACGGTACGCATTATCGCGGCTGTCGACATCATAACGACACCTATGTGACAACTCGTGGGCTGTACATGGCGAAGCTCGGAGGCGGCACGCTGTGAACTGCTGGGACAATGTCCGTTATGCAGCGACTGAATTCCCCGAATCGAATGCAACACTTTGGGAGGAATTGTGGAGGTTCATCTCGTCAGGTCGAAGCGGATCAGTGAGGAGGAGCATCAGCTGCTCTTGATCACTGGCGCGCGTCTGGTCCAGTGGGCCGATGACTTAGCCCACCGCGCGGGCAACCGCTTCCAGCCGGGACGGATCCGGTGGAACCGCACCGTGACCGACGATCCTGTCGAGACCCTCTGCGCCTTGGAGATACTGCTGGCGGAGACGGAGCAAGAG
>JBOGED010000493.1:0-7345 GCA_050743625.1 Egibacteraceae bacterium | reverse complement strand
GAGCCGACACACTAGCCCCAGCCATCGTAGTCGGCGAAGGTCTCGTTGAGCAGCGTGCAGTCATCCTGCGCGATCGCGACCTGGCGCATATCCACGAGCAACGCGAGCGACTCGTTGCCGCCAGCTCCAAGGGTGGTGGGTTCTCGGGCGACACCCTGTTACCCGGCGGTCCTGGACCGACAACTAATCTTCAGGAGTTCACGACGATCGTGCGCTCACTTCGCGAGCGGCTGTTCGCCCTGCACGATGACGTCTGGGTCTACCCGGGCCACGCCGACGACATCGTGACGGATCTGGGTGCCCTCGGCGACCCGGTAACGGCCCCATCGCAGTTGCTTGATTCGCGACCCAAAGAAAGAGGCCCGTACTCGACTGCGGCCGATGTTGGAACCTTGTTCCACAACCCCTCGTCACACGAACCGGCCGGCGGACAGGTGGTCGAGCGACGCGACCTCTTTCGCCGTCACGATCGGGTCGCGCTCGACGACCATGCAGACCCCGGTTCCCAGCAAGACCCGCTCGGTCGCCGCCACTGCCGCCAATGCCACGAACGGGTCATAGGTATGCGAATACTCCTTCGACAGCTCCGCACCGGGCCATGGAGAGCGCCGGTCGGCGGGGATGTGCGTGTGCTCGGGAACGACAGCGACTCGAAGCCGTGCTCCTCCGCCCTAGATTTGCCCGTCCGAGGACGGCGCGCCTGCGAACGCGCGAACGCGCCACCCGCCACCTACCGCCTCGGCTTACGGGTCTCGTTGCGCGGACCGGCAAAGGTGATTGGTCGGCAGGCGCCCGCCAGCGCGACCTTCATCTCAGGGCAACGACGTCAAGACGTGTCGCCACCGCCGCCAACCGGCGCAGATCACGTGGATCACCGGTGAGAACACGCCCGCCTACCGCCTCAGCGCTCGCCACGACGACGGCATCGACAATCGAGACTCGGTCAGGCACGCCGCAGGCGTACCGAAGCGCTGCGGCGCGGCGAGCCCGTCCTTCATCGCAAGAGTCCAGCACGCAGCCCTTGAGCCGGAGATTGACGGTGGCGTCCCGGCCTGGCCGGCCGGTCGTGGATTCAGCGACCACCACAGTGGGCACAACCGCGTAGCCGCCGGCGCGGCGGACGGCCTCGAGAACGGCCAGAACACGCCGGTCCCGTTCAGCCCAAGCCGAGAGTGCGCCAGAGTCAAGGACCGTGACACTCAAAGTCCGAGCACCTCAGCCGCGTGTTCGACCTCGGCGTCGGTCGGCCGTATCGCGGGGTCCTCCGTGTACGCGGCGTCCAGGGCGGTGGCAAGCCGTTGATTCGCTACCCAAAGAAACAGCCCGTACTCGACCGCGGCCGATGCCGACTCCGCGCCGTGGCCGCCCGCCACGAACGCTTGGACCTCGTTCCACAGGACTTCATCGACAGTAACGGAGATCTTGGTCTTTCGGCTCGCCTTCTGCCGTCGCAGCCGTAACCGGGAAGCACCAGGAGCTTCGCTTACCCTTTCGACGACCATGGCCTTTCTCATCCTTCCGCGCAGACGTCCTACCGCCAGTAGGATACACGCCCGCCGGGGCGCGTCAGGGGGTGAACGAGGCGGCGAGCTTGGCGTAGCGGGAGATTCGCGGCAGGTTCTCGGTGGCGGGCTCAGGTGGGAGCGCGAACAGCACGCGATCGACGCCCACGTCTTGCCAGTAGGCGACGTCGTCCGCGCGGGCTCGGACGCCGAACAGCGTGACGGGGATGTCGGCGCGGCCACGGTTGGCGGCCAGCTTCTGGAGCTCGGCGACGCGGGCGGCCAACTCGTCGCGATCGGATGAGGCGATCGGCATCCACCCGTCGCCGTAGTCCACCACCCGCTCCAGCGCCCTCGGCCCGTTGCCGCCGATAAGGACCGGCGGGCGCGGCCGTTGAAACGGTTTCGGCCATGACCACACCCGGTCGAAGTCGACGTACTCGCCGTGGTACGAGGCCTCTTCCCGCGTCCAGATGGCCGTCATCGCCAGGACCCGCTCGCGCATGAGGTCGAACCGCGTCCGTGGGTCCGTCCCGTGATGCTCCATCTCTTCGCGGTTCCAGCCGCCGCCGACCCCGAACACGAACCGGCCCCCGGACAGATGGTCGAGCGACGCGACCTCCTTCGCGGTGACGATCGGGTCGCGCTCGACGACCAGGCAGACCCCGGTCCCCAGCAAGATCCGCTCAGTAGCAGCCGCAGCCACGGCCAATGCCACGAACGGGTCATAGGTATGCGAATACTCCTTCGGCAGCTCCGCACCGCCAGGCCACGGAGAGCGCCGGTCGGCGGGGATGTGGGTGTGCTCGGGAACGAACAGCGATTCGAAGCCGTGCTCCTCCGCCGCACGGGCCAGCTCGTCGGGCCGGATCGCGTAGTGAGCGGGGAACATTAAGAGGCCAAATCTCATGTTGTCGTACACTCCTCGCTCGGCACAAAGGCGGGCTGTCTCCGCATCTACCGCTAACGGCGACGGTTTCAACCCACGCAGCGGAGCATGCATTCCCGCTGGCAAGGGGACGACCTCCCAAAGAGGCGCCTGACCGCGGTCAGGCGCGTCTTACGGTTGCCCTGATGCCGGCTGCAAGCGCCGTGAGATTGAAGGCGAGCATCAGGATCGTGGCGAGAAAGGTCCACACGGTCTCCGGGTCGGTCAGCCTCAGCAGCACGAACGGCTCACGGGCCGCTCCGAAGAGGATGACCGCGGCGACGGCGGCACCGAGGGCGGGCACCCAGCGGGCGCGCGTGGCTACGACGCCCGCTGCCACGAGGCTTACGGCGGCGAGGAAGAGCACCGGCATGATGAGCTGGTCATAGAGCCGGTAGTCCAACGCCAGGATCCACAGGAACGACAGCGACATCCCGACCAGGCACACGACCTCCAGGCCCCGCGAACCGACACCTCGAGCGAGAGCCTTTGCCGTGGTCATTCGACCACCACCGTTCCGGTCATGTTCGGGTGGAGCGTGCAGACGTAGGCGAACGTCCCGGCCTCGTCGAAGATGTGGGTGTAAGTGCCTGCGCTCTGGGTGTCGCTGCCGAAATCGTCGAATGTGACGTTGTGTAGGGTGGAGCTGTCCTCCCATTGCCAGCTCACGGTCGTGCCTGAGGTGACGCGCAGCGCGTCGGGATCGAAGTTGTCGCCGTCGGCGAGCATGACCGTCTGATCGCCGCTGACCGCCGGCCCAGCCGGTGGCGAGGGGGCGCTCGACCCCGCCGGGCTACAGGCCGCGGCCAGCGTGGCCAGCGCCATCGCGGCGACGGTCACGCGTCGCTGGTTGGTGCGCATCGCGGGTCCTCTCGTCGGTGTCCGATACGTGAGAGGACGGTACGGAGACGGCAAGCGCGCGTCATCCGCCTCGCGGTGATAGCTGCGCGCACCGTTCGTAGTACCTCGTGAGTGCCCGCACTACGACCCGAGCGGTACACGCATCCGAGGATGTTCTTTCACTCCGCGAGGCCATCATGGAGACCATGTCATCATCGCTTGAACCGGCCCAGCATCGGGCCTCGGACCAGGACCGAGATGCCGTCGCCGAGACCCTGAGCGACGCGTTGGCCGCGGGCCGGCTGACAGTCGAGGAGCACGCAGAGCGCCTCGACCTGGTGTACCGAGCCCAAACTGTGGGAGAGCTGGTGCCGCTCACGAGCGACCTCCCCGCGGTGCGCCCCTCCCCCATCCCCGCGAATCCCAAGGTCCGCGCCGTGTTCAGCAAGGTGATACGGGGCGACGAGGGAGCGCTACCGGCGCACAGCCAGGCGGTCGCGGTGTTCGGCGTTGGCGTCCTTGACCTCCGGCAGGTCGAGCTCCCGGCGGGACCGGTCACCATCGTCGCCAGCTCGTACTTCGGCAAGATCGAGATATGCGTCCCGCACGACGCGCGGGTGGTCGACTCGGGGTTCGCGCTCTTCGGGAAGCGCGCACTGCCGGGCAAGGGCACCACCACTGGAGACGGCCCCCTGATCCATCTTCTCGGCCGCTCGATGTTCGGCAAGCTCCGTGTGACGAGAGGCCCGTAGCGGGAACGCAACGGCGAGGAGCCCGCGTACTCCGAGGGCGGTAGCCGCGGATGCTCCGGTAGGCGGATGCGGGGACGTGCCCGGCACGCTTACGGTGGCTCTATGACACGGGTACCCGCGTGGGTGATCGACGCGGGCCTGGCCCTCGCGGTTGCGGTGATCGTCACGATGGCGATCGCCACCGCCACCGAGCCAGACTCCGTCCCACCCGACGCCTTCGCCTATGCGCTCGGGCTCGCCACGGCGGGCTTGGTCCTGCTCCGGCGTCGCTGGCCGGTGGGGGTGCTGCTCGCTTCGGTCGCCACGCTGCTCGTCTACTACTCGCTGGGCTATCCGGGCTTCTCCCCCGCCCTGGCGCTCGCCGTTGCGCTCTATACGACCGCGGCGGCGGGTCACCTCCGCTGGTCACTGGTGGTTACCGCGCTCGTCATCGTGGCCGGGTACTTCTTTAGGTTGTCGGATTACCAGGAGCGCCCGTTAGCGGTGCTGGCGAGCGTCGTGCAGGATGGCACGCTGCTGATCGTCGTCTTCCTGCTCGGCGATGCGGTGCGTAGCCGGCGGGCTCTGCTGGCCGAGGCCCGCGAGCGGGCGCGGCTGGAGTCGGCGGAGCGAGAGCAAGAGGCGCGGCGCCGTGTGGCCGACGAGCGCCTGCGGATCGCCCGGGAGCTCCACGACGTGATCGCGCACACGATCGCGCTCATCACGGTGCAGGCGGGAGTCGCCGCGGACGTGCTCGACGAGTCCCCGGCCGTCGCCCAGTCGGCGCTCCAGACGATCCGCGCGGCGAGCCGCGAGGCGATGGACGAGCTGAGGTCGACGGTCGGCCTGCTTCGCGAGAGCGGCCGGGCCGCCGCGCCATTGGCTCCCGCCCCAGGCCTCGAGCAGCTCGAAGGGCTCGTGGACATGGCGACCGCCGCCGGTCTGGAGGTGAAGGTCTCCCTCAGCGGTGACCCGCGCGCGCTCCCTCCCGCGATCGACCTCACCGCGTACCGCATCGTCCAGGAGTCGCTCACCAACGTGCTCCGCCACGCGGGCGCGACGACCGCCACCGTCTCGATCGACTACCTGCCGACCGCCGTCGTCGTGGAGGTCGGGGACGACGGGAAGGGGTCGGGGAGCTCAGGGGGTGCCGGTTATGGGCTGGCGGGGATGCGCGAGCGGGCCATCGCGCTCGGAGGTCGATTCCAGGCGGGCCCCGCGGCCGGCGGTGGGTTCCACGTCCTTGCCTGGCTGCCGACCGAGCGGAACGCCCGACCGTGACGCCGGTACCTATCCGCGTGCTGCTCGCCGACGACCAAGCCCTGGTCAGGGCAGGTTTTCGCGTGCTGCTCGAGCGCGACGACGGCATCGAGGTGACCGGTGAGGCCGCGAATGGCGCCGAGGCGGTCGAGCGCGCGAGGGCCCAGCGGCCGGACGTGGTCCTGATGGACATCCGCATGCCAGTGCTGGACGGGCTGGAGGCGACGCGGCGGATCTCCGCCGACGCGCGGCTGGCGGGCGTGCATGTGGTCATGCTCACGACATTCGAGCTGGACGAGTACGTGTTCGAGGCGATCCGCGCGGGCGCCAGCGGGTTCCTCGTCAAGGACATCGAGCCCGATGACCTTCGCGAGGCCGTCCGTGTCGTGGCGGCCGGTGACGCGCTGCTGTCCCCCGGTGTCACCCGCAGGCTGATCACCGAGTTCGCCGCCCAGCCCGCGCGTGCACGGCCTGACCTTGAGCGCCTCTCCGTCCTCACCGACCGCGAGCGCGAGGTGATGGCGCTTGTGGCCAGCGGCCTCGGCAATGACGAGATCGCGCGGAGGCTGTTCATGAGTCCCGCGACGGCGAAAACCCACGTGAGCCGGACGTTGATGAAGCTCGGCGCCCGCGACCGCGCCCAGCTGGTCGTTCTCGCCTACGAGACCGGCTTGGTCGTCCCCGGCCAAAGTTGAAAGGTAGGGCATGATGCAAGCACCCGCCCCGACCAAGCAGCGCGGCAAGACTGGCGCCTGGAGCTGGCTGGCTCCAGCCCTACGAGCAGTCGTGGGCCTCCAGGCAGCGTTGGTCTTCGCGCAGGCCATCCTGGCCGGTCAGTTCCTGTCCGGGAACGCCGGGGCCCTCAGCTTGCACGAGATGAACGGCACCGAGATCATCACCTTGGTCGTGCTTCTCCAGCTCGTGCTCGCGATCCTCGTGTGGCGACCCGGCCGTGGCCCCATCTGGCCCGCCGCGCTCAGCGCCGTGCTCGTCCCCGCAGTGATATTCCCGCTCGAGTTCGGCTTCCAGGGGCGCCTCGCCTTCCACATCCCCCTCGGCGTGGCCATCTTTGGCGCCGTGCTGTTCATGCTCGTCGTCACCCGCAAGATCGCCACCGGTAGGGTGTGAGCCATGGAGTACACACGGCTGGGATCGACGGGGCTCAAGGTATCGCGGATCTGCCTTGGGATGATGAGCTACGGTGATCCGGGCTGGCGGGAGTGGGTGTTGGACGAGGACGCCTCCCGACCGTTCGTGCACCACGCCGCCGAGGCCGGGATCACGTTCTTCGACACCGCCGACATGTACTCCCTGGGCGCGAGCGAGGAGGTCACCGGCCGGCTGCTGCGCGAGGCGTTCACTCGCCGCGAGGAGTACGTGTTGGCCACAAAGGTCCGTTACCCACTCGGCGAGGGTCCGAACGAGGGCGGCCTGTCACGCGGTCATATCCTCGACGCGATCGACGCGTCGCTGCGGCGGCTCGGTACCGACTATGTCGACCTGTACCAGATCCACCGATGGGACGGCGAGACCCCGATAGAAGAGACGATGGAGGCCCTTCACGACGTCGTGAAGGCGGGCAAGGCGCGCTACATCGGCGCGTCCAGCATGTGGGCCTGGCAGTTCGCCAAGGCGCAACATGTGGCGAGGATCGGCGGCTGGACACGGTTCGCGACCATGCAGAACCACTACAACCTCCTCTACCGCGAGGAGGAGCGCGAGATGATCCCCCAGTGCCTCGACATGTGCGTCGGCGTGATCCCGTGGAGCCCGCTCGCGCGCGGCATGCTCGCCGGTACCCGCACCCGCCAAGGCGAGCGCCGCACGACGCGCGCTGGCAGCGACCCCATCATGGACGACCTCTATGCCGACGCCGACTTCGATGTCGTCGATCGGCTCGTCGAGGTCGCGGGCGAGCGTGACCTGCCCCCCGCCCAGGTCGCCATCGCGTGGTTGCTGCACAAGCCCGGCGTCACCGCGCCGATCGTCGGCGCGACCAAGCTCGGCCACCTCGACGACGCGGTCGCCGCCGCCAACGTACGGCTCTCCGACAAGGAGATCGCCCGCCTTGAGGAGCCCTACGT
>JBOGED010000492.1:0-2054 GCA_050743625.1 Egibacteraceae bacterium | reverse complement strand
TTTGCGCGTACGCGCGCAAAACTGAATGGTCCACCACCCACTGCCACTCGCCGAACGAACCCCATGTGCGGAACACGGGACTAGCGGCCCGTAGCGATACGGTTCGCGCATGAGACAGCTCGTCCCTATCCCGCTCGACGAGGTGGACCCCTACGAGGTCTACCGATCGCCCGATGCCCAGGCGCCCGTCCTCCGCCTCAACATGGTCACGACGGTGGACGGGGCGGCGCGCGATCAGCGTGGTCGCTCAGGTGGACTGGCTGGAGAGGGCGACCGTGAGATCTTCCGGACGCTGCGCGCGCTGGCCGACGGGATACTGGTCGGCGCCGGCACCGTGCGAGTCGAGGGGTACGGGCCGCACAGGTTGCGGCCTGACCTGGCGCGGCGCCGTCAGGCCGACGGCCGGCCGAACCCCGCGCCGATCGTCGTGGTCAGCCGATCGCTCGCGCTCGATCTCACCACGCCGATGTTCACCGAGGCTCGCACACCGACGGTTATCGTGACCTGCGAACATGCGCCCGCGGATCTCCGGGCGGCGGCCCAGTCGGTCGCGAGAGTGCTCGTCGCCGGCGAGCAGGATGTCGACCTGCCAAGGGCCATCGCGGCGCTCCGCGACGAGCTGGGACTCCTCCATCTGCTGTGTGAGGGTGGTCCCACGCTCAATGCGGGTTTGATGGCCGCTGACCTGGTGGACGAGCTCTGCCTGACGCTGGCCCCGAAGCTCGCCGGCCCTGGGCAGCTTGGCATCGTTGCGGAGTCGGTCCCTTCACGGCGTCTCGAGCTGGCGAGCCTTTGTGAGCAGGCCGGCGAGCTCTACGCGCGCTACCGCTTGTCGGTTGGGTAGACGTCGACCTCGGATTCGTGCCACACGGGGTGGTCTCCGGACGTTTCGACGTTGAAACCGTAGTCGAACGCCAGCGATCCGCCATAGGTCGCGCCGAACGCCACAAGCACGCCGGCCAGCACGGAGAGGAGCACCACGGCTGCGGGCGCGGTAGCCCCATCGGGGTTGCCAAGCCGCAACACGATGTCGGCCACGACGATGATCGTCACCACCGTCATCACCGCCATGTGCCAGTTCGCGGTGCGCCACGCCTGCGTGTGCCATGGGGTCGACCGCCACCAGTCCCAGAAGCCGGTGATGCCGGTCGGCACGGACACGACCGCCCCGGCGATGATGGTCCACGTGCCGGCGACGAAGGCATCCGACGAGCCGAACACCAACGACACGACATCGAACACGGCGACCATGACATACGCCGCGACCGGGATGTCAGTCAACGGCGGATGGGACGGCTTCCCCGCCCACCCGCGCAATCCTTTGAACTTGCGCCCGCGGAGGGTGATGGCGGGCTTGATCGAGAAAAGCCTCGGCATTCCGGGATAGTAATCCGTTAGAACAAACGAAGCTCGTCCGATTCCAACCCCCGCAGCTCGTCGTAGTCGACCTCGACCCAGCCGAGCCCGCGGTCCGAGGCGAGGACACGAGCCTGCGGCCGGACTTGCTGTGCGGCGAGCACGCCGCGCACGGGGCGCAGGAGCGGGTCACGGTTGAGCCGCTCGACGTACCGGGCGAGCTGCTCGACGCCGTCGATCTCACCGCGGCGCTTGATCTCGACCGCCACGGCGTTGCCGTGGGCGTCGCGGCAGAGCAGGTCGACGGGTCCGATCCCGGTGGGATACTCGCGCCTCACCAAGGTGTACCCATCGCCGACGGCATGAGGATGAGCGGCCAGGAGCTCCTGCAGATGCGCCTCGACGCCGTCCTTTGACAGGCCTGGATCTTCGCCGCAGTCATGGACCACGTCGACGAACACCTCTTCGAACGTGATCCGCAGCGTCTCACCCTTGGGGTTGCAGACCGTCCAGACCATCCCCTCATCGGTCAGCGTGTTCGGCGCGTTCATCCAGTTGAGCGGCTTGTAGGCACCGCCGTCGGCATGGATCGCCACGCACCCGTCGGCCTTGTGCATGACCAAGCGCACCGCCGGCGGCAGGTTCGCGGACAGCCGGCCGACATACTCCACCGTGCAACGTGCGATGACGAGCCGCAT
>JBOGED010000491.1:0-3245 GCA_050743625.1 Egibacteraceae bacterium | reverse complement strand
CCGGTCGGGGGTGCTCGAGCCTGACCTGCAGTTTTCCTCCGGATACGAGGGAAAGTCGCGCCTCAAGCTTGACCGAGGGAGCCTGACCTGCAGTTTTCCTCCGAATACGGAGGAAAGCTGCGGTGTGACTGGCCCAGGGCGGCCTACAGGCCCTTCGACGGTTGGCCTGCGCTCACAGCCACGCGCCTCGATTTTGCGACAGCCTCAATACCGCCGATATCCCGCACACAACTGCTGACCGCGACGGTCAGACCGAACCAGGACAAACCACAACGTTATTCCTGCCCAGGCGCTAACCGGGTGTTTCGCACATGGTGGGTGTCGGTGCTTCGCCCGGACGCGGGATCCACGGCTCACTTACCTTATGGGTGCGGTTCTCCTTAAGGGACTTCATGCCGCTTGGGATGAGGTTGTTAGGCGTGTGACCGGCCTGTCTCCAAGCGGCACGGTCTGCCTCACCGGGGGTGACGTCGATTCGCGTGCTGGAGCCCGGCGGGGCTCCCGTCCTCCCGACGTGGTTCGATGTGGCGTGGGACCATTAGCGGCTCTCTCAGCCCTAACTGCGGCAGTGAGAGGGAGACCGAGGCTGAGGTGACCACAAGCCGAGGGTCAGTCGTTGTCGCCCATGTACTCCTCGTCGAAGGTCGAGAAGCCGTGGCGGAAGGCGGTCAGGTTGTAGGTGACCAGCTCGTCGCCCTCCCAACAGGCGCCGAGGGCCAGTGCGGTGTCAAGGTCGTCCAAGCCCTCGGGCTCGGCGCCGGTCCACTGGAACGGCACGAACCCCGAGGTCCACCGGGCCAACACCACGCGCTCCGCGCTCAGTGAATCTCCTCTGGGTCGCCGTTGTCGAACACCCGGCTTGCCTTCACGTCGTCTGCCTGGATCGTGACGAGGTCACCCTTGGTGAGCCGTCCCTGGCCACTGTCGGCCGCCTCCCACAACCGGTTGGCGTGGCGCATGCGCAACCGGTCCAGCGCGTTGCGCACGCTGCGCCCGTTGGCGAAGCGGGGTTGCTCCATCCGCCTGGCCAGGTAGTCCTGGAACGCCTTCTCGGCCTCGGGTGAGAAGCGGTAGCGCTGCTTGCGCACCATGAGCTGGGCGATCGCCACGAGCTCGTCCAGATCGTAGTCGGGAAAGTCGATGTGGTGACCGATACGCGAGCTCAACCCCGGGACGTCGGAGAAGAACCGGTCCATCCGATCGGCGTAGCCTGCCATGATCACGACCAGGTCGGCTCTCTGGTTCTCCATGACCTGCAGGAGCATCTCGACGGTCTCCTGCCCGTAGTCGCGCTCGTTGTCGACCCGGTACAGGTGGTACGCCTCGTCGATGAACAACACCCCACCCATGGCCCGTTTAAGGACCTCCCGGGTCTTGGGAGCGGTATGCCCGACGTACTGGCCCACCAGGTCGTCACGCGTCACGGTGATCAGGTGACCTTTGCGGACGTATCCCAGCTGGTGCAACACCTCGCCCATGCGCTGGGCCACCGTGGTCTTGCCCGTTCCCGGACTGCCGGTGAACGACATGTGCAGGGTGGGCGGGTCGGCGTCCAGGCCCATGGTGCGGCGGACCCGGTCGACCAGCAGGAGCGCGGCGATCTCCTTGACCCGGCGCTTGACGCCGTGCAACGCGATCAGCTCGGCGTCGAGCCGGTCGAGGACCTCCTGGACCTGCGAGGAGCGGAAGACCTCGCCAAGATCGGCCTCGGCGTCGTCGGGGACCTCCTCCAAGGGGTCGTCCAGGTCGGCGAAGCGCTCGTCGACCTCAACCCGGCCGTAGGAGCGCTCCGCCTTCTCTTGGAGGTCCCGGCGCATCCCCGGACCGGCGTCGGGCGGCGACTGAGCAGGCGGAGAGGGGGCCATCAGCTCCCGTCCCCGTATCTCCGGCCATGAGGCTGCTCGGCCGCGTAGGCGTGCAGGGTGTAGCGGACAGAGCGGTCGTGGCTCTCTTGCCGGTCAAGCCGGAACCCGGGCTCGTCGGGCGGGCGGTTGACGATGAACTGCAGCGCGGTCGTCTGCCGGCCCTTCCTGGCGTCGTAGGCGTTGACCCGGATGTAGCGGTTCGGGTAGGCCTCACGGCAGCGGTTGACCTCGTACACCGCCCCCGCGGCGTCCGCGAGGTCGAACATCGGCAGCCCCCACATCTCCCAGTACACGTTGCGGGGATGCGGGTCGTCGGTGAACTCGATCGACAACGGCCAGCCGTTGTCGATGGCGTACTGGCACTGAGCGCCGATCTGCTCGTCGGTCAGCGGGGCGAGGTACGAGAAGGTGCCTTGGGTCACATGCATGTGATCATTCCTCAGCTCAGGCCGTGGGTGTCGGGGTCGGGACCACATCAGGTGTGTCGGTGGACTCGAAGTCGAAGGTGATCTCGCCCCAGGTGTCGAGGGCGGCTTGGAGCGGCTTGCAGCCCTGGGCAGCTTTGCGCAGGATCTCCGGGCCCTCCTTGACGTAGTCGCGGCCCTCGTTGCGGGCCTGGACCATCGTCTCCAGGGCCACCCGGTTGGCGGTGGCGCCGGCGGCGATCCCCATGGGGTGGCCGATGGTCCCGCCACCGAACTGAAGGACGCAGTCCTCACCCAGGTAGTCGAGGAGCTGGTGCATCTGGCCGGCGTGGATGCCGCCTGAGGCCACCGGGAAGATGCCCGGCATAGAACCCCAGTCCTGGTCGAAATAGAAGCCGGTTGCCGGGTCCTTCTTGTTGAAGTAGTCGCGGCAGGCGGAGTAGTAGCCCCTGATCATGCCTGGGTCGCCCTCGAGCTTGCCCACCACGGTGCCGGCGTGGACGTGGTCGACTCCCATCATGCGTACCCACTTCGCGATGACCCGGAAGTTCACGCCGTGGTTTTTCTGGCGGGTGTAGGTGCCGTGGGCGGCGCGGTGGAGGTGCAGGATCATGCCGTTGCGCCGAGCCCAGTTGCCCATGGACGTGATCGCGGTGTACCCGATGGTCAGGTCGATCATGATGATGACGCTGCCCAGCTCCTTGGCGAACTCGGCCCGCTCGTACATGTCCTCCATCGTGCCGGCGGTCACGTTGAGGTAGTGGCCCTTGATCTCACCGGTCTCGCCGATGGCCCGGTTGACCGCCTCCATGCAGAACAGGTAGCGGTCACGCCAGCGCATGAACGGCTGGCTGTTGATGTTCTCGTCGTCCTTGGTGAAGTCGAGCCCGCCTTTCAAGGCCTCGTACACCACCCGGCCGTAGTTGCGAGCCGACAGGCCAAGCTTGGGCTTGAC
>JBOGED010000490.1:0-5059 GCA_050743625.1 Egibacteraceae bacterium | reverse complement strand
CGGCGATATACCGCCGCGATCCAGCACACTTGGAGCTATTGGAGGACCGGGAAGCGGGGGTCGTCGCTTGGGATCCGGCCGGTCGCGGTGAGGATGAAGCGGGTACGGCCGAGGTTGTGTGGGCGCGGCGAGCCGAGAAGGCCCTCCAGGAGTCGCATGGTGAGCAGACCCGCTGCCGGTGTCGGAGCCGGCGGGAGGTCCAACGCCCTGCGAAGGTCCATATGATGGACCACCAGCTCTAGGACGCGTGTCGCCGTGTAATCGTCGAGGCGCATGGTCCCGCGGCGGGTGGCGATGTGATGGTCGGGCAGCAGGTTGGCCGCTCGCTGGGCGGAGGCCTGCCACGCGGCTCTGAAGCGAGCGGGCAACTCGGCGGGGGCGCCGCTCGCGGCGTCGGTTCGGGCGCGCTCGGCGATCGCGGGGGCCTCGGCGGCCAGGTCGAACTGGAAGTAGCTCACGCGGTCGTGGACAACCGGTCCTACGACGGGAAGATCGAGGGACATGTGGATCAGGGACGCCGCGCGATACAGATGCGCGACGAGCTCTTTGACGGTCCATTCGCCTAGGGCGGGCCGGTTCCAGTCTTCTTCGGCGACACGGGTGAGTGTCGCGTCCATGGCGGCGCTCTCCTCAGCGAAGGCGGAGATCTCGGGAAACCTCATGGGTTATCCCCATTCGGGGTGGCCGCTCCGGGGGGATGGAAGGGGAGGTTCGGAGCGGCCACCCGAGGGTTCAGGTAGAAGTTTCCAGACCTGCATAAGGGTCGGCGGATACGCCGTGGGCGCTCCAGGCGTCGGATTCACCGATCCGGTCCAAGCAGTTGCGCGTGAGGCCCTCTGTGGTCGCCTCGGCTTGGGCATGATCGTTGGCGTGGACACTAAAGGACAGACCGAAGCCGCAATTGTCATCGTCGATCGATACCTCGACCTGACGAGTCATACCAGTCTTCCTCAACTCCGAGGTGATGCGGTCACCCGTGTCGTAAGAAAGAACCCCGTCATGCCATTCCGTCCGTTGATACTGAATCCCGACCTGCCAGACCGGCCGCTTGTCGAGGCTCCAATTCAAAGACATACCTGGCTCGGGAATGACATTACTCGCCCCCGCCGCCGCGACGTGAGCGTAGGTAAGGAGAAGGCATGCCATGTGGTCGCGTGTGGAGCCACCGTCAGCCCATCGGCGATAGACCTGGTCATAGGCCCGCCGCAGCTGAGTCGGGTACCCGCCGGCCTGGGACACGAGGCGCCACACCGCATCGGGATCAACCTCGTCTGGACCAATGCCTTCGTCCGCCAGCATGTCCGCCAGCATCAGCGCCTCGCGTTCGACCAACGTCATCATGTGACCACAACTTCCTCAACTCAACGGGACGCCGAGACTATTCGAAGGGGAACGTTGAGCTACGGCTTACCGCAAGGCAAGACCGCTTGCTATTCGCATAACGCGATGCCAGCCCTGGCTTCGGCTGGCAATCCGCCTCGCTTGGTACTAGTTCCTAAGGCTAGGCGGATTGATAATGGTACCGGTAGCAGATCCACCTGTCCAATTCGCGGAAGATGGCATGTCCCACCCTCCTGACCTGAAGCAATCACGCCGAGTGACCGCACCAATGCCTACGGGTGCTGTCCCATCAACTTCAGGGTCCGACTGAATCCTATTAAACCAGGATCTATCACCGAGGTCCATACGGCCGTGGGCCCACTGGACAGGGCTTGCTCTGTTCGTATCGAGCCGCCCAATGGGTAGGTCGGAACGCATCGGACGACCAGGGGTGCGTGCAAGTACGCCCCCCGATATGGGGAAGTGTGTTTCACCTGGGTAGAAAACGCAAAATGAAGATCAGGGATAAGTCAGGAAGGATGCGCTCGTGGAGTCTATCGTCGATATCGCCCTTGTGCTCTCCGAGGCGTGCCGGAGCGCCGTGGACAGGGCCGTTGATCGCCTCGCGGCCGACACCGTAAAGGATGGCAGGGTCGATCTCGAGCTCCTCGATCGCGAGCAGGTGTTCGCCTATGACTTGGCGTCGATCGCGGGGCGAGTGGTGGCCGCAGAGATCTTGCTGGACTCCTATGCGGGTCGCGGTGAGCTGGAGGCGATGCTCACCGCCGCGTTCGTAGGAGATGTGGCCGCGGACCTGGAATGGCGGACAGCGGGCCGCGCCGAGGCCTGGGGAGGCCCGCCACCGCTGGGTAGCGGCGATCTGGCCGCGGCCTTCTCCACGGCGCGGAGCCCGGAGCTGCTCGAAAAGATCGCGCGCCGAGCCCTCGTCAACCCTGACCTTCCCCGGCAACTATCCGATGAGCTCCGGATGGTCCGTGAGACGTTCGGCGGCTTCGCGGACACTCGGGTCGAGCCGGTCGCCGAGCGGGTGCACCGCGACGACGCCGATATCCCCGAGGACATCATCCGGGAGCTCGGCGAGATGGGCTGCTTCGGCCTGTCCATTCCGGACGCGTACGGTGGGTTCGCGGAAGGCGAGTCGGCCGACCACTTCATGTCGATGGTGGTCGTCACCGAGGAGCTTTCCCGCGGGTCGCTGGGCGTGGCCGGCAGCCTCATCACCCGGCCGGAGATCTTGTCGAAGGCGCTGGTGAAGGGCGGTACGGATGAGCAGCGCCAGCGGTGGCTGCCCGAGATCGCCAGCGGAGCGCTGATGTGCGGGGTCGCGGTGACCGAGCCCGACTACGGCTCGGACGTCGCGAATGTCAAGGTCACCGCGCGCAAGGACGGCGGCGCGTACGTGGTGAACGGCGTGAAGACCTGGTGCACGTTCGGCGGGCGCGCCGACTTGCTGATGCTGCTCGCCCGGACCGACCCGGATCGGAGCAAGCGCCACCGTGGCTTGTCACTGTTCGTCGTGGAGAAGCCGCCCTTCCCTGGCCATTCCTGGGAACATGAGGACGGGAGGGGCGGCCGTATGCAAGCACGCGCGATCGGGACCTTGGGATACCGGGGCATGCACAGCTTCGAGATCGCGTTCGAGAACTTTCACGTACCGGTCGAGAACCTCGTCGGTGGGGAGGGAGGGCGTGGCCAGGGCTTTTACCTTCAGATGGACGCCTTCGCGAACGGGCGCCTGCAGACGGCGGCGCGCGCACTCGGGGTCATGCAGGCCGCCTTCGAGCGGGCGGTCGCCTACGCCAACGAGCGACAGGTCTTCGGGGTCCCGCTGGGCACCTACCAGCTAACGCGCGCGAAGCTCGCTCGCATGGCGGCCTTGATCGTCGCGTCGCGCGAGTTCTCGTACCGCTGCGCCGCGCTTCTTGGCACCGGAAGCGGCCAGCTGGAGGCTTCCATGGTGAAGTCGATGTCCTGCCTGGCCGCCGAGTGGCTGACGCGTGAGGCGATGCAGATCCACGGTGGCTACGGGTACGCCGAGGAGTACGCCGTCAGCCGCTACTTCGTGGACGCCCGCGTGCTGTCGATCTTCGAGGGCGCGGACGAGACCTTGGCCCTGCGCGTCATCATCCGCCGGCTCCTAGAGGAAGCCGCGCCGTGACCTTCTTGCCTGGCGTTGAGCTTGCCGCCACCTTTTACCAGCAGGCGGTGCGGCCACTCCTCGAAGGCTGGGGCCATGCCGCGGCGTTTCTCGGATCGGGCTCCGACGTCCTCGGCTACGACACACCCCGGTCGACCGACCACGGGTGGGGTCCCCGGCTGCAGGTCTTCGTCGACCCTGGCGAGGTCGTCGCCGCCCGGGCTGCGGTCGACGCCGGCCTGCCCGAGGAGTTCGCGGGGTGGCCGGTGCGGTTCGGGTGGGACGACGTCCCGGTGTCGCACCACGTGGCGGTGACCGATCTCGAGTCGTGGGTCGTCGGCCAGCTTGGGATCGACCCGCGAGCTGGGCTTGCTGCCAAGGACTGGCTCGGGCTGCCTCAGCAGCTCTTGTTGGAGGTGACGGCCGGGGCCGTGTTCGCGGACCCCGCAGGCGAGCTCGCCCGGATACGGCAGGCGGTGGCGTGGTATCCGGACCAGGTCTGGCAGTGGCTGCTCGCCTGCCAGTGGCGGCGGTTGGCGCAGGAGGAGCCGTTCGTCGGGCGCACCGCGGAGGTCGGAGACGAGCTCGGCTCGCGGGTTCTCGCCGCCCGTCAGGTCCGTGAGGTCATGCGCCTCTGCCTCCTCTTGGAGCGCCGCTACGCTCCGTATGCGAAGTGGCTCGGCTCGGCGTTCGCCCAGCTGGATGCGGCTCGCGAGGTCGGTCCCCCGTTGGCGCGCGCGTTCACGGCGGTCACGTTCCCGCAACGCCAGGCCGGGCTGTGCGAGGCCTATGAGGCCGTCGCTCGCCGCCACAACTCCCTCGGCATCACCGAGCCGGTCGAGGCAACGGTCCGCCCGTTCTACACCCGGCCGTTCCACGTGCTCGACGCCGGCCGGTTCTGCCAGGCCAGCCTGTCGACCGTCACCGATCCTTGGTTACGATCCCTGCCACTCACCGGCGCGATCGACCAAGCCGTCGACTCGACCGACGTGCTCAGCAACGCGAGAGTGTCCAAGCGCTTGGCTGCCTTTTGGGCGCAATGAGGTTCCATATTCCGGAATTAAGACGTGGTAGCGCGTGAGAGCGTGGAAACTCACCCTTGACATGGGCCGTAGCGCGGGCAAGGCTTTCTCTATCAGCCGTCAACGCCGACGATCCCATACTTCGGTCAACCTCGGCACAACTGTGCGCTCACACTACGACGCTGTCGCGTGCCGAGAGACCAGTCGGTACTCCTGAACGGGGAGACGCGCGTGAAGATCTGGGGACTGTGTGGTGATTGTGACCGGTGGTTCTACTGCGCCGGTTGGTTCGACAGGTCCAAACCCGCACCGGTCTGTCCCGCCTGCGGCGCGGAGCCGCGGGCGATCGAAAACCGGGCGAGTGTATCGGAGCTCCGCCCTGTGGCCAAAGTCGTGTGTGACGCTGTCGCGCTCGAGGCAACGGGTTAACCACGCTGACCGCGGCGGCGGGGTTTCATCCCCGCCGCGCGGCCTCGCGTCACGGTAACCGCGGCCATCTTGCGGCTGGCCTCGTCGATCATCTGTTCGCCGAGGCGGACCGCGCCGGTCAGGTCGACGG
>JBOGED010000489.1:0-17271 GCA_050743625.1 Egibacteraceae bacterium | reverse complement strand
GATCTGGGCCTGGACGCTGTCGACGCGTCCGGGCGCGCAGCGGGAGCTGCGGATCTGGGCCTGGACGCTGTCGACGCGTCCGGGCGCCCATGACCCGGCGAAGGGCGACGGCGGATGCCACGGCGGCGGTTGTCTTGCTCACGAGCAGCGCGATCATCGCGCCCTCGAGACCGATGCCCCAGCCGACGAGCGCGAGAGTGAGCCCAAGGCGGATGGCTGGCTCCAGAAGCAGCCCGATGAAGGCGTAGGCCTTCATGGTCTTGAACCCCTTCGTCCCGGCGAGCGCAGCGTCCATGAACGTGAGCGCGGGTAGGGTGAAAGCAGTGTAACGGAGCGGGTCTCGCAAGCCAGGCTCGTCGAATACATGCGTGGCGAGCCACGGCGACGTGAGGTACAGGCCGATCGCAAGTATCACCGCGGCCACGGTGGTCAGCGCCAGGCCGATACGCACAGTTCCTCGCATCGCGCCGCGATCACCTGTGACGAGATAGACGGCCACGAACCGTGTCAAGCCAGCTTGGAACCCGCTGAGTGAAAGCAAGCTGAGCAGTGAGAGGACCGCGAAGGCCTGCGCGTAGATCCCCAGGTCGTCTGCGCCGAGTAGGCGGCTGAGAACCATAAAGATACCGGCGACCGCCAGTTGGCTAAAGGCCGCTCCCACGAGGTTCAGCCCCGCGCCGCCGGCCATGCCAACGACTTCGTCGTCTTTCGCGGTCCCCCCCGTATCCATCATGATCTCCACTTAGGACGTCGTACTGAGATGAGAATCGGCTGCACGTCGCCCGGTTTATCGGATTTTTGCCTTAAGAGCGGCGGTGTCAGCCAGCATTTTCCTGCACAGTGCAGAGTTATGCCGGTGTGTCGACATAACTCTGCACAGTACGGTGAAGTGCTCCACCAGACTGGGGTGTTTCACCCAAACGGGGCCGCATATCGCCGTTTGCCGGATTCTCATCATCCGGGGTGACGGCTGTCGCCGTCACCCCAGTGCAGGAAGAACAGGTCAGCGCACGCTCGCGCGGTCGTCCTCGGGCTCGGACGGGGTCGGCTCGGGAGTACTTGGCGGGTCAGCGGATTTCCGCTCAGCGGGCTTGAACGCCTGCCTCATGCGCGTGATCCAGCCATCGAGCCTGAAGGAGGCGCCCGAGGAGGTGCCCACCAGGTTCTCGGAGCGCTGGCCGCGGTCCGAGCCGAGCCAGATCGCAAGTGCCGCGGCCAAGAACAGGCCAGCACCCAACGCTGCGGCTCCCTTGCTGGCGATGTCGTGAATCTTGGGGATCGGCCGCACCACGCTTGCCGTCACGACCTTGCCCGACTTCCCGGCCTCGACCTTCGCCCTCGCCTCCCCGAGCTGTTGCCTTGCGGCCTCGAGCTGCGCGGATGCCTCCGTCCGTCTGGTCGCCAGCGGTGTATAGGCCTGCACCTGTGGGGCGAGCTCCTTTAGCTCTTCCTTCTTGAGCTCGATGGCGGAGCGAATTGTCGCGGCCTTGCCTGATTCGCCCGCGGCTCTCGCCGTGATCTCCTCGAGCTCCAGAGTGGAGAGCTGAGCAACCGTCGTGTCGAAGTCGCGGTCGGGAATCAGCAGGTCGGTCCGAAGCGTGAAGGCGTTGATCTCGTACTGCGCCTCGTCCAGCGCGACCTGGGCCTCCTCGACCCGTTGCTGGGCGATCTCCGCCGAGCCCTCGAAGAGGAACGCGATCGCCTCACCGGCGACCGCGCGTGCGACCGGCTCAGCCTCTTCTGGATGCTGGGTCCGGTACGTGACCTCGACCAGGCTCGCGGCGGGGCCTACCGCGTCAGCGCTGATCCCCTTGTGGAGCCTTGAAGCGGGTACACCTGTCGCCTCCGCGACCCGCGTGACGATGGTCGGCGACTCGATCATCGCGACCAGGTCAGCGACGAAGGTCCTCGAGGCGGTGGCACCTGTGTATTGGCTGTCACCGCTGATGATGGCGGGGACGGCGACGGTAGCGGTCGCTCGGTACTCCTGCGATCTGATCGATTGCACAGCCACCACGAGCGCCACCGCCGTGAGCGGCAAGAGGATCGTCAGGTGCATCCGCTGTTTGATGGCACGTAGATAATCGTTGATCTCCATCAGTCTCCCCCCAGTGTGAGTCTCATGCTTGTTAGGCTTTTGTATTCCCAAACTCCGCGCGGGGTTTAGGGGTACGGCGGGCGTGCTCATCTTGCGTGATCGCGCAGGCCATCGCGGCGAACGCGAAGAAATACCAGAGAACGGCCATATTAGAGATCACGTTGGCGACCGTGCTGTCCGCGGCAAAGGCGATGGCACACCCGAAGAAGCCGAGCGCGATCCCTCGTTGCAGCGTCCCCGTTGATGCGGCGGCCAGGGCACGGAAGCCTGTCGAGATCAGGGTGATCATTAAGATCACATAGGCGCCCAGACCGATGAGGCCTGTCTCCACATAGGCGCGGAGAAAATCGTTATGCGGCGCTTTGGCTTGCGCCGTGTAGTACTGCGTCTGACCCGCACCGATGCCGGTTACGGGATTCGAGTTGGCCAGTGGGAGCACGTCGGCCCAGTAGCCGAGACGCCAGTCGAGGGTCGTCTCTCGTTCGGGATATGTAGTGTTCTCGCTGGCCAACTCAGTGAACCGCCCGGACAGGTTCGGCACGACGACCAAGGCGAGGACCCCAGCCACCAAGACCCCCGCGACGATCCGCCGGTTCTGGATCAAGCCAATGATGACGAGTCCCAGGACGGTCCCGATCAGCGCGCTGCGGGTGTATGTGAGCACTAAACACAGTGAGCAACCCACCAATAGCACGCCCAAGCAGCGCTGCCACCGCCGCTCAAGATAGGGGTAGATGGCCACGCCCATGATGATAAGAAGCATCAAATAGCGACCGAAACCATTGGACTGGTTGAACGTACCGAGGATCCTCGTGAAGGATCCTTTGACCTCTGACCGCGGATTCCCCATGAGGAAGCCGAACACCGTGAATGCCAAAGGGAAGACGGCGGATAGGTAGATCGCCGCGAGGATCCGCCGCATCTTGCCCGAGTCCCGCGCGATCTGTTCCACGACGACGAACATCATCACCGCCGAGACGATACGCATAGTTTCGGCGATGCCCGCGGCGGGGTTTCTGGACCCGAGGATGCTCAGGCAACAGGTAAAGAGGAACAGCAAGAGCGCCATTCGGAGCGATGACCCGGGCAGGGCGCCTGCGTGCCGGTACTGGCTCGCCAACCACAGGATCCCCATCAGCACGAACAGCACGGCCAGCAGGGTCGATGGGTCGAACAAGGCCAACCGCTCGCCCTCTGCGCTGGGCCCCGTGGCACCGAGTTTGGTCACGTCGAGGCTGGCCCGTAGCGTCAGCATCACGATCACGTAGGTGACAAACCGGGTCATGGCGAGCGCGCCGAGCAACAACACCGCACCGACGGCGAGAGGGATCACGGCCGCCGTCTTCGAGCCCGCACCCACGGAAAGCGCGATGCCAACCGTCAGCGCAAGAGCCGCAGTGAACGGCAAGGTTGTGCCCTGCAGCTTTGGCAGTGTCGAGGCAGTGGACAAGGTGGTTGGCTCCCCCCGGTAGCCGTAAGGTCCGCTTTATGATACTCGCATCTCTTCTGAGCGTGATGAGAAAATTGCCCAGAAGCGCGCACCCTCAGATCCGCCTCGCTTGCGACTCATTGGCTGAGGGCGACCGCGAGGAGGCCTACGAGCCCGGCGACCAGGCAGTACCAGGCGAAGCCGGTCAGGCGTTCTCGGGCCACCAGGGCTACCAGCCAACGGATCGCCGCGTAGCCTGATCCGAAGGCGGCAACGATACCGGTCAGGAGCTCCAGCGCGCCGTAACCGCCAGGCCGGGCTAAGTCCGTCATGTTGAGCGCCGCAGCGCCGATCAGCGCAGGGATCGATAAGAGGAACGAGAACCGGGTGGCGGCCTCGCGAGTGAGCCCGGCGAACATTCCCCCGCTGATCGTCGAGCCTGATCGCGAGACGCCTGGCAGGAGCGCCACGCTTTGGAACGCTCCGATCAGCAAGGCGCGTGGAGCGGTCAGGTCGACAAGCGTGCCGCCAGCTGGGTCTCGATCATCGCGACCCATTGGCGCAGACGTCATCATCGCCTTCGCGGCGGCAACGGGCTCGTCGCTCGCGGCCACGACCCGGCGGTCACGCGCCTTCTCACCGGATACGAGCAGCGCAGCGGTCACGAACAACCCCGTCGCCGCGATCGCTGGTGAGGAGAACACGCGTTGAATCTGGTCTTCGGCCGTGAGACCGAGCAGCGCTACCGGCACGCTGCCGACGGCGAGCAGCACGATCAAGCGCCGGTAGAGCTTGGCCTCAGGAGACGACGATCGGCTCGCCACGGCGATAAGCATCGCGGCGAGGTCCCGGCGAAAGTACAGCAGCACGGCAGCGAGGGTGCCGATGTGGAGCGCCACGATAAACGAGAGCGATGGCTGCTCCCAGCCAAGCAGGAACGGCACGAGGACAAGATGCCCGTCCGATGAGATCGGCATGAACTCTGACAGGCCTTGCACCACGCCAAGCACCACCGCCTGTAACCACACTGGAATCATCGGTTCTCCGCGAGATCGGGGGTGCCGGATGCTACTCGTGCGGCGGGAGGCGGAGCATGGGTGAGGAGGACGGTGCCGAGCGCCAGGCCCGCGGTTGCCCCGGCGACCTCGCTGGACCGCAGGGCGACCAGGGCAGTCGCTCTTCCCTGGTCCACGCGCACGTGGAGTACGGCGCGGGAGCTCGCCACGAGGCGCGATGGCTCGTCACCTGCGCCGAGCGTCCACACGTCGACCCAGCCGCCGGGCTGCACCCGCCATCCCGCTTCGACCGGGATGGGAATCGCTCGCAGCTCTGGGCTCAATCCACTCGCCGGGCCCGCCGGGTTGAGATGCGTCTCGGTCAACACCGACCCCGCCGGCAAAGCGATGGCGAGCACGGCGCCCCGAGGCACCTCGCGGACGGCGTGGGGAGGGACGGCCGCCGCCGGAAGCGCGACTGGCTCCAGTTCCCGGACTACTGATCCCACGGGCAGGTCATGCCCGGCGCGCAGGACCGTGACTGGCGTCCCGCCCCACCGCGCCTCGACGCGGGCGACACGCTGTGTGACTACCAGGCCAAGGAGCAAGGCGAGTAGGGCGACGCCCAGCATGCGCAGTCGGGGCGGAACCCGTGACCAGCGCTCGCTGAGCAGGTCCACAGGCGGGGGCAACGCGAATGCGGGGCCCTTGACAATCGTACGAATGTTCATCGGGCAAGGATGGGTGCCCGGATCTTGCGAGCGCTAGGGGAAGCGCGCCCGCGCGGTGGAGCCTTCCCCTCAATAGTGCTTCACCGGGCGCATATACCCGCGGATGCACATCCGCCTGATGCGCCTTCGTTGGCCGAGTTAGGCGGAGGCGGCCTCGCTCGAACTTGAACCCGAACCTGAACCTGCCGGCTTGCCCGAACCCTTGGGCTCGCTGGACGAGCCGGAGGCGGTCGCCGTCTCAGTCTTCTTGGACGGCGTGGAGGTCGAGTCAGCCGGTTTCTTCCGCGAATCCGTGACGTAGTAGCCCGAGCCTTTGAAGATGATGCCGGCGGCGCTGAACACCTTGCGCAGTGCCCCACCGCACGTGCCACACGTGCTCAGTGGGGCGTCCTTGAAGGACTGGACCACCTCGAGGTGGCCACCGCAGTCGCGGCATACATATTCATATGTGGGCATGCAACTCTCCACGGATGTCATTTCCCGAGTCGTCCACGATATACCGCGCACTCGGTGACGACGACGTCGACCGGGCGATCGTGCGGCTCGTTGGGAACACTTCGGATGATCTGCAGTTCGAATGCCACACCAACGACGGGCGTAGAGGGGGTCAATTCTGCCAGAAGCCGGTCGAAGTGGCCGCCTCCGTAGCCAAGCCGGCCGCCGGCGCGATCGAACGCCACCCCAGGAGTGACGACCGCCTTTACACGATCGGGGCGTGCCGGCCGCCGGCCGATCGCTCGGGGCTCCCGGACGCCCCGCCATCCGGGGACGAGGTCGGCGTGCAGGTTGTCTACTCTGGCGATGCCGAGCCGCTCGCCATCGACCCAAGGGAGGAATACGCCGATCCCTGAGGACATCAGGCGCTCGAGCCATGGGTCGAGGTTCACCTCGGCACCGAACGCCGCGTAGCCGAGTACGGCGCGTGCCTCGCGCAGCTCCGGGAGCGCTTCGAGCTTGGACCGGATCACGGCTGACGCCGCCGTCCGGAGCGCTACTGGCCACTCCGCTCGGGTCGCGAGCACCCGGGACCGCAGACCCGTTTTCACCTCCTTCGTCACTGCGGATCCCATCTACGTCCGATGAATTAGCGTCTAACCCTGTTAACCGCACGGCCAAGTGCGCGCCGTGATGCCATCATGCCCTCATGAGCCTGCGTGCTCGGCTGGCGGGAGTTTTTGTGGCGGTCACGGTCGTTCCCCTCGTGATCGCGGTGGTCGCGTTGGGTATGCAGACCGCGGGCCATATGCGGCTGCGCGCGGAAGAGGATCTCGTCGCCGTCCGTGCCGCCGCCATCGGTCTTGTCGAGGGAAGCGCGCTGCGGGCGACGGACCTGGCGACGGACCTTCGGGCCACAGGTGAGGACACGCTTGCGAAGACGTTGGAAGAGCAGGATGCCCCCACGGTCACGCAATGGCTCTCTGACGCGCTCGACATGCAGGGGAGAGACCGGGCGGATCTCGTCTTGCTTACGGGCATTGATGGCGGGGTGCTGGCGATGGACTCGTCGCCGCCCTCCTTCCTGTCGGAAGAAGGCTCCACCTTCGAACCCCACATGATCGCTCAGGCGGCCCGTCGCCGTCAGCCCCTTCCCGGGTTGCTCCTCGACTTTGCGGTGATCAGCGCTCCGAGCGCCCCCACCGAGGTCGCCGGCTACCTAGTGGTCGGCCTGTGGACTGATCGCGAGTTTCTCGACCGGCTTCCACTCCGCGAGGACCGTGAGGGTGCGGCGGTGGTCACGGACGGACGTATCCTCGCGACACGGGGTGGGAACGGGCAGCTGCCGTCCAGCTTGCCGCCAGCGAGCGGCAGGGTCATGGAGACGACCTGGCAGGGCATGCCCGCGCTCGTCACTACCACCCACCTGGCCAATACCCCGGCCTCATTAGTGCTGTGGAGCGTCTTGGAGCCTCAAACCACCTCGATTGGCTGGCTGCTCGTGGCCGGGTCAGCGATGGTGGCTGGCCTCGTTGGTTGGTTGTTGGCCGGCAGCTTCGCGGCCCCTATCCGCCGAGCTCTGGTCCAGTCGGAGCGCAGCCGTGATGAGCTGCGGCGATCGCTGTCGCGGCTTGGTCAGACGCTCTCTTCAAGCCTCGACCTTTCCAGGACGCTGTCCGTGGTGGTGGAGACGGCGATGGGCACCTTGGCAGCGGATCGGGGTTTGCTGATGCTCCTGACACCTGAGCGCGATGCGCTCTTTGCCAAGGTGGGCCGTGGTGTCGGGTCGCGCGTGCCCAGCGTGCGAATGGGTCAGGGTTTGGCGGGTTGGGTGGCCAAGACCGGAACCCCGCTGAGGCTCCCCGCTGACGCGCATCGCGCCCAAGGACCGGAACGAGGTGAGCCGGTCGCGGCGCACCAGCTCTTCGTCCCCCTGCTCGGACGTGGTCAAGTGATCGGCGTGCTATCGCTCCTCCGCGACGATGCGATGAGACCCTTTACGCAGTCTGACCTCGACACGGTGACCAGCTTCGCGGCACAGGCCTCCGTGGGGATCGAGAACGTGCTCCTCCACCGTGAGGCACAGCGGCTGGCCGTCACCGATCCGCTCACGGGACTCTGGAACTTCCGCTACTTCCAGATCCAGGCCGATCGTGAGCTAGAGAGCGCGGTGCGATTCGCGCACCCCCTCTCGCTCGTCATCGTCGACCTGGATCATTTCAAGGAGATCAACGACGGCCTCGGCCACCAGGTCGGTGACGAGGTACTCAACGAGGTGGCCCGGCGCATCCGGGACTCGACCAGAGTGCCCGACGTGGTCGCGCGGTACGGCGGCGAGGAGTTCGTCGTGCTGCTGCCGGGCACCGGGCGGTCCGGCGCGATCGCGACGGCGGAGCGGATCCGTCAGGCCGTCGACTCCCCACCGGTCTCGATCTGCGTAAGCGGGCAGCCGATGGGACCACTGCGGATCACCTGTAGCGCCGGAGTGGCGTCGTTCCCCACTGACGGGCAGACGATCGCCGCATTGCTGCGCTCCGCCGATGCCGCGATGTACGTCGCGAAGAGCCGCGGACGCAACCGCGTCGTCGCGGCCGGCAACGCAGTGTTGAGCGAGGTGCCCTGGCGGGCCAACCCCAGCGCCATGAACGATTAGGATGCTGCGGGACGTCGTTGCCGATCGGGCCGCGGCCCTGACGGCACGTTGGAACGGAGGGAGCCAGGTGCGCGCGCGTAAGGCGGTCATACCCGCCGCCGGCCTCGGGACCCGGTTCCTGCCCGCGACGAAGGCGCAGCCGAAAGAGATGCTGCCGATCGTCGACAAGCCGGCGATCCAGTACGTCGTTGAGGAGGCGGCCACCGCTGGACTCAGCGACATCCTCCTCGTCACCGGGCGTGGCAAGCGAGCGTTGGAGGACCACTTCGACCATGCCGCCGAGCTCGAGCGTCAGCTCGCCGCCGCGGGTAAGGAGGATCTTCTCGCGGCCGTGCGGGCAGTATCCCGCCTCGCCGCTGTCTACTACGTCCGCCAGGGCCAGCCGCTCGGCCTCGGCCACGCGGTCGGCTGCGCGCGTGAGCATGTCGGCAACGAGCCATTCGCGGTGTTACTCGGTGACGACCTCATCGGTGAGCATGAGCGATTGCTGCGGCGGATGGTCGATCTCTGCGAGGAGACGGACCGCAGCGTCATCGCCGTGATGGAGTTCGGTGACGAGGAGCTGGGAAAGTACGGCGTGATCGCCGCGGAGCCCGATCCAGATCGACCTGACGTGTTCCGCGTGACCGACATGATCGAGAAGCCGGGAAAGGCCAACGCGCCCTCTAACCTCTGTATCATCGGGCGATACGTCTTGACGCCCGATATCTTCCAGCACATCGACGCGACCAAGCCTGGACGGGGTGGTGAGATCCAGCTCACCGACGCCATGAAAGGACAGGTCCGCCACGAGCCGATCCGTGCGATCCGCTTCTCGGGCGTCCGATACGACATTGGAAGCAAGCTCGACTACCTCCGCGCGACGGTCGAGCTCGCCGCGGCTCGCGGGGACCTCGGTCCCGCCTTCCGTGACTTTCTCGCCCACTTCGTGAAGGAGCTGTGACCCTGTACGACCACACCCGGCACGATGAGCGCGGTGGTCACCACCACCACGTCGATGCCGACGAGTTGGTCCCGCTCGAACGGTACCGGCGCGAGGTCTTGGCGCGCATCCGGCCGCTTGAGCCGATCCATCTCGGCCTCCTCGAGGCTCACGGCTGCGTGCTGGCGGAAGACGTCGTCGCGCCCGCCGATGTTCCGGGATTCGCGAACTCGGCGATGGATGGGTACGCGGTCCACGCGGAAGGCGTGACCGTGGGTGACGAGATGGCAGTCGTCGGAGAGATCGCGGCGGGGTCGGGGGAGCTCATCTCACCGGAGCCTGGCGAGGCGGTCAGGATCATGACCGGCGCGCCCGTCCCGCCCGGCGCCGATGCCGTCGTTCCCGTCGAGCTGGCTGAGGAGGTCGGCGGCCGGGTGCGACTGCTTCTCGCGCCGTCACCTGGGATGAACGTCCGTGAGGCGGGCGAGGACGTCCGCGCCGGCGAGGTCGTCCTGGAGGCTGGCCGCAGGCTGGGTGCGGCGGACATCGGGATGTGCGCCGCGGTGGGCCTTGGCAACGTGCTCGTGCATCCCCGGCCCCGTGTGGTCGTGATCTCGACCGGTGACGAGCTGGCCGAACCTGACGCGCAGCAGCTCGGCCCGGGCAAGATCCGTGACTCCAACAGCTACACGCTGACTACGATGGCGCGCGAGGCCGGTGCTACGTCGTACCGGCTCCCGATCGTGCGGGACGATCGGGCTGCCTTACTTGACGCCTTCGGAGGCGCGATAGCGCACGCCGATCTCGTCGTCACCAGCGGTGGGGTCAGTGCCGGTCGCTACGACCTCGTCAAAGAGGTACTCGCCGAGCTCGGGGATGTGCGCTTCCGTAAGGTAGGGATGCAACCGGGGATGCCCCAGGCGTTCGGGTGTGTCACGCGGGACGTCGACCATCAGCTCCCCTGCTTCGGGCTTCCCGGGAACCCGGTCAGCGCCTACGTCAGCTTCGAGATCTTCGTCCGTCCCGCGATCCGCCGGCTGCAGGGGAGGGTTGACCTCAACCGCCCTCGCATCACCGCGGTGCTCGACGATCCCGCGAACAGCCCCCCGCACAAGGTCTCGTTTCTTCGGGTCATGCTGAGCCGTGAGGGAGACGTCTGGCACGCCAAGTCGACTGGCGCCCAGGGCAGCGGGATCCTGCGATCGGCCGTGCTCGCGGACGGCCTCGCCGAGATCCCCGCCGGAGTCACCCACGTTGAGGCGGGTGAGCGGGTCGTCGTCCACCTGCTCGTGGACCCGGCTGGCTGATGGAGCTTCCCGAGCCCGGTGAGCTGACGCACCTCGATTCCCGAGGCCATGCGCGCATGGTCGACGTGGGGGGGAAGCCGGAGACGAGCAGGCACGCGGTCGCGCGAGCGGTGCTGCGGTTGTCGAAACAGACCGCATCCTTGCTGGTCGAGGGGCGGCTACCGAAGGGAGACGCGCTGCCGGTGGCGCGCATCGCCGGGATCATGGCCGCCAAGCGCACGCCCGAGCTGATCCCCCTCTGCCACACCGTCGCGATCGCCTCCGTGGACGTGGCGGTAGAGGTCGACGTCGAGGCCGGCGCCGCCGAGATCGTGGCAACCGTCCGGGCCAGCGACCGCACCGGCGTCGAGATGGAGGCACTGGTGGCCGCGAGTACGGCGGCCCTCGCGCTCTACGACATGGTGAAGGCCGTCGAGCGGGGTGCCTGGGTCGAACGTGTCGAGCTGGTCTCCAAGAGCGGTGGCCAGCGCGGCGACTGGCGCCGCGGTGAGTGACCCGTCGGTCTCTTGGCCAGGCTTTCTCCCGTATGCAGGGTGTTGCAAGGTCGCCGGTCTGGGTGCTCGGGACCCTAGGATGCAGCTTTCCTTCGGATGCGAAGGAAAGCGGCACCTCAAACGTGACGGCACGCGCTTAACCTGCGGCTTTCCTCCGGATACGGAGGAAAACCGCCGCGTGACCTCGCCGAGGTGGCCCGAGACACGCGGCGGCTCGACTCCTCCCGAGCGCCGCGAACGCCAATTCCGCAACACCCTGTATGCGTGAAGAACCCTGGCCATAAGGAGGAACGGAGGTGGAGCGTGCGCGCAGCCGTGGTGACGGTCTCGACTCGGGCAGCGTCCGGGGTCTATGCGGATGACGCTGGCCCGGCGGTGGGAGAGGTTCTTCGCGAGGCCGGCTTCTCCGTTGGTGACGTCACCGTCGTCCCTGACGGGCGCGCGGGGGTTGCGGCGGCGATCGTCCAAGCCTGCGCCGGCGTTGACCTCGTCGTCACGAACGGCGGGACGGGCCTTCACCCTCAGGACCTGACGCCCGAGGCGACGCTCGACGTCGTCGACCGCCTCGCGCCCGGCATCGCCGAGGCGATGCGTGCCGCCTCTTTAGCGGTGACGCCGATGGCGATGCTCAGCCGGGCGGTGGCGGGAATCCGCGGCCAGACGCTGGTCCTGAACTTGCCGGGCTCTCCGAAAGGCGCGGTCGAGAACCTGCGCGCCGTGCTCCCCGTCTTACGGCACGCCGTGGATCAGCTGCATGGGGGAGACCACGTACGCGCAACGGTCCCTGACGAGGAGCGCTCGTGATGCTTGATCTCGGCGGGTTGGCCGACGGAGTGCGCGCGAATCTCGAAGCGAAACACGCGGCCCGTGAGCTTGCGTTACGGGAGTCCCGCCACGCCACGCGCTTCTCGGCCAACGCGATCCGTGCGACTCACCGAGGCGACAACGACGGCGCGCTCACCCTGCTACACGAGGCTGAGGACGCGCTCCGAGCGGCTCACGCCGCCTGTGACGGCCAACCCGAGGTCGAGTTCGCGGGGTTCCTGTCCGACGCGCAGAAAGAGTATGCCGAGGCGCGCACCACCTTCGCGATCGTGACCGGCGGGCAACTCCCCGGTCCCGCGGAGCTCAACATGCGCGAGGCCCCGTGGCTAGGGGGACTCGCCGAAACCGTGGGGGAATTGCGCCGCCAACTGCTCGACGTCCTGCGCGCCGGCCACCTCGAGCGCTGTGAAGAGCTGCTCGAGGCCATGGACGACATCTACGCGCTGCTCGTCACGATCGACTATCCCGAGGGCATCACCGGCGGCCTGCGCCGCGCCACCGACATCTCCCGCTCGATCATCGAGCGCACCCGCGGCGACCTCACCAACGCCCTCGTCCAAGCCCGCCTCCGCCAGGCCCTCGACGCGCACCGCGCCGACATCCTCGGCACCTGACCCCCGGGCGTCTGCTACCATTCGTGCCCCGTGGCACGCGCCGCGAGGGGCTGTAGCTCAGTTGGTAGAGCGCCTCGGTCGCATCGAGGAGGCCAGGGGTTCGATTCCCCTCAGCTCCACATAAGGTGAGCCCATACGAACCGCTGTCCTGGGTTCTGGAGTGTCTTCTACTGCTGGTAGCAGGTTTTCGGCTGTGTTGGGCACCTTGAACAACGGCTGGGCTTCGCGTTGGGGTTGATGTCGATTGCGTCGATGAGGGCGGCGAGGACGTCTTTGACCACAGCTGGCGGTTCGTGGTGGATGACCTGGCGGACGGTGGCGCTGATTCCAGAGTTCCTGACATAGTGCGATAATTCGTGCGGTCACCCAGTGGGGTTGCGCGGGTGTCTGGAGGGGCCCGCCGTTGCGGGGCTGAGCTGCCGAGGCTGCCCGCGGCCCGTCGCACCGCATGAGTTATCGCACCAGCGACAACAGCACACGGCACTGAACTGGGCATTCATCCGCTGTGTCAGGAGGTCTGGAGTCCGCTGCCGCCGTACTGACCTCGCCACAGCTTTCCGACCAGGGAGTTGCGTTCGCCTGCGTGGGACTTGTCACCGCCTTGGGAATGCTGGGCCGCGCCGACGAGATCGGCTCGGTGGTCGCTCGCGGCCATGTTGCGGCGGCTCGGTCGCTCGACGCCGCCTGGCTCGCCGGACCGCTGGTAGTCCAACAGGTGTACGCGCTGCGCCTGGCCGGATACCTGCAAGAGGCGGACGCGGTGGTCATGGACTTCCGCGAACGTGCGGGTCACCAGCTCTTCGCGGCGGAGATCGGCAGCTTCCTGCAGGGATATGTGGAGCTCGCTCAGGGCCGCCTGCGCACCTCGCTACGCTGGCTGCGAGAGGCCCGCGCCGGCCTCAAGGCCAACCGCTTCGCTGCGGGTTACCTGCTCGGCACGCTCGTCTACCTGACCCGGGCGCTGGCGATCTCCGGTGACACGGTGGGCGCCCGGCAGGCCTTGGCCGAGCTGGAGGACGAGCGACGTCCAGGTTTCGTCTTTTCTATCCAGAGACGATCGTCACCCGCGCATGGGTGGTCGCCGCCGAGGGTGCGATCAGCCAGGCGGTCGCGCTTGCACATGACGCGGCCGCCGCGGCCGCCGCGGCAGATCAGCAGGCCTACGAGGTGCTCGCGTTGCAGAGCGCAGTCTGCTTCGGCGACCCGACGGTGGCCGGCCGGCTCGCCGAGCTGGCTACCCAGGCCGTCTCGGTCCAACTCGAGCAGATGGATGACCTACTGACGGCAGCCGACGCGGCCACCCAAGCCGCTGAGGTGCACGCACGGCATGGCCTGCACGGCTCAGCCCACGCCGCCGCCGCCCGCGCTCACCGGCTGGCGCTAGCCTGCGAGGGCGCCCGCACCCCTGCCTTGGCCGCCGCTGCCTCCCCACTGCCGCTGACGGCCCGGGAACGCGAGATCGTCACCCTGGCAGCCGACGGACTGTCCAACCACGCGATCGCCGAACGGCTGGTCATCTCGGTCCGCACCGTCGAGGGCCACCTCTACCGCGCCTGCGCCAAGCTCGGAACCACCAGCCGCGCCCAGTTCGCCGCCCTCCTCCGCGGCGACTGACCACGCGGCCTCTCGGCCTGGCGCCTTTTCCTGCACTGTGCAGAGTTGGTCCGGTACACCGAGTAACTGGCGCACGATGCGGGAGAGACTCACGGTTCCGGTAGCTTCCGCGGCCAAAGCAGAATTGGCGCTTGCCGCTACACTCACCACACGGATCGGCTCATGTGAGCGTTCCGGAACACGGGCGCCACATCGACTCGCGATAACGCGAGCGAACTCGATAGGCGCCGGACTCGATTGGCGGGTTTTTCCGTCGTCTTCGGGCGTGTTCGCCCATGCACGACGACGTTGACCTTCGCATGCCGCCCACCGCGGGTCGAGCACGCGTGACCGACAACCGCCTGCGTAACCCAGCGGGCAGAAGCGAACCCTCTTTATGCCCACGTTCATCGAGCTCGGCGTGCCCCGGGATATCACCGACTTCCTCGCCCGCCACGGCGTGACCACGCCGTTTCCAATTCAAGTCGCGACGATTGCCGATGCGATGGCTGGCCGTGACCTATGTGGTCGCGCGCCGACCGGCTCTGGCAAGACACTCGCGTTCTCGATTCCCCTCGCGGTCAACGGCCGCAAGGGTGGACCCCGCCGCCCGGGCTCCCTCGTATTGGTCCCCACCCGTGAGCTGGCCGCCCAGGTCGCCCGGGAGCTGCGCCCGCTTGCCGCGTTGCGCGGGCGCTCCGTCGCGACCTTCTACGGCGGTACGAGCATCGCTGCCGACCAGCGGACCCTTCGCCGCACCGTCGACATCGCCATTGCGTGCCCCGGACGCCTCGCCGACCTGGTCCGTCGTGGCGACGCAGACCTGCGTGCCGTTCGCGCCATCGTGGTGGACGAGGCGGACCGCATGGCCGACATGGGTTTCCTTCCGGAGGTGAAGCGGCTGCTCGACCAGACGGCCGCCGACCGTCAGACGTTGCTGTTCTCGGCAACCCTCGACGGCGACGTCGACGTATTGATCCGCGGCTACCAGCGTGACCCGGTCCGTCACGAGCTGGCCGCATCGCTTGAGGACTGCGCCGACGTCCGTCATTTCTTCTGGCGCGCCGTATCGAGTGAGCGGGTAGGCATCGCTCGCGACATCGTCTTGGCGGCAGCGCCCGCCATTGTGTTCACCCGCACCAAGTACACGGCCGACCGCGTGGCGAAGGCACTTAACCGCCAGGGTGTAAGGGTCGCGGTGATCCATGGCAACCGTTCACAGAGCCAGCGTGAGCGTGCGCTGGCCGACTTCTCGAGCGGGCGCGTGGCCGCTCTCGTGGCGACCGACGTCGCCGCCCGCGGCATCCATGTCGACAACGTCGGCGTCGTCGTGCACTTCGATCCGCCCGCGACCGGCAAGGACTACCTTCACAGGTCGGGACGCACCGGCCGCGCTGGCGCCAACGGCCTCGTCGTGACGCTCGTCGCACCCGACAAGGTCGGCGACGTAAAGAGCCTGCAACGAGCACTCGCCCTCCGCCAGCACGTCGAGAAGACGGCGCTCCATCTCCTGACCGACCCGACCGCCGGCGGCGTCTCCCTGAACCCGGCGGAAACTGGCCCTGGAGCGCAAGTCCCTGGAGCGCAAGCGCGGTCGCAGGACCGCGGGCCGCAGTCACCGCGCAACGGACGCGCCCCTTCTGGGCAACCCCCCTTGAATGGCCGCAAGCGGCGTAACAGCCGGGTCCGCCCGCGCGCCTCCGCGGGCCGCTAGCGCATCGCCCGTGCGTATGGTGGACCCTTAGCCTGAACCCCACCGCTCCGGGCGCGTGGATCCAGGCTTAGGTGTTGTGATTGGCCTCATCGCCGCGATCGCGGGCAAGCGCATCGATGAACCGTTCGAACCAGGCGTGGGGGTTATCGTTGCGACGATCAAACAGGAACTGGCGAGTGAGCCGCTCAGCTTCCTCTCCTGGTCGGAAGGCCTCATGTGGGTCAGCGTCCAACGCGGCGAGCACGTAGAGCCGTTCGTCGTCATCGCGAAGACCATGGACATAACTCGCCAGCGCCCGTAGCCCGTCGGCACTTCGCCGGTTGCGGTCGTCCTCAGGGTGCTCTTCAGCGTTCAGATCACGCCAGCGCGCCTGTTCATAGAGATAGTCAGCCAGTCGTTGACGACTTCCCGCGGTCTCGTGCTCCTGCCCCTGCATCGCTCCTCCCGCTCGAGAACCCGTACGCTGGCGATAAGCGCGGCGCACGCTCAGCGTAGCCTCATCAAGCGGGACCGGATTCGCTGCCGCTAGGATGCGACCCATGCAAGAACAGTGGGAGCACCTGGTCGAGGTGTTCGGTATGGAGTGGCGTCGACAGGAGCGGCTCCCCGAAGCCGAAGGATTGCAACGCAAGCTCAACGAATGGGGCGCCCAGGGCTGGGAGCTCGTCGCCTTCGAGATGGTGCGGGATGAGCACGTGATCACGGGAGGGCCAGAGTCCGCGGACGAGTCCCCGACAGCCGCCTACCTCGCCATCCTTAAACGCCCCAAGGCCCGATAGCGGACCTCACGCTCCCTATCCGACCCTTTACGGGCCTGCTACCCACCCGTCACCAAGAACCATCTCGCGTGCCTCCCGAGAGACTCGAACTCTCACGGCCGAAGCCACTGGGACTTGAATCCAGCGTGTCTACCAATTCCACCAGGGAGGCGTGAGGGGATTCTACCGCTGTGGGCAGCGCCGATCGAGTCGGCGGGCGGTAGGTCGTTTGACGTGGGTTGGCGTCTGCCCGTCGGCGGGCGGGCCGAATCCTGCATCGAGACGGGAATCGGCCGTTCACCGCCCGATCTGCCGGATCCCCGTCAGCCGGGGTGACGGCGCCAGGCGGCATGAGCTGCTGCAAAGTGAGATGCCGCGCGGATAGGCGGTCGGGAATCAGCCGGCTCTAGCCTGGGCGGACGCCAGCGTCGGTGTAAGGGGCTGGGCATAATGACGTTGCTGTTTCCGACCGCAACCGCCCACCCGCTCGCCTCGCGGCGTTCCCGGTGTGATGTGCCTGCTCGGGCGCATCCGCCCGTAATCGCACACCCGCCCTGCCAGGCGTGTGTTGTGTGCGGATATCGGCGGAATACAGGCTGTTGTTGAATCTCGCGGTACCGCCGGTCGGGGGTGCTCGAGCCTGACCTGCAGTTTTCCTCCGGATACGAGGGAAAGTCGCGCCTCAAGCTTGACCGAGCGAGCC
>JBOGED010000488.1:0-5542 GCA_050743625.1 Egibacteraceae bacterium | reverse complement strand
GGCCTCAACCGCGCCGCGCCCTACGACCTCCGCGTCGACCGCATGGACTCGCACGGCGGATGGGCCGCAACGCCGGCTGACGTGCTGCGTTTCCTCTTCACGGTCGACGGCATCGCGTCGCCGCCTGATCTGTTGCAGGCGGCGACACGCACCGCGATGACGACGGCGTCGGCTGTCAATCCCGGCTCGGCGACAATGCCCGGCTACGCGCGGGGTTGGGCGGTCAACAGCGTCAGCACGATCTGGCACGACGGCACGCTGCCCGGAACACAGGCGATCCTCGTGCGCCCGTCAGACGGGCGGGCCTGGTGCGCCGTCTGCAACACCGGACGGCCGAACAGCGCGCTCGCCGGCGAGTTCGACGACCTGATGTGGAAGGCGCAGCAAGCCATCTGACGGCGAGTCGCCGTCGTTGCGTTCACACTGCAGCTGGTATGAAAATAGGCCAAAGGAGCACACGGCAGACTGGCCGCAGCGCCACCGCGCTTGGCTGCGACGGTTTTCATGGTCCCAAGGGGTGGGCCGCACGGCGCAGGGGATGCTTTCCTCCGGGTACGGAGGAAAGCGGCAGGTTACGCGCGCGCTTGCGGAGCAAGGCCGCAATTTTCCTCCCGCTGCGCCTTCCCGGCACGCGGTCAGGACTGGCCTGTCCGTGCGACCGCTCCGCATCATCGCGGGCAAAGCCCTGGTCAGCTTGCTCCATGGCCCGCCGGAATGAATACCCCCGGAGCAGCCGTCGATCCCGCCCTGCCTCGCTTTCTGGCGATCCGGCCGATGGCTCAACCGGTGATTGACACCACTAGAGACGCCCGTGCGTACGCGGCCAGCCGGCAAAGCCGGCAAAGATCGTTGAGGTCCACAGTCGCCACGACGGCCCCTCCAGTCAGGTCGGCGACGGCGACCACGAAGGCGTCCACCGCCAGCTCGGAGCCGGCCCCGGCTGACCCGAGCAGCTGGCCGGCCCGGACGCCAACCCGCGTGTCCACCGGGTAGACCTCAACCCGCTCGCGGCGCAGGCCAGCGAACACGCCGACGTCGGCGCGCCGACCGCGAACCACCTCGGCCAGGACGGCCGCCACCGTTCCCACGGGCAAGGAACGGCGACGCATCTCGGCGACCAAGGCGCGCACCTGGTCACGACGGCTCGCGGATCCGTGGGCGATCGCGGACAGCGCCTCAGACCCGCGTCGCCTCCCAGTCGTCGACCAGCCGCGCCGCCCACTCCAAGGTCTCCACCGGCACCGGACCGTGCTCCCGCTCCCGCTCCGCCAGCCACTCGTCCACCGCGGCGAAGTGCCGGAGACGGGCGAGGTACGCCGCCACGGCGGCATCGACCGCCGCTGACAGGCTGCGACCACCAACCAGCCCGCGCAGCTCCGCAAGCCGCCCGGCGTCGAGGGTCAGCGTGACCTTCTCTTTGGCCATGGCCAGATGATGGTACGTGTATTAGCTGGGCACGTGGATGAGCTGCCGCCGCACGGCGAAGACGAGCTGGCCCAGGCCGATCACGCTGAAGGTGGTGAGGGCGGCGAGGCCGAGGGTGGCGACGAGGCCGGCGTGAGCGACGAAGACGCCGCCGAAGTGGATGCCGGCGGAGCAGAAGATCACGCGCATCGCGCGCTCGCCGACGGTGACGACGCCGATGTCGCCAAGGCCGGCGTTCGCGGCGCGGGCGCGGACGTACTCGAGCAGCCCGAAGGCGATCCCCGCGGCGATGGCCAAGGCGAGCGGGCCGCCGACGGAGACGACCGCGAACAGGTAGATCACGTCGTTGACCCGGTCGACGGTGCTGTCGAGCACGTACCCCCAGCGAGTGGCGCGGTTCTCCAACACGGCGACGCAGCCGTCGATCCCGTCCCCCAAGCCGCTGAGCACCAGGATCCAGCCGGCCAGGATCGGCCACCGCCCTCCCGCGGCCGCCGGCACGAAGACCGCGAACGCGACCCACACGCTCCACAGCGTCACGACGTCGGGCAGCACCCCGCGCCGGGCAAGCGGGCGCGCGATCCAGTACGACAGGCTGAGCCACCCCCGCACCCAAGGGTTGCCGCGCGGGTCGTAGTCCCCGTGCAACCCTTGCCAGCGCGCGAAGTAGCCTTCGCGGTCGGGGATCGGCCCCTCGGGCCGGCGAGCCGTGGCCAGCGCAAGCACTATCAGCGCCACAGCCCCCGCGAGCAGCGCCAGCAAACCGTTCATCGCACGGATCCTAGTGGTCCGTCGCGACGCCGCGATGCACACCCGCGAACCCGTACGTGCGTAGGACTGGAGGAGACGATGCGGCTCGGATTGGGGATCGGCTTCGCGGGGGGGATGATGGACCGCGTGCTGCCACTGGTCGAGCACGCGGACCGCGTCGGCATCGACTCGGTGTGGGCGGCGGAGGCGTACGGGTCGGACGCGGTCACGGTGCTGGCCTACCTCGCGGCCCGGACCGAGCGCATCAAGCTGGGAGCCGGCATCCTGCAGATCCCGGCCAGGACTCCCGCGAACACGGCGATGACCGCGATGACCCTCGATGCCCTTTCCGGCGGGCGGGTACTCCTTGGGTTGGGCATGTCAGGACCGCAGGTCATCGAGGGCTGGCACGGGGTGCCGTATGGCAAGCCGATCGAGCGTACCCGCGAGTTCGTCGAGATCGTGCGCAAGGTGATCGCCCGCGAGGCACCGCTGGAGCACGAGGGTGCGCACTATCAGATCCCTTACATTGGCCCAGGCGCGACCGGCCTTGGCAAGCCCGTCAAGTCAATCCTCCATCCGGTGCGGCCCCAGATCCCCATCTACCTGGCGGCGATCGGCCCGCGCAACATCGCGCTGAGCGGGGAGATCGCTGACGGCTGGCTGCCGGTCTTCTACTCCCCCGAGCGTGAGCCGCTCCTCCTCGAGCCTTTCGACGAAGGCCTGAGGCGGACGGGGCGGGACCCCGCGGACGTCGACGTCGCCGCGATCGTGTCGGTCGCGCGTGGGAAGGACCTCGACGCGTGCCGGGACGAGCTGCGCGAGAACCTCGCGCTCTACATCGGCGGGATGGGCGCCCGCGGCCGCAACTTCTACTTCGACCTCGCCTGCCGTTACGGGTTCGAGGAGGCCGCCCGCGCGATCCAGGACGCCTACCTCGACGGACGGAAGGGGGAGGCCGCGCAGCGGGTGCCTGACGCCTTGGTCGACGAGGTCGCCCTGGTCGGCCCGCTGGAGCGGATCGTCGACCGGCTCAGCGCGTGGAAGGCATCCCGTGTCGGCACGCTGATCCTCGGCACGACCGACCCCGAGGTGCTCGAGGCCGCCCAAAACGCTATGGGATAGCCCTCACAGGGGTTGCGCGGCGGGTGGGACGCGGGGTAGTTTCTCAGTTAAGGTGAACTTTAGGCAGTCGATCGTGACCGTTCACCCCGCCGATGCAGGCTGCGTCGAGCGGGTCGACGCGCCTCCTCTGCAAGCCACGCTGAACCGCGTTGCGGCGCACTCGCCGAGGTGGACGGTGCGCATCGGACGGCCGGGAGCGCCAGGCTGGTACGGCGCCGTGGACGTGCGGGACCGGCTGGACGAGCTGGTGGGTCGCATCGGGAGGCGTTATGGCACCGACGACCCCGCGGTCACTGGCACGTTCTTCCTCAAGACGTATGCCCGGGTAGTCGTGGGGGCCGCCCTGGTCAGCCTCGTCACCGAGCGGCGAGTCCCGGACGTCGGCCCGCGCAACGTCGCGTTCCGGATCGGGGAAGACGGGATCGTCCGTGAGCTTGCGCTGCGGCAGCCGCGCTTCATCGCGCTCCCCGGCGACCCCGATGCGGGTCACGCCGATGCGATGGTCTTGCCGGATTCGGACGCGCTCCGGGGCTGGCTCCGAGAACGGCTCGTGAACGGCCATATGGCCGAGCTCATCCCCCTCCTCCGGCCACGGACACGCCGCGGGCCCAGAGCACTGTGGGGAACGGTCTCGGACATGTGCTCGGGCGCGCTCGCGATACTCGCCGAGGTGGAGGGCACCCCCGCCAGCGCGGCGAGGCTCGACCGCGAGTGCCATGCCTTCTTGTCAACCGGGCCACCGCTCGTCGACGGACCGCCGCTGTGCCCGATCGTCCACGCGGGCGGGCTGGTGTCGGGCTGGCAGCGCGTCACCTGCTGCCTGGCCTACCGCCTTCCCGACTCCGAGCTGTGCGTGAGCTGCCCTTGCCTCAACGCCGAGGAGCGCGCGCGCCGCCTCCGCGCCCAGCTCGAAACCAGAGCTCACGACCACCGAACTCCGATTTAGGGGCGCATGCGCCCCTAAATCGGAGTTCGGTGAGGCGCTTCAGGTCGGGATGCTGTTCACAACACCTCGACCACTACGAGACCTCATGAAGCGCACACGCGCCTTGGCCTTGCCAGCGCCGCCCTCGCCGGGCGATCGGCCTGGCCACCTCCGCCCCAGCCAGGCCACCGGCCGCCACCGCCCCTGCCGTTCTCACACCTCACGCCACCCCAGACCCGACGCGCCACTGGTCGGGGCCGCTCCCTTTCAGCGAGCATGGAGGCGAAGGCTCGTCCGGTCCCGTCAGGTCCACGCGCTGGCTGAGGTCACCGGCGGCGATGCGCTTCGTGGTCCCGGCGATGCGCCGTAACGGCCGGAGCGCGCATCGACGGGGCCGACCAACCCACCCAGCCCGCAGGACGATGACCAGGTGAAAGCCGCGATCAGCGCGTGTCGCCGCCAGCATCGGCGGGAGGCGGGATGAAGACGGCGAGCATGCGCCCGCCGTGGCTGGCCTCGACCACCGCGATGGCCTTATTCTCGCCGTTGAGTGCCTGCCGCAGGGGGACCAGCGGCACCGGCAGCGGAGGCGGCGTGTCGACCGGGTCGGCGGGGGGGAGGGTCAAGCCAGCCACGACCACGGCGATCAACGCGACGAACGCCACCGTCAACCGGTGCTGGATGGCCATTGGGGTCGCCCACCCTGATACGGCATGGCCAGGTCGGGATACGCGGCATTCCAGCCTCACAACCCGTCCGGCGACCGACCACTTCTACCGGAGGGCATGCAGACCTTCGTCAGGCGTTCAGGCTCGCGGTGACACTGCGAGGATGACCCCACTCGACCTCATCGCTGCCGCAACGGCGCTCCTCACACTCGCTGCCGTTGTCATACGGCCTGGTGGTCATCCCGAGTGGGTCTACGCGACCGGCGGGACGATCGCGCTGGCGGCCCTCGGGCGGGTCGAGGCAGCGCAGATCGGTCAGGTACTCGCGGGGACCGGTCCGGTTGTGGTGTTCCTGCTGGCGGTGGCGGTGCTCGCATCCGCGCTGGAGTGTGCGGGGCTGTTCGACGCGCTCGCGCTCGCCGTCGGCCGCGCCGCGGGGACGTCGGCGCACCGGCTTCTGGGAGGTGTGCTGCTCCTCGCGTTCGCGGTCACGACCGTGCTCTCGCTCGATGCGACGGCGGTCCTGTTGACGCCGGCGGTCGTGGCGGTGGCACGCCGCACGCGGGCGCCCGCCGTGCCGCTGTTGCTCGCGTGTGTGTACGTCGCGAACGCGGGCTCGCTGCTCCTCCCCGTGAGCAACCTTACGAAC
>JBOGED010000487.1:0-7372 GCA_050743625.1 Egibacteraceae bacterium | reverse complement strand
ACCCGGCCGGCGCTCGGGCGCCGCCGCGACGTTAGAGGTCATCGAAGCCCACCTCGCCGACCAGGTCGCGGTAGTCCGCGCACGAGGCCAGCAGCTCGGCGTGGCTGCCCAGGGTCAGGACGCGGCCCGATCCCAGCAGCACCACCTGGTCGGCGTGCCGCAGGACGCTGGCTCGGTTGGTGGCGACCACCAGCGTGGTCCCGCCGCGCATCCTGCTCAGCTCGGCGGCGACCTGCTGCTCGGTGGCCGGGTCCAACGACGCCGTCGGGTCGTCCAGCAGCAGCAGGCCGGTGGACGGCAGCAACGCCCGGGCGAGCACCACCCGTCGCCGCTGCCCACCGGACAGGTTGGCGCCGCGGCGACCGACCCGCCGGTCCTGGACGTCGACGGCGAGATCCGCCGCGGCGCTGCGGCGCAGCACGTCGAAGACCTCGGCCCTTGTGGCGTGCGGCCGGCCGAGCGCGACGCTGGCAACCAGCGCGTCGTCGTAGAGGAAAGGGCGCTGGTCAGCGACGGCGAGCAGGCGGGGCAGCTGCGCCTGGGCGATATCGCGCAGATCGCGGCCGGCCAGCAGCACCCGCCCGCCGGTGGGGTCGAACGACCGGGCGAGCAGGCGGAGGACCGTGGTCTTGCCTGACCCGGAGCGACCCGCCAGCGCGACCAGCTGGCCCGCGGCGATCGTGAGGTCGATACCCTCGATCACCTCCCGCCCGGGCTGGGCCGGATAGCTGAAGCGAAGGCCGCGCAGCTCAACCTCCGGCGGCGCTCCCGGCGTGATCGACACACGGCCGTCGTCGGACGGGTCCGGTCGTGCGATGTGGTCCAGCACCTCGGCGAGCCGCCCCGCACCGGCCAACGCAGACAGCAGCTGCGTCAAGGCCTCGCTCACCTCGGTCGCGGACACCAGCACGATGCCGAGCAGCCCCAGGCCGGTGACCGCCTGTCCAGGGCTGAGCCGTCCCCCCGCCGAGGCCACCACCACGGCCGCCGCCAGGCCGGCCAAGCCCAGCGCGGAAGCCAGGCGCACCAGCGCGTCGATCCTGCTGTGCACGCGGGCGAGGTCGACGCCCGCGCGATGGCAGTCGTCTGCCAGCCCGCGTTCGCGCTCCAGCAGGTTGCCCGCCAGACCCAGACCACCGACGGTGGCCAGGCCGCGAAGAGTCGCGGTGAACAATCCGTTGAGGGCACTCGACGCCCTGGACCGGGTGAGCGTGGTGGTGTACAGCGGGGCGCCGACCAGCGCGACGGCGACCGTCATCACGGCGACTAGTGCGGCGACGACGCCGCCCGTCCACAGGTCGAGCACGAAGCCGACCGCGATGCCGGCGATACAGAGCGCACCGGCGCCAGCCAACCTCCCGAGCTCGGCCACCAGGATGTCGACCTGCTCGGAGTCGAGCCCCGCCCGGGTCAGCAGGTCGGCCGAGCCAAACCGGTCGTTGAACGCATCGTCGCGCTGGTGCGCGGCATCCACGAGCCGTTGGCGCACCGGGACGTACACCTCACAGCACGCCAATATCGCCTGCTTCGCGTGCGCCGCCGCCGCGAAGGCCTCGGCCACGGCAAGCGCCGCGATAGCGGCCGCCAACACCGCGACGCTCCCGCCCGCGATCATCTGGTCGACGGCGACACCCAGCAGCACGATCCCCGCCAACCCGGTGAGACGCTCGGCGACGGCCAACAGCACCTGACCGCACACGCGCCTTCGGATCGACCACAGCGTGCGGAGCAAGAAGCGGCGGGCCGCCCGGCGGTCGCAGTCAATCACCCGCCCCATTCCCGCCTCCAGCCAGCAAGTCGTTTGCAACAGCCTGCACCAGCGGCCAAGCAGCGGCAACCACGGCTCGCGAACGCCTCCCGCAGCCCGCCTGACCTGCAGCTTTCCTCCGTATACGGAGGAATCCTGCACGTCAAGACCACCGGGCCGAGCGGAGGACGCAACAATCCTGCGTATCCGGAGGAAAACTGCGCCCTTCCGGCCAGCGCGTTCAGCTCAGGTCCTTCACCGCCCGCGCCTGCGAGCGTATTGCAAGAATGATCTGAGTGCACTACGGTCTTTATGGCCGTGACCTGCAAAGATCACTGTGCGATCGATGATGCGGGCAAGTTGTGAGAGGGTGTTCCCGCCGTGATGCTTCAGCGACGCCTGCTCGGGCTGGTCCGGCAGGCTCCCCTCCAAGTCACGTTGACGGTGGTGCTGGCCTTGTGCGCGACGGCGTGCGCGGTCGGGCAGGCGCTCGTGATCGCGACGATCTTGCGGCGGGTGTTCCAGCAGGCGCCGCTGGCGGGGTTGTACGGGTTGGCCGCCGCCGCAGTTGGGCTGGTGGCGGCGCGTGCCGCGCTGCTGTGCGCCAGGGACCTGTCCGGTCACTGGACCGCCGCGGTGATCAAGACCCGGCTGCGTGACCGGCTGTACTCCCACCTGCTCGACCTGGGGCCGGGCTTCACCCTGCTGCGCCGCAGTGGAGACCTGCAGGCCACCGTGGCCGACGGGGTCGAGGCGATCCAGGCCTACATCGGCTTCTACGCTCCGCAGGCCGCGGTCGCGGTCATCGCCCCATTGGTGCTGGTGGGCATCATGATCTCGATCGACCCCGTCGTGGGGTTGGTCGTGTTGGGCGGCGCGCTGGTCGTCCCGATCGCCCGGCCGCTGTGGCGCAAGATCCTGGGCGTGCGGGGAAAGCGGACCTGGGACGCCTGGGCAGCGTTGGCGGCGCGGATGCTCGACGCGTTGCAGGGCATGGTCACGTTGAAGACGCTCAACGCGTCCAAGCGCCACGGCGAGGACCTGCGGGAGTACTCGGCCGAGCTGTACCGGGCCACGGTCGGCAACCTCGCCGTCAACCTCAGCGTGCACGCCGTGGTCAACCTGGCGTTCAGCGTCGGCACCGCCATGGCGGTCGCCACGGGCGCGATCCGCCTCGCCAGCGGGCAGCTCGACTTCGCGTCGTTGCTGATCATCCTGGTGCTGGCGGCCGAGTGCTTCCAGCCGCTCGTCGAGCTGCAGACCTATTGGCACGAGGGGTTCTACGGCATCGCCGCGTCGTCGGGGATCTTCGGCCTGCTCGACGCCGAGCCGCTGGTCACCGACCCCCCGAGCCCTCGTGAGATCGAGGTGCGCTCGGCCCCCGCCGTCACCTTCTCCGACGTGACGTTCCGCTACCCAGGCAACGACCAGCCGGCGCTGGACGGGGTCAGCTTCGCGGTGGCGCCGGGCAGCACGCTGGCTGTCGTCGGCCGGTCCGGGTCGGGCAAGACCACGGTCTCCTCGCTGTTGCTGCGATTCTTCGACCCGCAGTCGGGCAGCGTCCGCGTGGATGGGGTGGGCCTGCGCGAGCTGCCGGTCGCGTCCGCCCGCGCGCTGTCCTCGGTCGTGAGCCAGGACGTCTACCTGTTCCACGGGTCGGTGGCCGACAACCTGCGGCTGGCGCGCCCGGGCGCCAGCGACGACGAGATCGTCGCCGCGGCCGAGGCCGCCAACGCCCACGAGTTCATCGCCGCGCTGCCCGCCGGGTACGAGACGATGGTGGGGGAGCGGGGCGCGACGCTGTCCGGCGGCGAGCGGCAGCGCATCGCGATCGCTCGCGCGTTGCTTAAGGACGCTCCGATCCTGGTGCTGGACGAGGCGACCTCCAGCGTCGACGCGGCCAACGAGGCCGCGATCCAAGACGCCCTCGCACGGCTCACGCGTGGCCGTACGACGCTGGTGATCGCCCATCGCCTGTCGACCGTCGCCCGGGCCGACCAGATGATCGTCCTCGACAGGGGGCGTGTGGCCGAGGCGGGTGCGCCCGCCGACCTGTTGGCCCGCCGGGGGCATTACGCCCGGCTGGTCGCGGCCCAGCGAGGTGCGGCATGAAGACGCTGACGCGTGAGTCGCGGGGTTGGGAGCCCGGCCAGGCCGATCTCGGCCCCGAAGGTGCGCGGGGCCTGCGCGGCATGCTCGTGATCCTGCGGTCCTACCTGGCCCCGTTCTCGGTGTCGGTGGCCTGTGGGGTGGCCAACCAGGGACTGGCGGTGGCGACGAACACCCTGGGCGCCTACCTGGTCGCCTCGGCGATCGTGGGCCGCCCGGTCGAGCGGTTGTGGCCCCTGGTCGCGGTGCTCGCCGTCCTCGTGTTGGCTCGCGCGGGGGCGGCGTATCTGGAGATCTGGATCCCGCACGAGATGGCGTTCCGCCTGCTGGCTGAGGTGCGGTACTGGCTGTACTGGGCGTTCGAGCGGCTGGCGCCCGGCCGGCTGGCGCACCGGCGCAGCGGCGACCTGGTGGCCCGGGCAATGACCGACAGCGAGGGCATGGAGATGTTCTACGCCCACACGCTGATCTACGTGAGCACCGCGATCGTGCTCACCCCGATCCTGGTCGTCGCGCTGGCCGTCGTGCACCCGCTGCTCGCCCTGGCGCTGCTGCCGATGCTGGCGCTGGCGTGCAGCGCGCCGTTCCTGTTGCGCCGCGCCAACGCCCGCCACGGGCGGGCGTTGCGGGAGCGCGTCGCCGAGGTCAACGCAGACGTGGTCGACGCGGTGCAGGGCTTGCGCGAGGTCGTGGCGTTCGGGCAGGGCCCCGGGCGGTTGGAGCTGATCCGCCGCCGCTCGACCGAGTTGGCGCACGCGCAGATGGTCCAAGGCGCCCGTGCCGGCTCGGAGACCGCGTTGACCACCACGCTGGTCTCGCTGGGCACGTTGGTCGTCGCGCTGGTCGGCGCCAACCTGGTCATCGACGGACGGCTCGAGCTCGTGATGTTCCCAGTGGCAGTCGTGCTCGGCCTGGGCTGCTTCCAGCCGGCCATCACGTTGTTCAACGCCACGAAGGTGTGGGGCATCACCTACGCCTCGGCCGACCGGGTGTTCGCGATCCTCGACCAACCGGCTCCGGTGCCCGACGCCGGCACGTCGGCGCCAGTCGACGTCGAGCCGGCCGTCCGCTTCGACGGCGTGTCGTTCCGTTACCACCCCGACGGGCCGTGGGCGGTCCGCGACGCCAGCTTCGAGATCGCGCCTGGCGAGACGGTGGCGTTGGTGGGCCACTCGGGTGCGGGCAAGTCGACGCTGGCCCACCTGCTGCTGCGCTTCTGGGACCCCGCCTCGGGCGCGGTCCGCATCGGCGGGCACGACCTGCGCGACCTCACCCAGGAGCGGTTGTACGAGCTGGTCGCGTTCGTGCCCCAAGACGTGTTCCTGTTCCACAACTCCGTGTCGTGGAACATCGCGCTAGGCCGGCCCGAGTCCACCGACGCCGAGATCCGCCGCTGCGTCGCCGCGGCCCAGGCCGCCGACTTCATCGCCGGCCTCCCCGAGGGCGGGGACACCATGGTGGGCGAGCGGGGAGCCAGGTTGTCGGGTGGGGAGCGGCAGCGGGTCGCCATCGCGCGTGCGCTGCTGCGCGACGCGCCGATCTTAGTGTTGGACGAGTCGGTGTCGATGCTGGACGCGATCAGCGAGCGTGACCTGCAACGAGCCGTGGCCGAGGTCCGCGCCGGCCGCACCGCGCTGGTCATCGCCCACCGGCTGTCCACGATCCTGGCCGCCGACCGCATCGTCGTCCTCGAGCAAGGCCACGTCGTCGGCACCGGCACCCACCCCGACCTCCTCGCGACCTGCCCCGCCTACTCCCGCCTCGTCGACGCCCAATGGTCCCCTGCTCCCTAGGTCTGTGCGGTTGCCGCGAATGCCAGTTGTCGTGGACCTCGATCGGGCCGCGTACGACCTGGCATGGTTACCGGCGCCGTTCTTGCCGCCAGATGCCGTCCGCCAAGCGCTGCCTCGGCTGCTGTTCGCGCTGCGGCCGGGGGGTGGCTGGTGAGAGCGTTGCCCGTTACGGCGCTGGCGAGTTGGATGATGCGGTCACTGCGTTGCGCATCGCTCGCGACGGCGGCACGCCGCACACGGCACGGGACATGGTAGGTCCGCTCGACTCAGCGGCGACGTTCGGGTGGCCACGATCGACGTCCACCCCACGGCGCCCTCTTCGTGGTCAGACGCAAAACGGACCACGACTGGACTCCGTCTCAGTCCTCGGCGAGCAACTGGTAGAGGTCCTTGCGGGCCTGACGGACGATGGCCACGGCCCGGTCGACTTGGGCGGCGTTGCCGGCGGCGGCCACCTGCTTGGTGGCGATGTGCAGATGCCTGACCGCTTCCCGCAGGTCGCCGAACGGTCGGTCACCAGCGCTCTGCTCCCAGGGGGCGCGGCCGGCGTCTCGGAGCCGGTTCTCGGCCTCAGCGCGACCGCTGCCGGTGAGTTCGTAGATTCGCTTTCCGTCATGCTCGGTTAGGGCGACGAGGCCTTCGTCCTCGAGGAGTTGAAGCGTGGGATACACGGAGCCGGCGCTGGGTCTCCAGGCGCCGCCGCTTTTGGCCTCAAGGCGTTGGATGACGTCGTAGCCGTGGCCGGGGCCGTCGGTGAGTACGGCGAGGATGGCGGTGCGGATTTCGCCACGGCGCATTCGGCCGCGGCCGCCGCCGCGCCGCGACAGGTCCTCATCGTGGTGTCGCGGGCCACCGCGTCGTGATCGTTCGTTCATGTGCTCTCCCATTGCGTGGATGTTTTACTCATACGATAACGATATATCGCGATCACTCGTGACGCAACTATTAATCAAGGCCCGAGGCGGCGGTACCGGGTGCGCGCACTACGCCACCTCGGCGTCTCGCCCGCAGGAGATCGGAACGGTGCTCGAGCGCTCGGTGGACGAGCTGACGACGTGGCGCGATCTGCTCGCCACCAACCCCGCCGAACTGCCGATGCCCGATCCGGCCAATTCATGACAACGCTGCCGGGCGGAGCTCGGCGAGGACACGATCGAGGCCATGCGACCCGAGTGGCTCGGGCTCGTCCAAGAGGTCCGGCAACACCAGCCGGATGGCACCCTGGTGTTGCGCGACTGGTCGACGACCCCCGGGTGCAAGCACCGACCATGCGCTGGGACGAGATCGGAAGCGTTCCAGGTCGACAACGAGCAGATCAACGAGCAGGTCAGGGTGGCCATGCACGCGATGTGGCAGGACCACGGCGCCGAGCTCAGGCGCCCAGCTCGGCTGGCCCGCACCTGGCGGCATGTCGGAGGGTCGTGGACTACCTCCAGCGGGCCCGGCGGGCTCGTCCCGGTCGAAGCGGAGGCCAGGCGACCGAGCGGGACGCCGAATGAGCCGGTACAGGCAGTGGGACGTCGTCTCCGGCGTGGGCTTCACCGCGCTCGCCGCCGCCGCCGCGCGAGCCGTCGAGTCCAGCCGGCCTGATCGGCGGGCGCGTCCTGCCCCCGCAAACCCTTCGTTGTCGTGTCACCAGGAGGTACGGAGCGGCGTCGGCCCCCGTTCAACGCGGATCTTGGCCATCCGGACACCCACACAGTTGCGGAGCGCGGCCCAGATC
>JBOGED010000486.1:0-2424 GCA_050743625.1 Egibacteraceae bacterium | reverse complement strand
CTGCGGGCCCAGGCGCGGGCCGAGGCCGCGCAGCTGGCGGCGGCCCGCGAGCGGCTGCTGACCGGCGGGCGGGTGCGCCTGTCGCAGCTCGGCGAGCTGGACCCGTTCGCGTTCGGGCTGTTCTGTGAGCTGCTCGGTGACGCGCTGACCCGCAAGGTCCGCGCAGGCGACCACGTCCAGACCGTCTCCGCCGACGGGACACTGGTCATCGTCCTGGAACCCCTCCACGGCGGCGGCCACGCGACCATACGCACCAGCCACGGAACCCTGACCGGGCCCGACCACTGGCTAGAGATCCGCGACGCGCTGGCCCCAGCCCCACCCCAACAGCATCCCCAAGAGCTCGCATCGTGAAGACCCTCGCCGACCCGGCGGCGCCGCTGGACCGGGCGGTCACCGCCGAGCGCCGCAAGGCGCTGCGGGCGCTGCTGCGCACTCCGCTGCTGACCGCGCGTGGCCCGGACCCGGTGGCGTTCGGGCTGGTCCGCAAGCACGCGCCGTGGCTGCGGGAGTGGCTGGCGCGCAACGCCGGCTGGAGCTTGCACGCCGACGCCGAGCTGGCGCGGCTGCGCAAGGTGCCGGCGGACCTCGGGGACGACAGCCGCCCCGCCCGGGCACGCAAGGGGGACCCGCCGTTCAGCCGCCGCCGCTATGTCCTGCTCTGCCTCGCGTTGGCGGTGCTGGAGCGCGAGGACCGCCAGACGGTGCTCGGCCGGCTCGCGGAGCAGGTCGTGGCGCTGGTGGCCGGTGACCCCGCGCTCGCCGAGGCCGGTATCACGTTCGACCTCGCCGGCCGCGACCAGCGCCGTGACCTGGTCGCGGTCGTCCGCCTCCTCCTCCAGCTTAGGATCCTCGTCCGCGTCGACGGCGACGAGGAGTCCTACCTCGCCGACCGCGGCGACGTGCTCTACACGATCAACCGGCCGGCGCTCGCCACGTTCCTGGCGGTCAGGCGCGGCCCGTCCATGGTGGAGGCCGAGGACCTGGAGGCCCGGCTCGACGCGATCACCGCCGAGCCGCTGCCCGACACCGACGACGGCAGGCTGCGGCGCCTGCGCACCCGGCTGACCCGGCGGTTGCTCGACGACCCCGTCGTCTACTACGACGACCTCGACGCCGACGAGATTGACTACCTGCACCGTGCCCGCGGCACCCTGCTGCGTGAGATCACCGAGGCGACCGGGCTGATCGCGGAGGTCCGCGCCGAGGGCATCGCGATGGTCGACGACCGTGGCGACCTCACCGATCTCGGGCTGCCTGAGGAAGGCACCTACGGGCACGTGACCCTGCTGCTCGCCGAGCACCTCGCCGCCTGCGCCCGCACCCGGCCCGGCGCGCCGGTCAGCCGGGCCGCGCTGCACCAGCGGGTGGCCGAGCTGATCGCCGAGCACCGCCACCACTGGCGCAAGTGCGTCGCGGAGCCGGGCGCCGACCAGGCGATCGCCGACGAGGTGATCACCAAGCTGGCCGCGCTCCGGCTCGTGCGCGTGGCTCCTGACGGCGTGATCCCGCTGCCGGCGGTCGCCCGCTACGCGCTGGACCAGGTGCGCGAGCCGGAATCTCCCCCGCTGTTCTGAATAGGACTCCCTTCGCGATGACAACGCTCTTGCCCGCTGTGCCCTCATTGCCCGCGCTGCCCGCCGCCGCCCGCGAGCGCTGGCAGCCGGTCCGTGGCGGCCTGGTCAACCTGTACCGGTACGACTACGAGGAGTTCCGCTACGAGCAGGGCAGGCTGCTATTGCGCGGCAACAACGGGACCGGCAAGTCGCGGGTGCTCGCGTTGCAGCTGCCCTTCCTGCTGGACGGCGACGTCAGCCCGCACCGGCTCGAGCCCGACGGGGACCCGGCGAAGCGGATCGAGTGGAACCTGCTGCTTGGCCGCTACCCCGACCGGCTCGGCTACACCTGGCTCGAGTTCGGCCGCCGCGACGACGACGGCACCGAGCACTACGTCACGCTCGGCTGCGGCCTCCACGCCGTCGCCGGGCGGGGGCTGGCCGGCAAGTGGCTGTTCGTCACCGACCAGCGCGTCGGCCGTGACCTGTTCCTCGTCCGCCCCAACGGCGCGCCACTGACCAAGGACCGACTCGCCGAGCAGGTCGGCGGCCACTGCCTGTTCACGAGCGCCACCGGGTACCGCGCGGCGGTGGACCGGGCGCTGTTCCGCCTGGGCCCACAGCGCTACGAGGCGCTGGTGACCCTCCTCATCCAGCTACGCCAACCGCAGCTGTCCCGCCAGCTCGACGAGCACCGCCTGTCCGCCGCGCTGTCCGAGGCGCTCGCGCCACTGGACCCCGCGGTGGTCGCCGACGTCGCCGAGGCCATGCGCACGCTGGAGGCCGACCGCGCCGCGCTGGAGGGCCTGGCCGCCGCGCAGTCGGGCGTCGACGCGTTCCTCGCCGAGTACGGCCGGTACGTGCGGAT
>JBOGED010000485.1:0-7984 GCA_050743625.1 Egibacteraceae bacterium | reverse complement strand
CCACCACCCGCGCCGGCGCCGGAACCCGCGCCACCACCCGCGCCGGCGCCGGAACCCGCGCCACCGCCCGCGCCGGAACCGCTGGCGCCTGCTCAGGTCGCGGTGCCAGACGTCGCGGGTCAGCCCTCCGCGGATGCCGCCGGGTCCCTCGGCTCGGCGGGGTTCCAGGTCCAAGAGGCGTCACAGGCGAGCAACACGGTGGCGAGCGGCAGCGTCATCGCCACCGATCCGCCGGCCGGCACGCAGCGGGAGAGCGGCTCGGCCGTCACGATGGTCGTCTCGTCCGGGCCGAGCGCCGCGGTCGACCTGGTCGCGGTCGCACCGGGTGCGATGTGGTCCAGCGGCGCAGGCGCGCTCACGTTCGGCGAGCCGGCCGATCCGGCCACCTCGAGCCCGAGCGGGTTCGGGCGTGAGAGCGCCACTCCCCCGCCAGGTAGCCGTGCGCTGGAGGCCAAGCCCGACGACGGCGCGAACGGCTTCGTCGTGGCGGTGTACCAGCTTCCCGCACCGCTCATCGCGGGCGACCGGTTCACCAGCGGTATCGCGTTCACCCCCAGCGCCGCCGGGAGCCAGGTCACGTTCGAGCTGCTCATCGCTGGTGCGGACGGTCAGGCGCTGCTCGCCGCCAGCGACGACAGCACCGACGGGCTCTTGGGGTTCGACGTCGACCTCACACAGTTCGCCGGCGCGCAGCGCATCGCGCTGCGCGTCAGGGCAACCACCGCCACCGACCCCTCCCCGGCCGTATGGGTCAACCCAACAGTGCAAGGACCACAGGAGAACGCATGAGAGCGCACACCAGCGATCGAGACGAAGGCACGACCCGGCCTTCGCCGGCACGGCAAGCCTCCCAAGACGCGGCCGGGACGCTGCGCGCCCTGGCCTCAGGCCGGCCGCACGCGATCAGCCCGGCCGGCCTGCTCCACCTGCAACGCGTGGCCGGCAACGCAGGCGTCGCCTCCCTGCTGGCCGAGGAGGAGTCCCCCGTCAAGGACGTCGTCGGCAAGGGCGGCGGGAGCCCGCTCGATGCCGACCTCCGCGCGGACATGGAAGGCCGCTTCGGCGCCGACTTCGGCGACGTCCGCATCCACACCGACGCCAAGGCCGCCGACTCGGCCAAGGCCGTCGGCGCTCACGCCTACACCGCCGGCGCCGACGTCGTCTTCCAACGCGACCACTACGCCCCCGGCACCGACGCCGGCAAACGCACGCTCGCCCACGAGCTGACCCACGTCCTGCAACAACGCGCCGGCCCCGTCGCCGGCACCCCCGCCCCCGGCGGCATCAACCTCAGCCACCCCTCCGACCCCTTCGAACAAGCCGCCACCACCACCGCCGCCCGCGTCATGTCCACCCCCGCCGGGGCTGTGCAACGCGAGCAGATCCCTGAGGAGGAGCCCACTGCGGAGGACAACGCGTGAAGGCGCATGGCGGCAACGAGACGCTCGGGGGAGGCACTCACGAGCCACCGAACCGGCCCCCACCGCGGCCCCAGGGCTGGATCACAAGGGTGCAGCGGCTTCAGGCCACGGCCGGCAATCAAGCGGTCACGCGTCTCTTGTCTCCCAGCTCCGCTGAGGCGGTCCTGCCTCACCGTGCAGCCATGGAGGAGGCCTTCGGTATCCCCCTCAGGCACGTGCCGGTGGAAGTCGGCCGCAGCGACCTGCCAGAGGACTATGGCGCCTCCGCGGCGGCCACCCCGACCGGATTGTTCTTCGCCGACCGCTCCCCAAGCCGCAATGACGTCGCCCACGAGGTCGTCCACCTCTTGCAGCACGCTGGCCGCGGCTCCCCTCCCCATGGTGTCGGCGCCCCCGGTACGCCGGCCGAGCGCGAGGCTGACTCCCTGGCGGCAGCCGCCGAGCTGGGGGCTACCGGGCTCCACGCCCGGGTGGGGGCAGTCCCCACGGGGTCGGTCCAGCTCAAGAGAACGAGCATGGACCTCGCTCGGGCTCGGGTGCAGGCCGAGCGTGAGTACCACCAGGTTACCCAGGAGTTTGAGGCCAAGTTGGGCCCGCATCTGTCGAAACGTCCCGAAGCGATCGAGATCGCCGACGGGTTGCTGGAGCGCTTGAAGAAGGTAGTCGACGCGTGGGCTGAGTCCACACGGCAAGGAACGACCGAGGTCTACGGCACCGATTTCAGTTTTCCCACTGGAGAGAAGTACTACGGCTCGTTCAAGACGACGGGCGAGAACATCAAACAAGTCTTTCGCAAGAAGGACCAGCCGCTGCGCAAGAAGCTCAACGTGATCTACTACGCGGTGCGCAACAACGCCATCGCCAAGTACCTTGAGGCGGCAGCGATAGAGATCGTCAGAGCCCAAGAAGCGCTGGCGGTGAACCCGCTGCAGCAGTTTGAAGTCGACGTTGCCCAGCCGGGGCAGGCACCCGCGGAACACATCGTCAGGGCTGGGTTCGCCAAGAAATCCGGCCTCGCGCGGTACCTCGGCGCGGTCGACGCAGGGAATAAGGGACCGGGCGAGCTCACCGCCGGCGAGATCGACGCCATCGTGACGAGGCGGCAAAAAGCCAGGGCACGGCCGGTACTGGGAGAACGTAGCGGCGCCTTTGCCACTGCGCCGCCGGCAAGTGGCGGTCGTGAGGACAAGGTCTACGGGAAGTCAGAGGGTCTGGGATGGGATGAGCAGCCGACCCTGACCCGAGAGAGCCTCGGTGACATCACCGCTGACGAGATCCGCTTGCTCCAGGAGCGGAAGGGCAAGAAACCCTCTCGCTTCGTGACCTCACGTAAAAAGCAAAAGTGGGCTGGCAAAGACCGGATGGTGCCGTGGGAGATGGGCGTCGGCAACATTGAGGTCCTCCCCGGCTCCGAGACCCGCCGCATCGCTGACCAGTACAAGGCGCGCCTCGACGCGGGGATCTCCGGCTCGACCGACCTCATGATGCACACGGGCGTCCATCTTGGCCTGCGCGCCGACGCCGAGAAGAAGCAGCTCCGGCTCGCGCTCCTGGGTTGGATGCTGTCCAACCGGGATCACAGCTTTTACGAGATCATGCTCGCGGCATCGGGGTACGGCATCCCGTTCCACCTGGACGCGGCCCAACCCGGCGCGGAGTACGAGCACGTCGATAACTTCGCTCCACTGGGCGCAGGAGACGTGCAAGGCTTCGCTGCCCTCACCACTTCGGGGAATATGCCCTCCTGGTATCTTTCCCAGGGCCACCTTGACGAGCTGGCAGGCGAAGCACGCGCTCGCCGCAAGGGCGATGGCCTTCCGAAGAGCACCGCCTCAGCGACCGCCGCGGTCGGCGCTGACGTCGCGAGCCTCGCCGGTCCTGACGCGTCGATGCTGGTGGCACACCATGAGGCCCTGCGAGCCGCGGTGGAGCCGGCGAACTTCGTCGCGAACGTGGTCCCCACAGAGGACGGCCTGCGCAAGAACCGGGTTGCGCTTCAAAAGCTGCGTGAGGACCCCTCGTTCCACCAGCTCGCGCTCCGCCATCCCCGAAAGGCCGCCTACGCCGAGGACGCTCTTGAGGCGGAGATCGAGGCCGCCTGCCCCGGCGCGCTCATGCCGGCCGCGCGGCTCGTTGAGCTGGGAGTGATGCATTCCATCGCGGCTCCAGCGGGGGCCGTGGGCCGGCTCGACCTTGCCCGCTTGGCGCTGACGGTGCGCGCCACGGGCAGCATGACGGACATCGAAAGCTCTCTCGCCTATCTCGGGGTGAAACGGTTCATCTCACGGGACAAGCGGGACGTGGTCCTGCGTGACCTTCTCGCCAAGCAGCGCAATGTCAGCCCGGCGCGCGCCGACAGGCTCTTCCGCGGCGGAGCCGAACCCGCGGAGCCTCGGCGCATCGCCGCCCGCGCCGAGGGCGAGGCAAGGTTCTTCGTCGAGCTCGGCATCCCCAGGGCGATCTGGGAAGAGCCGTTGAAGGGCGGCGCCGGCCGGTACGACCCGAGAACAGACACCTCCGCGACTCGCGCCGCCAAGATCCGCCTGGCGATCGAGCACCTCCGGCGGCGGATCCTCAAAGAGAACTTCCCGGGCGCCTATGGTGCGGCATGGCAAGCAAGCACGACCGGAGGCGAGTTCGATCAGCTCGTCACGGCGATCGATGCGGGCTCGGGAGCCAGCGCGAAGCGGCTGGCCAAGGCGGTCGCCGCCAAGCTGGTCGAGGCCGCGCACGGCGCCGGCGCGAACCTGGCCCACGCGGACCAAGCGACGCTGGCAAGCGCCCTGGGCCACCGGATGAGCCCAGCCGACCTGGCCCGCACGGGCCGCTCCCACGCGATGGACACCGGGCAGCTGGCCACCCCGGCCGCGTTCGACGTGAGCGCCTTGGCTCGTGAGAAGTACTGGCGGGCCCAGGGCGCCGCAGCGAAGTTCACCACGAACGTCGGCGCCACGCTCATCCCCGCCCTCGAGCGGGCCATGGCTGACGCTGCCGTCTTCCTGGCGGCGACCAACCTGGTCCTCGATGCCCAGGTCACCCAAATCGCGGACCGGCTGAGGGCTCTGGCCTCGTCGGGCGTCAAGAACGACCGCGACGAGCTACGCCGTCTCCGTGCTGCACTGGGCGTCCGCGTCCATTCGCCTCTGCAAGTACAGCACGTGATGCCGCAGATACGCGCCTTCCTGGCAGGGACGGTACCCCAAGCCCCCGACGAGCTCGCGCCTTTGATCCCCGACATCCTCCCGTGGGGCGACGTGAAGCAGATCTTGGGGCCCGCCCATCCCTTGGTGGCGGACAAGGAGGCCGTCGAGGGCCTCGCCGAGCGCGAGAAGGGCGCCCTGTTCGCCTACACCACGAAGCTGCACGAGGACCTCGGGTACGGGACGCAGCTCATGGACACGGGTACCAAGGCGAGCGACTTGAGGGTCGGCGATCCGGGCCTCGCGAGGATGATGCGCGGCCTCGATTACTCGCTCCCGCTCATCAAGGCCATGCACTCTGGGCTCGCGAAGCTACCCGCCTACACTCGCGGGGAGGTATTCCATGGCACGGCGAGCGTGCCGGGCGGCATTCAGGATGCCCTGCTTGGTGGCGATCCCGCCGCGATCGGGCAAGCGATCGAGAGGACGTTCAAGAAGCGCAGCGTCATCTCGTTCGCGTACCCGTTCTCGACGGCGACTGACGCCGCGAGGTCCTTCTTGGGTCACGGCAACAAAGGCCTCGCCTATGTCGTCCAACAGCCCATCCGCTCGGGCAAGGAGATCTCTCTGCTGTCGGATAAGCCCGCCGAGGGAGAGGTGCTCTTCCCGCAGGGCGTTCGGTTCACCGTCGTCCATGCGGGCACAACGCGGCCAGATGGCTCGACCATGCCCGGTGTCAACGTCTGGGTCACGGTGAGGGAGGCGTGAGCGCGCCAGCGGCGTGGTCGGGCTCACTCGCGGCGCGGGTGTGGTCGTGGCTTCAAGCCCGCGGCCTGGACCCGACCGCCCATCCCGACGAGGCGGTGGCGGCCCTCTCCCTGGCGGGAGAGGACGGCGCCGTGCTCAGCGGATATGTGCAGGTACGCGAGGCGGCCGAGCAGGTGCTCGTCTACCTTGAGGCCCCATGGCTGGTGCCCGCCGACCGTTTGGGCGCCGTGGCCTCGGTCGTCGCCCAGATCAACTGGGCCTTACCCATCGGCAACCTCGAGCTGAACGGCAATGGCCAGCTCCGCTGCCGCACGAGCGTGGACCTCGAAGGCGTGACGCTGGACGACGGCTCGCTCGGCGAGCTGATGGAATCGCTGGTCGGCGCCTGCCACTCCGTGCTCACCGACGCAATCGACCCTATCGCCGCAACGATCGACGGCGACACCCCCAACCTGCCCTGATCGGCGATACGACCTCCCCGAGGCTCAGGGCGTCACGACGTCGGCAGCACAGTAGCCGAGGACCTTAGGAGCGCGGGCGGCGGGGTCCCATCCGGCCCGGCCCCACAGGGCGAGCCAGGGGTCCTCGACCGGGTCGGGGACAGAGGCGAGCGTGCGCCGCAGCTTCTCGAGTTGGCGGTGACCCAGCGGGGCGGCGGTCCATTTCGCCTCGCCGAGCAGCGCCGTCTGGTTGCGTTGGAGGCCGAGGACGTCGACCTCGCAGGGGGGCCCAGAGGAGGTCCACCACCGGCCGACGACGAGGTCGTCGGGTAGGACGCCACGGGTTACGAGGCGCTGGCAGTGTGCCCTGGCAGCCTCCTCGAAGGCCCAGCCGAGGTGGCCTTGCCAGGCCGAGCTCGAACGCCGCAGCACGGCCCGCCCCTGGCCGGCCTCGACCAGTTGCGCGTCCGCGTACAGCACCGCGAACCAGAACCGCAGGTAGGGATCGGCGATCTCATAGTGAGGAGTGGCCCGCCGCAGAGCCCCAACTGGCGTCAAGCGGCGGACGAGCCGGACACGTACCAGCGCGTCCAAGGGCTGCTCGATGCGCTGGTCCGCCTCGGTGCGGATCTCTCCGTGGCGTGTGCGGCCCCTCCCCACTGCGGCGAGGATCCGCTGGTAACCCCCCGAGTCCGGCAGCTCTTCTTGCAGCATGCCGCGCGCGTCGGTGAGCAACAGCCCGCCCGCCGAGCCGGCGAGGCGCAGGAGGTTCTCCTCAGCGCCAGTGCCGGCGTCCCATGCGAGCAGGTGCAGCGGGTAGCCGCCGCAGGCGGCGTACGCCTCGACCAGCCCGTCCGGGCCCAGGCCAGGCAGAAATTCCGCCGCGGCGGGGAGGTCAACGGGGTCCAGGCGCAGCTCCAGGGTCGGCCGCCGGTGCAGCGCGCCCTGGCCGCCGACCATGCGCTCGATCGTCCCCACTGACCCGGTGAGCACGAGCATCAGGTTGGAGGCGCCGGCCGCGGACTCGCGGTCCCATACCGCCTGGACGATGCTCGCGAAGCCCGGCGTCGAGCCGGTCAGGTAGGTGACCTCGTCGAGCACCACCGCGAGCGGCCGCTGCCGGCCGAGCGCGGCGAGGAACCGCAGCGCCGCCTCCCAAGAGGCGAACCCTCCCCCCGCCGACTCGGCGACGTCGCTGCCGAGGTCACGCTCCACCGACTCCGCGAAACGGGCGAGCTCCACACGCTCCGCCTGCTGCGTGGCGGCGTGGTACACCCGCAGCGCATCGCGCGGCAGGCGGTCGAGCATGTGGAGCATCAGGAACGTCTTGCCGACCCGCCGCCGACCCCATACCACGACGAGCTGTGGCATGCCAAGACCCGCCGACTCCCACGCAGACCCCAGGGCGACGAGCTCACCCCGCCGGTCCAGGAGCGGCTGCATCGCCTCATAGTACAAAGGCTTTGTACTACACGCTTCCTGACATGAGGATCGGCCACACGTCGGCTGGTTTGCCGGATTCCCCTTCGGAGCGGCGACGCAAGCCGGCCTATTCCTGCACGGTGCGGCGAAGTGCTCCACCAGACTAGGGTGTTTCGCCAAAAGAACCGCATCTCGCCCGTTTACGCGATTCTCATCATCTGGCGGTTTGTCAATGGCGCCGGCCAGCATGAGCCGCTGTACTGCAGTAGAGGCGTTGGCTCGGCCAGGGCCGAGGACCGCAGCGTGGAGATCAGCGGTTGGTCCGTGCTGGCGTCAAACTCGGAGAGCGCTGCGCTCGGAGGCGGTCTTCCGGGCAGAAAAAGCTGCCCGAGTAACTGTTCAGGTCGGGTCGGTTGGGGGGTCGTAGAGGATGCGGGCGGTTGCGTGGTTTTGGGGGGTTTGGGGGTTAGTGTTGCTCCTGTCGTGGTGACAGGAGGAGTTCGTGGTCGACGTGGTGGAGCCGGCGGAGGTCACCGCGTTGCGTGCGGCCAACTGCCGGTTGCGCGACGTCGTGGCCCGCCAGGCCGCCGAGCTGGCCCTGGCCCGATCGGAGAGCGCGGCGTTGCTGGCTCGGGCTGTCGAGGCGGAGCGGCGCATCGACGTATTGACCGCCCAGGTGGAGGCGCTCGGGCGGCGGGTGGGCCGTAACTCCAAGAACTCCTCGGTGCCCCCGTCCTCGGAGGGGCTGGCCAAGAAGCCGGCCGTGCCGCGGAAGAAAGGGGCAGCGCAAGCC
>JBOGED010000484.1:0-5684 GCA_050743625.1 Egibacteraceae bacterium | reverse complement strand
GGGGAGGGCGCCCTCCCGCTGCACTTTGGCGATCAGCGGCTGGCGGGAGCGATGCGCCGCGCTCACGCCGCGGACGAGGCGCTGGCCGCCGCGGTGCTGCTGGAGAACCTGGCCTGCAAGGCGACCGGCGCGCTCGCGCTGCTGCGCCTGCTCCACGACCATGGCCTCGACCCCGCCACGATCGACTACACGATCGCCTGCTCGGAAGAGGCCGTCGGGGACCGCTACCAGCGCGGCGGTGGCAATATGGCCAAGGCGATCGCCGGTGTGACGGGGTTGAGCGCGTCGTCGGGCGCGGACGTCAAGGATTTCTGCGCCGCGCCGATCCCCGCGCTCGTGATCGCCGCGAGCCTGGTCGTGGCGGGCGTGTTCCAACGGGTCGCCGTCGTCGCTGGCGGCTCGTTGCCCAAGCTGGGGATGAAGTTCGAGGGCCACCTGCGCCACGGGCTGCCCGTGCTCGAAGACGTGCTCGGCGGGGCCGCCCTGCTCGTCGAGGCTGACGACGGCGTCTCCCCCACGGTCAGGCTCGACGCGGTCGGCCGCCACCGGGTGTCCTCAGGCGCCTCGAACGCGCAGATCCTGGACGATCTGGCGGTGCGGCCGCTCGAGGCGCTGGGCCTGCGGATGGTGGACGTCGACGATTACGCCACGGAGCTGCACGATCCCGAGGTGACCGAGCCGCAAGGCTCGGGTGACGTCGCCGCCCGCAACTACCGCACGATCGCGGCCCTGGCCGCGCGCCGCGGTGAGATCGGCCGGGACGAGATCGGCGCCTTCGCCGCCGCGCGCGGCATGCCCGGTTACGCGCCGACACAGGGCCATCTGGCCTCGGCGCTGTGCTACGTGCCGCACGCGTTGACCCGGCTGACGACCGGGCCGGCGTCCAGGGTCCTTCTGCTGGCCAAAGGCAGCCTGTTCCTGGGCCGCATGAGCCAGCGGTCCGACGGGATGAGCGTCCTGCTGGAGCGCAACAGGGGTTGACATGAGCAGCGTGACCGAGGCGACGCGACAGACCTTCGACGAGCTGGTGCGCTCCGGCCTCGTGCTCGTCGACGTGTGGGCGCCCGACTGCCGCCCGTGCGTCGCGCTGGCGCCACACGTCGAGGGGATCGCCGGTGCCCATTCTGAGCTCGCGGTCGTGAAGTTGGACGCCAGCAAGGCGCGGCGCCTGTGCATCGCGCACCGGGTGATGGGCCTGCCGACGTTCCTGCTGTTCCGCGACGGCGAGGAGCTGGCGCGCATCACGAACCCGAGCCTAAGACCCGATCAGCTCGACGCGTGGCTGGCAGAGCAGATGCAGCGGCTGTGAACACAGGAGGAGCCATGTTCGACGGAAAACACGTCATCGTCATCGGCGAGCGCGACGGTATCGCCGGGCCGGCCATCGCCGCCTGCGTGCAGGCGGCGGGCGGCACCGTGGCCTACGTCGCCACCGAGTGCTTCGTCTGAACGGCGGCGGGAGCCATGGACCTGTCCACCCAAGAGACCATCAAGCGCCTGGCCGGCGAGCACGGCCGCGACGCGCTGGTGGTGCTGCTCGGCGCGCCTGACGCCGAGAGCGCGGGGATCGCCGCCGAGACCGTCGTGCTGGGCGATCCAAGCTGGGCGGGTTCACTGGCCGGAGTCCAGTTGGGGCTCCCCGTCTACCACATCCTCGACGACGAGCCGCGCGCGGCCATCCCCCCGGACGTATGGGAGGACCAGGTCGGCCTCATGCTCGACGTCCTCGACGCCGCCGAGATCAGCGACGCCGTACGCGAGTTCCGCGAGCAAGCCCCAACCTGAGCGTAGGTCCCCCCAGCCAGGACCGCACCCGCAGCACATCCGCGTCGATCGCTACCGCCGCCCTCCTGCTATCCCTTGCTCTGCACCTCCCGCGCTGACAGCAGGCCGTCCGCCCAATGGTCGTGCATCCAGTCAAGATGAGCCAGACGGTGATCGACGATCCTGTGGGTATCCCATGCGGGGATGTCGTCCTGCTCGACGGCGCCCATAAGGGCGGGGTCGACCTCGTAGACGTGGTCGAAGCGCATGACCACCGCGTCCGTGATCTGCCTCGCGGCGGGCGGCCGCTGTGCGGACAGCCGGAAACCAAGCACGACGAAGTCCTCCTATTCGTACGCCTGATCCAGCAGGTACTTGCCCGGGTTCATCACGTTGTTGGGGTCCAGGCAGCGTTTGATCTGTTTCATCACCTCGAAGCCGCGGCCCATCTCCCGCGGCACGAGCTCGACGTCGCCGGCCCGTGTCGCGCCGTGGCAGGCGGTGATCGACCCGCCCATGCGGAGCGCGACCTCGGCGATCTCGCGTTTGCATCGCACCCAGGCGGCCCAGGTCTCGGCGTCGAGCTTCTGCTCCCAGATGCCGATGTCGATCTCGACGAGGTAGTCCGCCCAGGGTTTGTGCGCACCGTTCGTGTAGAAGAACATTCCCCAGTCGTCGAATATCCCATAGTCACGGATGTAGCGGTCGGCGATCGCGTGCCATTCTTCGCGCACGGCGGGCAGGGTGCTGTACGGCATGGCCGCGTCCTCGCAGTGCCAGCACATCGGCACCACCTGGCCGTCGGGTCGCCGCCCGTGCAGGGGGATCGCGTAGCGGTCGTGGCGCGCGGCCCAGTCGCCCTGGGACACCTCGTCGCCCAGGAAGGTGCCGCCACTTTGGGCGCCGATGTCGAGAATCCGCCGCGCCGCGGGCTCGGTCTCCGCGCGGGTGCCATAGGCGGCCACCGCGACGACCGCCTTGAGCCAGTCCGGCTGCTCGACATACGCCTCATCGTCGCGGCGTAGGTATTGCAACTTCCACTCGTCGAACAGCACGACCCCGGCCAGCGTCGCGAGGCCTGACTTGGCGAGCGCGCCGGTGCTGCGGTAGGCGGTGTCGAAGTCGTGATAGCCAAAGAAGGCGGCGAACTCGACCTCCGGGCGGGGGACCAGCTCGAGCGTCGCCTCCGTCGTGACGCCAAGTGTGCCTTGATGGCCCATGAACAGGTGCTTCAGCTGGAAACCGGTCGACGACTTGCGGACCTTCCGCCCGCCGCCGTCGCCGACCTCCATGACCTCACCGGTGGGAAGCACGACCTCCATCGAGATCACGAGATCGCGGGTGTGCCCGTAGCGCGCGCCGATCAACGACCAGCCGCTCGTCCCGATCCGCCCCCCGACCATGGAGCAGGGATACGAGGCAGGGTCGTCCGGATAGATCACCCCATGCGGGCGCAATGCCTCGTTGAGCTTGAGCATGTTGATGCCTGGCTGCACCGTCACGGTCATGTCGACGAGGTCGATGTCGCGGATCTGGTTCATCCGCTTGACGTCGAGGAGGATCCCATGCCGTAGCGGCACCGCCCCGTCCGCCAGCCCCGTGCCAGCCGCGCGGGGCACGATCGGTACGCGGTAGCGGTTCGCGAGCTTGACGATCTCGACGACCTCCGCGGTGGTGCGCGGCAGCACGACCGCGCTCGGCACGTGGTCGTCCCACCGGTGGACCGGGAACGGCGCTGGCACCCGGGTCCGGCAGTAACGGGCGGGCTTGTCGACGAGCAGCCCCTCGTCCCCGAGGATGCCGCGCAGCTCGTCGAGGACAGGTTCCGCGAGGATGGTCGTGGTCATCGGGATCCCCTCTTCTTCGCGACGCTCGCGGCACCAGCCTCGTCGGGCGCCATCCCCGCCGCTAGGGCCACGATCTCCATGAGATCGCGGACCTCGATGTCGCGGTCGGAACCGGCCGCCGCCAACGGCCGCTCTGACCACGGGCACTGCGTGACGAGCAGGTCCACGCCAAGCTCGGCGGCCTTCTCGACGCGCTGCCCGCTGATCGCTTTGGTCAGGTCGGGCCGCTCGATCGCCAACCCGCCACCCGCGCCCGAGCAGAACGCCCATTGCGTGACATGGTCGACGTCGCGAAACTCCAGACCGGGGATGGCGCGGAGGATCTCCCGCGGTGACGAGTAGATGCCCTTGCGCTTGTTCAACCGGCAGGGATCGTGGTAGGTCGCGACCCGCTCGATCGGGACCCCTAGCTCCAACGCCCCGTCCCGGATCAGCTCGGCCACCAGCTCGGTGATGTGCACGATCTCGAGGTCGTAGCCCGCGCCGAAGTACTCCGGATAGTCCTCGGTGAAGCTGATGTAGTCGTGCGGGTCCAGCGTGACGATCCGCCGCGCGCCCACGTCACGCCAGTCCGCCAGGTTGTGCTCAGCGAACTCTTTGGCCGCGTCGAGATACCCCATCTCGCGGGCCGGGCCGCCGCAGCACCACTGCTCACGCATGAGACCGAACTCGATGCCAGCCGACGACAGGATCTTCGCCACCGCCCGCGGCAGCGACGTGCGGAAGAACGCGGCCTCGCAGTCGACGAACAGGATCGTCTCGCCGCCGACCGGGAGATCCAACCCGTCCGCCCAGTCGGCGACATGCTCCTGAGCGACCGGCGTGCCGTCGAGCACCGGCTCGCTGCGCGCCTCCATCGTTCGCTCGACCCAGCGTTTCCAGCCGGGCTGCTCGACACCGGACTGGACCGCGAGCGCACGCACCGCTTGGACGAGCGCGACGGTGCGCGTCTTGTGCCGGTAGAAGTCGCCCGCGAACAGCGTGTTGGGACAGCGGGTCTCGCAGGCCCCGCACTGCGTGCAGTGGACATAGTCACGGGCGACGTCCTCGATCGAGAGGTGGCCCTGCTCCATCGCGACGACGTTCGCGTGGAACGCGGTCGGCGAGTAGTTCTCGTTCTGGGTTACCCCCATGACCGGGCACACGTTCCGGCAGAACTTATGACCCGAGCTGAAGCAGCTGTACGCGTGGTCCCGCCAGTCGGCGACGAGATCCTCTTGGGTCGTCACGAGGGGGTCCTTTCTTCTCCGGCGCCCGGGCTCGTCACCTTGTCCAGTGCCGCGACACAGCGGTCGACATCGTCGTCGGAGATCACGAGAGGGGGGCAAAACGCGAGGGTCGACTCGCCGATCGGCCGGGGGATCACCCCTTGGGCGAGCATCCCGTCGCGTAGCGCGGGGGCGGACTGGTCAGGCCACAGGCCGACTGCCCAGACCGCGCCAGCTCCTCGCACGTCGGCGACCTTGCCGTCGCCGAGCAGGGCGCGCAGACCTCTGGCCAGGCGTTCGCCGACCTTCGGGGCGCGGTCGAGCAAGCCTTCGCGTACGGTGATGTCGAGCGCGGCGAGCGCGGCGGCGCACGCCGCCGGGTGCCCGCTGTGCGTGTGGCCGTGGCGCAGCACGAACGCCGGGTCGGCCTCCAGCGGCCCCCGCACCGCCGGGCCGACGAGCACACCCCCGAGCGGCTGGTAGCCGGAGGTCACGGCCTTCGCGAACGTCACGAGGTCGGGGGTCACCCCATAGTGCTGCGCCCCCCACCAAGCTCCGAGCCGCCCGAAGCCGCAGACGACCTCGTCGAGGATCAAGAACGCGCCATGCGCGTCGCACAGCCGTCGCAGGCCGGCAAGGTAGCCGTCGACCGGTGGGAGCACGCCGGCCGCGCCGATGACAGGCTCGGCGATAACCGCGGCAATCTCATCGCCGTGGTCGAAGAACAGCCGCTCGACGGCTTGCAGGTCATCGTGCTGAGCTTGGAGGACTCCGCCGAGCAATGGTCCGAACCCCTCCTGGTTGGCGGGCAGTCCGGTCGTCGTGACCCCTCCATAGGTCACCCCGTGGTAGGAGGGCCGGCGGC